>NZ_FMAY01000005.1 GCF_900094925.1 Kosakonia oryzendophytica | reverse complement strand
GCAGGACGTTCTGAGCGAAGAGGATTTGACAGCGTTGCAGGCCGTGCTGGCGCAGAGGGATTACCAGATAGTCATTGACCTTCCGCAGCCGGAAATACATGACCGGGTCCGCCGGGCCGTGGGGCGAAGATTGCTGGCCGATGAGAGCACGACACCCGCGCCGGAAGCGGAGGAAAAAATATGGCCGCCGTTACCACGTAGCACACGTGTTGATGCCGGGCTGGATAAAGCCGTACGCGAAAGATTCCCACCGGCAAGCAGAGTTAATGCTTCCGTCGCGGCTATCGGTCTGGACATGAGCGATGAGCAAATCTATACGTCAGGCAACTATAACTACCTGTTTGTCGCCGGTAACTACCGTTATATTGATGTCTATGCGAATTCTCTGGAGGGTGTCAGTGCATGGCTTTATGCCACAACATCACTGATCGTTGAAAATAATCCTTCCCTGCCCATTTTTTTTAAATATGACTCTCATAAATGGTTCCTTGATCTCCCGCCGGAGGAGTCCCTGCCAGCGGCGGTGACAACGTTGCCCGAAGTGAAGGGTAAACCCGAGGTGACCTCAGCGTCGCCATCGCTGGTTCAGCTTGCGCAAAGCTGGGGGGCAGGTAACACCTTTCAATACAACCAGATGGCGGTGGGCCATGAGGGGGCGATTTATCAGGATGATAAATTCTATATCTGTCTGCAAGGGAAATACTGGCCGTTTATCTTTGTCAGCGACAGCGTAGGGGTGATTATCACAGGTGCGAAATATGTGTATGTCCTGCGCAAAGAAAATACATGGGATACGGCAACCACGATCAGACCAATGGTTATGCCCGGCGTGTCTGTTGTCTCGCGGGATATCGATGAGAGGATTGAAAAAGAGTTTGACCCACGTAATGCCATGCAACCCTCACCAGGCGATTTTAAGACCCAGAAAGAACGGGGAATTTACGAGTCGGCATCCGGAGAAACGTTTATTTACGCGGCCACTAATTTCTGGCCAGTTACACTCACCAAAACAACCGCTTCGTCTACGGTATATGACAACGCAACGATTTATGAAAAACGTAATGACAGTACGGCAAAAACCGTCAATATCTTTAAAGACCGTCAGAGCCAACAGTGGGGAGATAAGGATCAAACGCCGACCACCGGAACCGGGAAACGACCTGAAAATACCACCGCGTCGGCGTGGTTAACAGAAGAGGCCAGGCTCTGGAGTTATGATACCCGCACGGCGGGTTTCCCGGCATCTTTGGAGGGCGATGGGGGTATTTACCGTCAGCCTAATGGCGATCTCTATATTTTTCTGAATAAAGCCTGGTGGCCGTTTGTTTTCCTTGGCGGCAATGTGGGTGTTATTTCTGTTAAGAAAAAAGACGAAACGGTTAATGTGATTGTTCATAATTACAAAGGCATGTGGGAATACGCCGGGGAAACTGCAGTGGAAGCACCACAGGTTATTAGTGATGCGATTAGCAGTTTATTGATTAATACTGATCTTGCCAGAGAAATACGTCATGCTCTGTTTCATGCCTTATCAGGGCATGATTATGTTAGCTGGAATACACTTTTGCAATTACTGTTACAGATTATTGACCAGGAGTTCTATCGTCTTTATACAGAACCAGATAATGAAAAACTGCGTAAGCTTTTAATATTAAAAAATAAACTGGTACGCAGGCAACAACAAATGCATTATACAGAACAGTTGCTTCCTGCTGCGAAAAAAAATGAATGGAATGAGCCGTTACTGAATACCTACTATCATGCTTTCTCTACCGGACTTGTCGATACGACAGAAATCTATGCTGCCTGGCATTCTCGCCTGGTCGTACAGGATATTAAAAAAAAGAAAAAATTGTTGGAGAGCTATAATGTTGATCTTAAGATTGCAGAGGTAAGCAGAAAAATAGCCGAAGCGGATAATCGAAGACAGATTCATATGCGCAACATTAAGGAACAGTTTAATGCACCGGACGGTAATAAGGAAATCACTCGCGCCAAGGAAGAACAAGAAAAAATAAAAATATTAGAATCTGAAAAAAAACAACTCCAAAAAATCGCTGATAACATTCGGGAGAAAACCACTCAATATGATAAGCAGATACAATTGCATAGTGAAAAATATTCGGGTTATGATCAGGGTGTTATCCTGGCAAAAAATACACTCGGTACCAATCTGAGACACACCACAGATCAAAACAGCACGTCGCTGGCTACAGAAGAAGCAATTATTACGCTTGCCCTCCAGGAAGTCAAAATGTTGGTAAAAGAGAGAGAAGCATACAGCGAGAAAGAACTTCATGAGTTGAAAACGATACGAATTGCCAGAGATTTAGTGATCAGAATGTCAGAACAACAAAGCATTTTCAATTCCCTGGTGAATCGCTTAACTGCCATTGGTATTGAAAAACATTCTCTGGCAAATGATTATACAGATATCGTTTGGGTCAATGAGCAAGCAGAAAAAATAAATAAAAATAACTTTCAGTTTAATGAAAATACAGAGGACTCCTTTTTTCTTGCGCCAATTCTTTATTGGCTCTTAAAAAATAACAAAAAAATCAGTAATCTACAAGGTCAGGATATTACCAAAATAGTCGATGATTACTATACTGATGTTTATCATCTTAATCCTTTAACCGAGATTACTAAAATACCGGAAGGTTATACTTCACTTTCAGGTGTACTCAGTAGTGAGTATTTTGAAAATCAATCAGATTATAATGAACAATTCAGGGTTTATAAAGAAAAATACAGCACTTACGATGCCAGTGAGCTGGCTAAAACTCTTTTGTTATTTTCTGGAGTATCGTTAGCCGATCTTCTCAAAAAAACCAAAAAAAGATTACGTTTTGAAGTGAAGGTTACCGATACAGATGCTAACCGCATGCCCGGTGAAATGCTTTTTATCCAGTTGCATGACAATCGCTGGATCTTCTTTTCGCTATTTCCTGGTGCCATGTTTAGCCGGGTTTTTAGCGCTAATCAGATGAATGCTAATGTTTTTTTGAATGAAATAACAAAAATAAACCCTGACGCAAAATTTAGCTTTGATGAATATCTTGAGCTGTACTCTAATACTTTTCTTAAACAATATGGCGGAATGGGAATAGGTCTTTTCAGAGAGCGCTGGGAGATCACTAAGAAAAATTTGATAAAAGCGTTTCTGTACAATTCTGATAACGGCATAGAGTATCCTTCACCGTTTTCAGAAAATAGTGACTATGGCATTATTTATCATCGAAATATTAATGCCACACAGCCTGGTAATAATGTCATTTCTTTGCTAAATACCAGTATTCGTGCGGTGCTGAATAATTCTGCTGAGGTTAAAAGAAGAGAGCTATATACACCATTCATATTGCAAAAAATCGCTTTTGTTATGATTCCTTTTTATCGTGAGATTTACCACTACGCGACAAATGAAGAATACGAAGTTGATATGGAATCCGTACTGCTTGATACCATCGGTGTAGTATTTATTGCCGTCAGTGCAGGTGTACAGATAGCATCTGTCATTAGCCGGATGAAAGGGATTTCCACTTTTTTGCAGCAGGGATTAAAAAACGGTCTTGCTGGTAAATCACTGCAACTGTATGTCCTTAAGGAAATGGCGAAGGACGCTGCATTTAGTGCCTTAAAAATAACAAAAATTAGCATGATGGCATTGATTGATATGATTGATCCATTAGCAATTAAAGAGATCACCCGCTTCACCATCCATCGTATCAGTAAAACAAAAAATCTTCGTGTCCTGGTGCCCGAGGACGTTCCGATTGCCCAGACTCGTGGGATTAATAAAAAATACGCACGCACGGATGTGGATATATGGAAAATGTATAAAAGTAAAGTAAAAGATGCTGAGGTTTATGTTCCTTCCACTATCAATAATCAGAATAAAGAGTATTACATTAGTGTAGACGACAATACCTACCAGATACGCTGGGATGATGCATCCTATACATGGCGCACAGTCGACCCGAAAAATCCGGGGCGTTTCGCCTACGGTGAACCTATTGTTTTTGAAAATGGAAAATGGAAAATAAACATTGCGTACGGAGGCTTGCGTGGTGGAGGAAAACGAGCATCAAGCCGTGATGACGTGGTGATGGGAATCCAACAGATGCGTGAAGATTTAAAAAAAGAAAAGGTTCTGGAAAATTTGAATGGTGGGAATGAATTTGATGCACAAGAATATCTGACAAAAATGAGAGAGGTTGGTGAAATATCACAGTCGATCAATTACCCAAAAGAGAAATGTGAATATGTCTCTTCTTATGTCGCCGCTTATCTTGCCAGGAATGGTTTTGAAGAAATTCGTTACCGTGCCATGGCATTTTTCATTCATGGAACCGATAGAAAACCGGTAAATCATTACGTTATTGTTGCGCGTAGAGGTGAAAAGGGCGGTGACTATGTTTTCGACCTTACTGCCGCTCAATTTGGTGGCATATATGCTGAATTAAATGGACCGATCATTTTACCAGAAGCATTATGGGCGCAAAAATATGCCAATCTCACCAGCCGGAGTTTGATTAAATACGGCGACTACCCGACCCGTGCGGCGGCAACTACCGATTTCGGGCCGTTCAGCAAGTATTTTTTCTATGGCCCGAATTCGCTTATTCCGAATGCCAAAGTACTGTTGCGGCCGAGCTGGTATTACCCTGCTACCCAGGTTGCCGACACAGTCGCGGGTACACAAAAAAAAATGCCGGTGATAGGGCTCGGTTTTTCCAATCCGGTACGAGAGGCCGCGAGGCGCAGCAGGCTGACAGACGTTGTCTCTGATGTTAGTTGGGACTATGCCGTTGATTTACTGGAAAATGCAGAACTTCTTAGTCGTGGGCCCGGGGATGCTTTACGTAAAGGGCTGAAACAGGCGACAGGTGAACCGGAGTTTGTGAATGTGAAATCACTGTTTGCGCGTACGCAGACTGTTGACAGTATGGAAAGCCTGTTGCGGGTGCGGCAGGGTGATGTGCTGCTCTTTACGGCGACCGATCCTGCTTTATCGGCTATGGAGGCCAGGCCAGTCCATATAATGGTCAGTCTGGGTAATGGCCGGTTTGCCGGGGTGAAGAATAATGTGCTTGATCCTGCGTTAGGAGAGGGTAAGCAGATCATCACCGCCGAACAGTTGGGTGAATTTACTGGAACCACCTTTCGACGCCGGGGCGGTGACACTCGTGATATACACCTTATTGCGGCGGAACCGAAAGAGATTATTAGAGAAGAAAGCCTAACGCTGAAAACGCTGGCAGAGCAGGCAACAGAGACGGTTGCTGATGCCCAGGCGGTGCTCACCAAATCTACTGACCTTTTACGACAGTCAGGTGAACTGGCACCAGAGCAGGCGCTGGCGTTGCAAGCCATATTAACGCCTCTGTTTAAGTCCGGGACTCAGCAGGCGGGTACTGAGATCAACCGTTCGGTAAAACAATTTTTCGTTACGCCTCAAAAGGTGCCCAACAGTACGGCACTGGGGGCCTTGCCAAAAGGTAAGCTGGTGATATTCGGTGATTCTGGCGCTGACTCTTTCTCCGCACATCACCTGATGTACAGCCTGGGAGAGGGGGAGTTCATGATGGTGAATCCCGCCCGTTTGGATCCGCGGCTGACCAGTAACAATGCGGTGGTGAAAGCGAGTCAGTTTCCGGAAGAGCTTTTCAGCAAATATGGCGTGCAGGCGGGCGACATCTCATTAACTAACCTGCGCCTGACATCATTGCTGGGGCGGGATGCCCGCTTCTTTGCTGAAGGCCCGATATTAACGGTGAGGCTTCATGGCGCAGCGTCTAACGTTAACTATATGGATGCGTACGAACTGTCGGAGGTGATCAAAGGATTGGCGCTGCGGGAAACCCCGCCGCTGAATCTGGGCAGCATACGAGAAATTAAGCTGGAATCCTGCTATGGCGCATTTGGTCTTGTCCCCACAGGCAAAGCACTGGCCTATTTGTTGGATAAAAAAGTGGTGGCATATCCGCTTCGTTTCAGTGCCAGAATACACAATAACCCGTCTGTTTTTAACCGCTTCAGAACATATGTTCCTGCCGATTTATCCCCTGCGGAACGGACCAAAATCATCAACCAGAGCAGTCGCAACCATGATTTCTGGAATCGATTATTGGGGCTGTACAAAAGTGTGAAAACGACGAGAACCCGGCGCGAAGCCGATCTGTTTACGGATCTGATTAACAACGTCGCGGATTTCGTTAATGGCGTTTTTGATGAGCGGGTATTTCTGGATGAATATCCTGAGTATCAGAGCGGACTCTATGTCACCCTGGAACAGTTCAGAGCGTTATGTAGTGATGAGATCAACAGTGCGGAAGCGTTTGCCGAACGCTGCATGGATATCCTCACCCTGAGCGCTTTTTCCGCAGACCTGTTGGATAAATATTTGGGAGGGACGGGAAGCGTTTCATGAATGTTTTTTATTTTTTTCGGCAATATTTTCGTGGCTCATTCGTCTACTTCATCACAAGTCATTTTTCGCTACTGTTATGAGGTAAACACACAATGAGAGAGTTTGGTATGCATGGGCATCATTGCGGTCGCCGGTTTGGCGGTCACCGATTTGCGAAACCACTGGTGATTGGCGTCGTGTTGCTGGTCGTTCTCGGCCTGGTGGTGATGTCGCTCTGGAATGCCGTTCTTCCGGCGATTGTCGGCGTGAAAACGATAGGCTTCTGGCAGGCGCTCGGGTTACTGGTGCTGTGCCGCATTCTGTTTGGTGGTCTGGGTTTCCGTCCGGGAATGTTTGGCCGGCACCGTCGCATGCATGAACGCTGGATGCAAATGACGCCGGAACAACGTGAAGAATTTATTCGTGCCCGTCATGAAGGATTTGGCCGTCATGGTCATCGTGGTCACTGTGGCTGGCGCGGGCGTGAAGAGGAGGCTGAAAAACCCCAAACCGCAAACCCCAACACGCCGGATGCTGAGTGAACCTGATGAAAAGCGGCATAGCGAGGGAGTCGTTGCTGATGTCGGCGCTCAGTGCCTGCCGTGCGAGGCTGAGCGCGTTCATCCGCGGACGGACCTCCGGACGTGATGATGCTGAAGATATTTTGCAGGAAATTACCCTGCAATTAATCAACGTTGAACAGCCGGTGGAGAACGTTGCCGCCTGGCTGTTCCGTGCAGCGCGCAACGAGATGACCGATCGCGCGCGGAAAAAACGTGAGCTTCCGTTATCGGGTTTTTTGAGTGACGACGAGGAGAACGATTTTCCGGAAGATGAAATTGCGGAAACCCTGTTTGGCGTGGCGCAAACGCCGGAAGAGGAGTACCTCAAAACCGTGTTATGGGCAGAGTTGAACACAGCGTTGGGAGAGTTAACACCGGAACAGCGGGATGTCTTTGAACAAACGGAATTGCAGGGCTACAGCTATAAAGCGCTGGCAGAAGAGACCGGTGTTAGCGTCCAGACACTGTTATCCCGCAAACATAAAGCCGTGCTCTATTTGCGAACACGGCTACGTAATCTCTATGATGAACTAATGGAAAGCTAATCTAATTAACACCTTAACCCCCCCAGCGGCTTTTGATGTAATTGACGGCTTGCTGGGTTTGCGGCTGATTAAGAAAATCTTCCCGGAACAGGATCGTGCCGTTAATTTGCGGCACGGTTTCGTTCAAATCGAGCTGTTTTTTCAGCTCCGGCACGCCACCTTGTACCGTCCAGTCAGGCTCTTTTGCCGATGGTTCGCCGACTTTATACAGCGCCACGCCGATATAAAGACGCGTGTTGGTCGGTTTCACCACCTCTGCCCACCATTTTGCCAGCACGTCATAACGGGCGGCATCACGCGAGAAAGGCCAGTACAACTGTGGAGCAATATAATCCAGCAGGCCCAGTTGCACCCAGCGGCGCGTATCGGCAAACGATTCGTCGTACGCGGCGGCGCCTCGTGTATCTGAACCGGCCGGGTCGAACGAGCGGTTGCGCCATACGCCAGCAGGACTCACACCAAATTCGACATTGGGGTTTAGTTGTTTGATGGTGCGCGAAACCTGCTCAATTAACTGCTGCGTATTGTTCCGTCGCCAGTCCGCTTTTGAGGCAAATCCCTGACCATATTTCCTGAAGGTGTCATTGTCATTCAGGGGAGATCCCGGGGTTTCTGTATAGAAATAGTCATCGAACTGCACACCGTCTACCGGATAATGCGACACCACTTCGGCCACGATACTGGTGATCCAATCTCGCGCCTCCGGTATGCCAGGATCGAGTACTAAGCGATCGCCCGCCGTGCGGATCCAGTCACGGTGCAAAACAAAAACGCTGGCGGGGTGCAGCGGCAATGTGCGGTTGAGTTCGGCGATGGTGCCTGGTTTGGTGTTCACCGACACACGATAAGGGTTAAACCACGCATGCACTTTCATGCCGCGTTTGTGGGCTTCGTCCAGCATGAATTGCAGTGGATCGTAACCGGGGTCTGCGCCAATACTGCCGGTCAGCATATCTGACCAGGGCAAGATTTTTGAGGGCCACAAGGCAGTACCATCCGGTTTGACCTGGAAGAACACCGTGTTGATGCCAAGCGCTTTCAGTTTGTCCAGCTTCTGTCGCAGGGCGTCCTGCTGCTGGCGGATGCGCACGGAAGCGCTGCTGCCATTAACCGAGGTTAATGGTGGCCAGTCGAGACGCGACACGGTCGTCAACCAGACGCCGCGTACCGTTTCGTGGCTTTTTTTCGTTTGGGTCGGTAGCGGTTGTTTTGCCACCGGAGGAAGCGGGGTAATGAGCGACTTGGGAGGACGGGAAACGCAACTGGCCAGTAACAGCGCGGTGGCAATCAGTACGCCTGATTTTTGTAGCAACATCTGAGTATTAACTCTTCTTTATGCGACTGTTGGCCCACGGGTTAAAGGTGGGCTCATCCGCTTTTTCAGGGACGATATCTTCCAGGGATTCAAGATACAGCGCTTCAACTTCGGCGCGTGCCCAGGGAGTCCGACGCAAAAACTTCAAACTGGATTTAACGCTGGGTTCGTTCTTAAAGCAATTGATATTGATCCGTTTACTCAAGGCGAGCCAGCCGAAACGGGCCACCAGCGCATTGACTTGCATTTCAAGCGTAACGCCATGCAAAGGATCTTTTGAAGCGTGAGCTGCCATGTGGAGTCCGGTCATGTCAGATTGTGATAACAGGCTTATCGCCGGAAGGTTACAAGAAAGCAGAAGGCCCGGCAACGGGCGGTTAATCAACCCGCCCGTTGCCGTGGGGTGTTATTCAAACAGACTGCGGTGCAGCGTCTTTATCGCATTGTCTGCGGAGTCTGCCGGAAGCAGGAAACAGAGATTGTGGCTGGACGCGCCATGACAAATCATCCGCACCGGGTGGTTTTCCATGCCGGCGAAGACCTGCTGACAGATCCCTGCGGCGCGCGAGAGCGCGTTGCCAATCAGGGTGACTAATGCCAGGTCGGCTTCCACTTCGACGCGGCAATGGGATGACAGTTCAGTCAGCAACGAGGTGGTTAGCGTGTCTGCTTCGCCGGATGTGGCGCCGGTTGCGTTCAGGATCAGTGCGATACTCGTCTCGGACGTGGTCACTAAATCCATCGCCACATGATGGCGCGATAAAATCGCAAACATGTCGGCCAAAAAAGCATGGGCAGGTTGTGCATTTACGCTGTGTAATTTCAACAGTGTCTGCTTGCGGCGAACGGCAAGGGCACGATAATGCGGCGGATTCTCAGCATTGCAGCAGACGCGGGTTCCTCCTGCGGATGGGTCTTTGCTGGAACCGACAAACACCGGGATGTTCTTACGCATTGCCGGCAGTAAGGTTGCCGGGTGCAGAACTTTGGCGCCAAATGTCGCCATTTCGCTGGCTTCGGAAAATGAAATTTCATCGATACGCTGCGCCTGAGGAACAATCCTCGGGTCGGTGGTATAGATCCCAGCAACGTCGGTCCAGATATCCACACGGTTCGCCTGCAAGGCTTCACCAAGTAACGATGCGGTGTAATCGCTGCCGCCACGGCCCAGTGTCGTCGTGTGTCCGGCCGCATCACTGCCAATAAACCCTTGAGTGATGATTAATGCCTGTTCAAGGCGCGGGCGCAACTGCTTCTCTGCCAGTTCCGCAATAGCACTAATCACCGGTTCGGCGCAGCCGAAATGATCGTTGGTGCGGATGACTTTGCGTGCGTCGAACCACTCTGTTTCAACACCGCGTTCACGCAGGACCTCAACAAACAGCAGAGAAGACATCAGCTCCCCATGGCTCACCAGCGCATCACTGAGTGCAGCGGACGGCGCGCTCGCGGCCGTTTCCGCAAGGCGGCTAATGTTCTCAAGAAGGTGATCGATTTCCTGGCCGATAGCCTCAGGCTGTTTCAGGCGAGAAATAATGTTGTGCTGGATAGCGCGCAGGGTGTCAATTTTATCCTGGCGGTCGCGGCTTTCGAGGCCTGCGGCAAGCTCGACTAACAGGTTGGTCACACCTGCAGAAGCAGATAACACAACCAGACGGACATGGTGATCGGCAAGAATAATGGCGGCACTGCGGTTCATCGCGTCAAAGTCGGCTACGCTGGTGCCGCCAAATTTGGCAACGACGATGTGTGGATAAATGCGTGTCATAACAATCTCATATCAGGGCGCCATCAATTAATGGCATGAAAATTTTCATTTCGGCATAAGGGTAGTTGACTGTTTGGATGGGAAACCCCATTGATACAGCAACTTACGCCTTATGAAATGTCCGCCCGCGAACATTTCTGATTACAACCCAGGAGCCTGGCTCCTGTTGTCAATAACCTGTCTGGCCTGTGACAAGTTACCGGGATGATGCGTATGAGTGGCTTAACTTAAATTGTTTGTTTCCTTTTGTTTCACCGTGCGGAGAATTTACCGCGGGGCATAGTAAGTGATTTAACCCGCTGAATCGATATTTTCCTTACGATTTGCCTGTAACCAATGAAAAAAAATATTTCAGCTGATCGTTATTGTTGTTATTTGTTGATTTTAAACGCAAATTTTGTGAAAGATTTTATAAAAATAAAATATTGAGTCCGCTGCTAAAACAACATATATTAGCCGCGTTTTTTGTAGGCCCCCCTTAAACCTTTTATTCAACCCGGTGTTAAACATACTCCCGGTTGTAGGAGTGATATGATGACGGATAAAGTCCGTATTGATACTTTGAGTGCTAATTCATTACCGCAGAGCAATGAAACCTTTTTAGCAAGACAAGCTGAGTTTGAATCTAACGTCAGGAGCTATCCACGCAAGCTGCCGCTGGCTATTGCCAAAGCGCAGGGCGTCTGGATCACCGATGTTGAGAATAAGCAGTATCTTGACTGCCTGGCGGGCGCAGGGACTCTGGCGCTTGGTCATAATCATCCTGAGGTGCTTCAAAGCATTCAAAGTGTCATTACCAGTGGCTTACCGTTACATACGCTCGATCTGACTACCCCACTGAAAGATGAGTTCTCCTCTTATCTGCTGTCCTTGTTGCCGGGTCAGGGCAAAGAGTACTGCCTGCAGTTTACCGGTCCGTCCGGTGCGGACGCTGTTGAAGCAGCGCTGAAGCTGGCGAAGAAAGTGACAGGCCGTTCTGGCGTGATCAGCTTCTCTGGTGGCTATCACGGGATGACGCACGGCGCGCTTTCCGTTACCGGCAACCTGTCGCCGAAAGAAGCAGTAAACGGCATGATGCCGGAAGTGCAGTTTATGCCTTATCCGCATCAGTACCGTTGCCCGCTGGGCATTGGCGGCGAAGCTGGCGTTAAAGCATTAACTTACTACTTCGAAAACCTGATCAACGACGTTGAAAGCGGTGTACGTAAACCGGCGGCAGTGATCCTTGAAGCAGTGCAGGGCGAAGGCGGTGTGAACCCGGCACCGGCTGAGTGGCTGCAGCGTATCCGTAAGGTGACGCAAGAGCACGGCATTATGCTGATCCTCGACGAAGTGCAGGCTGGTTTCGCGCGTACCGGTAAACTGTTTGCCTTTGAGCACGCTGGCATTGAGCCGGACATCATCGTGATGTCCAAAGCCGTTGGTGGTGGTTTACCGCTGGCAGTCCTCGGTATCAAAAAACAGTTCGATGCCTGGGCCCCGGGTCACCACACCGGTACGTTCCGTGGCAACCAGCTGGCGATGGCTACCGGTCTGACCACGCTGAAGATCCTGAAAGAAGAGCGTATTGCTGATAAAGTCGCCATTCAGGGCGAGTGGCTGAAAGGCAAACTGGCGGAACTGCAAAAACGTTTCCCGGTGATTGGTCACGTGCGCGGTCTGGGTTTAATGATTGGTATCGAGATCGTTAAACCGAACGAAGCGAAGGATCACTTGGGTTGCTACCCGGCTGATGGCGAACTTTCTGCACTGTTGCAGAAAAAATGCTTCGAAGCGGGCCTGATTCTGGAACGCGGTGGCCGTAACGGTTGCGTACTGCGTCTGCTGCCATCCCTGCTGATCACCAATGCAGAGCTGGAAGTGTTCCTCGATAAATTTGAAAGCGCACTGCTGGGCGCTGGCGTTAAGCCTGTTTAATCGGAGAGTGCATGTCTGATTTAAATCCGATTCTGTCCGGTTCTGCGCAGAGTATTGCCGCCTATCAGGACGCCATTGAGCAAAGTACCAAAGCGGTGGTTCAGTGGTTGCAACAACCTGAGATGTATCAGGGCAAGAGCGTTGAACAACTGCGTGAGCGTATCAATTTAGCGTTTACCTCTGAGGGCCTGGGTAACCAGGCCGCCATTGAGCGCGCCGTTGAGTATTTCCTCAAAGACAGCCTGTCTGTTCACCATCCGCAATGCGTGGCGCACCTGCACTGTCCGAGCCTGGTGATCAGCCAGGCGGCGGAAGTGTTGATCAACGCCACCAACCAGAGCATGGATTCATGGGATCAAAGTCCTTCAGCTACGATCATTGAGATCAAACTGATTGAATGGCTGCGTGAGCAGGTCGGATATCAGGCGGGCGATGCCGGGGTCTTCACCAGCGGTGGTACGCAGAGCAACCTGATGGGGCTGATGCTGGCGCGCGATGCGTTCTTTGCACGCCAGGGGCACTCGGTTCAGCAGAACGGTCTGACCGGTAATCTCAGCAAAATCAAAGTACTCTGTTCTGAACATGCGCACTTCTCGGTGCAGAAGAACATGGCGCTGATGGGGCTGGGTTATCAGTCCGTTACGCTGGTGAAAACCGATGCATTCTCGCGCATGGATGTTAACGATCTGGCGGCGAAGCTGGCGGAGGCGAAAGCCAACGGTGAGCAGGTGATGGCAATTGTTGCTACCGCCGGGACCACAGACGCAGGTGCGATCGACCCATTAGCGCAGATCGCTGCACTGGCGGCCGAACACCAGATCTGGATGCATGTTGATGCAGCATGGGGTGGGGCGTTACTGCTCTCTGAGAAGTATCGTCACTTCCTGAATGGTCTTGAGTTAGCGGATTCCGTCACCCTGGACTTCCACAAACAGTTCTTCCAGACCATCAGCTGTGGCGCTTTCTTGCTGAAAGATGCCCGTCATTACCAACTGATGCGCTACCAGGCCGCGTACCTGAACTCTGACTTTGACGAAGAGCACGGCGTACCGAACCTGGTGTCGAAGTCACTGCAAACAACGCGTCGTTTTGATGCCCTGAAATTGTGGATGGGTCTCGAAGCACTGGGTAAAAAGCAGTATGCCGAAATCATTGATAACGGTGTGACGCTGGCGCAGCAGGTTGCGCAGTTTGTGGCTGAACAGCCGCTGCTGGAACTGGTTATGCAGCCGCAACTGGCCAGTGTTCTGTTCCGTTTCCGCCCGGAAAACCTCGATATTTCTGCTGTTGCGTTACTGAATCAACGTATCGGTGATGCGCTGCTGGCGTCAGGCAGTGCAAACGTGGGTGTCACGGAAGCGGATGGCGTCACTTGCCTGAAACTGACCTTGCTGAACCCGACGGTTTGCCTCGAAGACGTAAAAGTTCTGCTGGCAAGTGTGACCGCGTGCGGGATGCAATTGCACGCCTGATCGCTCCAGTAAATGATCAAAGCCGACAATAGCGATGTTGTCGGCTTTTTTTATGCCGTTTATTCCTGATATATTCTGTAGCAAGAATAATAATTCCATTATTTCCTATGCCCGTGGATTAATTGATCTTTACAAAAAAGATCAGCAATGAAATTGAGATTTTTAATTTGGCAGTCTAATTTTTATCATGAGTGTTATACCCGACCTGCCAAAAGTCTTTATCCGTATCCTGTGTGTTAATTCAGGAGAATATTATTTTTCTGCAATTTTCCCAGGTCGTGACAGCAATTTTTACTTGAGAATTTCAGAAAGCAATCTGAAATAAATGACCTTTATTGAGAAATTAAAGGTCTCGTCGGTAATAGGTAAATAAGGAAAAGATAATGGGAAAGACAATATTTTTTATAGGCGATGATCATGATACCGATGGATGGATAACCACCGGCTGGGAATCGGTTTCGAAAAGCATAGGTAAAGCGCCATTTGTCCTGCTGCTGGAGGTGCCATTTGACGCTAAAAATGGGATAACTGCGGAGGATTTGGATACTATCCTCGAAGATAAACCCGACGGTAAAGATGCAACAACGCTCAATGCCGTATGGCATGACAGTTACAAGGCATACGGTTTTGATGCTGCGGGCGGGCCAACCTCGAAGAAAAGACAGGACGGGCAAGCAGAGAATATTAACTTCTTTGTGAATAGTTCTTCGCAGACGAAATCTCAAACATATTTCGTGGTCATCGTAGGAGACTATCATCTTCAGCCTGATGGTTGGACGCCACTTCAGCAGTATGATTATGGTCATGACGTGAAAACAGTATATGCACCAACACCATAGCCATTCTGGGGTTAAATAAATAAGCTCATGCACGATAAGTCATATTTTTAACCTCACCTTTTCTGCGTTATTATTGCAGGGAAGGTGAGGTATTTGGTTAATTTGTATTGAATTAAATCCTTATTTGTCGCACGATAATTGATGACATTGATTATCCCTACATTTAAGGAGAATCTTTACCCGATGGCTATCACTATTTTAATACCCGATGACTATCAATTTGCAACCGCGCATCTCGATTTTTTACACCAGAATGCGCGGTTTCACTGCGTTGCGTTGGGTGACATGAGTAAAGATCCGCAAACGGAGAAGCAATTAGCGGATGCCGAAGCATTAATCCTGATCCGTGAAAGAACCGTGGTTGATGCGGCATTTCTGCGCCGTGCACCTCACCTCAAAGTGATCAGCCAGACTGGTAAGCTGGCGCGGAATGTTGATATTACCGCCTGCACACAAGCGGGGGTTGCGATTGTTGAGGGCTCGGGGTCACCGATTGCACCGGCAGAATTGACCTGGTTGTTGATCATGGCATCGCGAAGAAAATTAATCCCATCCGTAAACGCCATGGCAGCCGGTCGCTGGCAAAGAGATATTGGCAGTGCGGTGAATAACCAGACGCTGGGTATTCTGGGCTACGGAAAAATTGGCAAACGTGTTGCTACCTATGCAACGGCATTTGGTATGAACGTCCAGGTGTGGGGGAGCAAACGCGCGCAGGAAGAGGCCCGATCTGCCGGATTACACGTACCCGTTAGCCGGGAGCAATTTTTTGCTTCCTGCGATGTGCTAACTGTTCATCAGCGGTTGGTGGCGGAGACCGAGGGCAACATTACCCCGGCGGATTTGTCATTGATGAAAACTGATGCCTTATTTGTGAATACCAGCCGTGCTGAACTTGTCCGCGAAGGTGCGCTTTATGATGCGTTGATTCAAGGGCGACCCGGCTTCGCGGCCCTCGATGTCTATGAGCATGAACCCATTTACGATCCCAATAACCCTTTTTTAAAGCTGCCCAACGTGTTGTGCACACCGCATTTAGGCTATGTGGAAAAGGAGAGTTACGCACTCTATTTCAGGGCTGCGTTCGATAACGTAGTGCGCTTTTTTGACGGTGACACTACGCATGTCATAAATATTTAATGGATCCTTGGGATCCATAACAAGTGGTACCCTCCACATCGGTTCTGGATTTTATTCTGCCAGAGCAAAATCTCTTATCTTCATAAAATCTGTGAAGTTCCGGTCTTACATGCGGGGCAGGGGAGGCCTGTCTCGGTGTGGGTATACATTACCCATTAGCACAATTGATCGTAACGATCTGGAAATTAGTTTGTGTTGTATTCTAATGTGACTATTAATTTAAATTGACTGCAAAATAGCCGCTCGTATTTTATTTTTAACTTAGCAAAGATATATCCTTTTCATAATAAGGGGGTAAGCCTATGGAATAAAAAAATAAAATATATTTTATATATAATATTCAAGATATTTGTAAATTACACTACCTAAGCAATAAGGAATTACATCATGAGTACTTTAATTAGATTTAATCTGACAAATCAGAGTAACACCCTGCTGGATTTTTTCTTTTTCCAGGAGCCCGCTGTATATATCGGCGGAAGTCATGTGTATTCAAATAGTATCCAGAATATTTCTCTGGCACCTTATTCTTCCAGCAGTAGTACTTATACTTTTCTGATTAATATGCAGTTTTATGCTGGCGCTCAGCAAAGTAATACCCCGCCGGTGGTAGGGCAACAATCTGGATTTTTATCTGCTATTCGTGCAGTCGATCTGACACCAGCGACAACCAGCAATGCGCAAAATAACTCAACAACGCTTTCGTTGAGCCCATTTGGACTCAGCGCTCCGGTGGCTGACACCACTGCGCAGGCAGGGTCATTCCGCATTGTTTCGCCGGTATTTAACCCGAATCTAACCAATATCAACGCGGGATCGGCGGTACAGCTGGCGGATGGTTCGGTGGTGTTATCTAACTTTACCACTGTGCTTCCCAACCAGAATCTGGACTGTCAGCCGATCCTTAAATATTACATTCAAACCGGGTCATATCAGGCCGGGACCGTGATGAATTTCACCAGTTCATCATTGACCGCGGCGTTATGTGATGCCACAGGGGGTGAAACCACCTTTGATGTCTCTTATAACATCGATGGAACATGGACTGTTAATCCGAGTTGTTAAATAGAGGCAGTATTTTTTATGCGTCTTGCTGTTAATCCATGTCCGAAAGGCAGAAGTGATAACAGTAATATTCTGTCTTCGGGCATCTTCATTTTTAAATCGTAAAGGTGAATTATGTGCAAACCCGATGAGGATATAAGCACTGCTGATTTTGCAAAGGCGGCAAAACAAAATGGCTGTGTTAAAGCGGATAACGATAAGGGGACTTTTATCGGAAATCCTCCTGATGCGACAAAATATCCCCATATTCATATATTTTCAAATGGGAAAACAAACCTGAGTGTTGGCCCTGGTGTTAATCAGACGATTGGAATTAATTGGGATATCAATATCAATCTCCTGAATGATGCTTATCAACGGTTTGATCAGGGGCAAATTACCGGGCCGCTTAAAGATACGATTGAATGGGTATTGCGTTCTGCATCCTAACGCGGGCATTGATATGTTGATTGCGATCCAGGCGGAAGGGACGCCGCCGGTCACAGTAAGACCAGAATCCATTGTGCATAGAGATTGCCATGCAGAACGTGTACCGAACACGGAAAGGCAAGAACGGCAGGAGAGGCAAACCCGATAACGTGCTGATTGAGCGAGAATCAATGCCCAATAACGGTGCCGTTCATTACTTCATGCTATTTAACATAATATACATTATGCGTACTTACATGTATTCAGATGGAATCCGGCTATTTGCGGTCATGATTATTGTGCTGGTCGTGTTATTGCCTTAGCGCCAGGCCCGGTGTTTCTCTCAATGCCCAGCCTTTGCAATAAGACCTGTCGGGCATGCGCAATACGCG
The DNA here is from genome assembly GCF_900094925.1 of Kosakonia oryzendophytica. Lineage (GTDB taxonomy): Bacteria > Pseudomonadota > Gammaproteobacteria > Enterobacterales > Enterobacteriaceae > Kosakonia > Kosakonia oryzendophytica. Next base: position 319,406 of record NZ_FMAY01000005.1, on the reverse strand, counting down.
GCTGACGCAATGCACCGGGCAACCATACCAGGTTGTAACGGAAACGCCCGCGAACACAGAAGCCAGGGATTAGCCTGGCTTCTGTTAATCTGTCAGATATCCAGCTCAACCCAAACAGCGGCATGATCGGAGCCGGCGTTGACCGGTTTTTTCAGTTCAGCATAGGTTTCCCACTTTGCTGGACGCACACCAGGCCACATTCCTTTGCGGTATACGCCGCCCTGTTTCACTTTTTCCCACAAGGCGGGCGACAACAAAATATAGTCAATCTTGTTGCTGGCGGTACAACTTCCCCAGGTGCCGGGGTAACCGCCATTATCAAATTTTTCATGGGTAAAGATGTCACGCAAATCCGTTTCTTTAAGCAACGGTGCCAGCGTCTGGCTGTCTGGCGTGTCGTTAAAATCCCCCATAATGGCGATAAACGTTTCACCTTCTTTTACCCGCTGCTGATAAATCGCCTTCACCCGTTCTGCCTGTGCTTTACGGCGGGCATCAGAACTCCCTTTACTGCCATAACCTTTACTTTTCAGATGATTAACTAATACAAGCAGCGTTTCGCCGTTGCTTAAGGGAATGGCAAATTCCGGGCAGTCGCGGGAGAAAATGGGGGCGCCTGCGCGGTCTTTATCATCAACATGGCTGCGAATGGTATCGATCGGAAAGGCGTTGGCGGTCATCAAACCGACGTCAATGCCACGCTCATCGTTACCGTCGATAACCATCACATGTTCGAAAGGCGTGCCTTTGCGCGCTGGCAGAATTTCGCTGTTGAATGCCTGTAACGCGGGTCGGCTTTCTGCCTCCACAACGGCCAAAATATCGGCGCGCAGATCGATCATGACCTGCGCGGTAAGGAGCATGGCGGTTTCATCTACGGGGGCGGATCGCAGTTCCAGCGAACCAACCCAGTCTGCGCGGCCTTCAGCGGTAATGCTGATTTCACCGCCATCCTGGGGGCGGGTTAACAGTTTTCCACGGTTACGACGCAGAATAACGAACGGGCCGGTATCGGACTTCCTCAATCCCAGATCGTTCATCAAGACCACCATTTTTTTCTTTATTTCGGCGGTATACGTTAACTCTCCAAGCAGTGCATTTAACGCGGCAAACTTCTCCAGAATCGGTTTGCCCTCGGCCCAATCACTCTGATTCATGGCTTTCGCACGATCAAACAAGTTCTCAACGTTATAAGAAGCCAGCCGCATTATGCACCCTCCCCTTTATTGCATTAGTCGTCGCAGGATTTCACCGCCAGTTTGTTATCCTGCCAGCCATAACAGGTTGCTTTCAGCACTGTCGGTTTCGCCTCATACACAACCAGTAATCGTTGCCCGGCTGTATTAACCTTCCAACTGATGCTGGCGGCGGTTTTTCCTGTCAGGCGCTGCGGGCGGTTATTTTCATTCAGCCCGTAAATATCGATTTGTTCAGCCGCAGCACCGAATTGCACCGTGACAGCAAGCAGCGGCTGATTGTGCCAGCGCCACTCCTGGAGCACTAACAGTGACGGAGCCCAGGCGTCCGGCCATGCCGTTGACCATACAGGCTGAATGTTGCCGTTATTCTGTTTTTCAAACAGCGCCAAATGTGAAGTGCGGGCATCCGGCGTGCCCTCTTCCCAGGCAACCCAACGCGCCGTGCCCTCTGCATCGTTGTCTGCCTGGCTGAGATTACGCACAGGTGACGCCATCAACTGATTTACCGCATCCGGGATGTTTTCCGCCGCCGGGCAAGAAAATATCAGCAGGCTGGCGAGTGCACCTGCAAGACGTAACGTATTCTTTTTATTCATTTTGATACAGGTCCCAGTGCTGAATTTGGCGGCACAATAACAATCGATTGCAGGTTGATGATACCCGCTGTTTTATCCGTGATTGCGCTAAGCGGTATTCCGGTCAGACTGGCGTAGGCAGCGCGGCTCAGGTCGAGAACGCGCGCCATTGAGCCATCACCAGCGCCCCGATCGTTTACCTTGACGATAACGGAACGTCCTTGATACGTCAGCTTGAGTTTGGTCCCAAGCGGAACCTCACGCCACCTTTCACGCGGCAATAACGCAGCGGTAAAGCCTGCGTGTGTGTAAATATCTCCGCTCGCCGTCATTTTATTAATAAAGAAATCTGAATAGGTTGATGCCAGCCCGGATACGGGTAGTCCCATTTTTCACTCCATTTATTCTTGAAAAAAGTAACGAACACACTCATTTAGCCGTTGCGCTGATAATACGCGTATCTGTTAATTCAGTGATAAAAGTATCTGTTGGGGAAATATAAAAACAGGCTCTATTCAGATTATTCTTAACGTTGTTTCTGCTGCAATGAAGGCCACCGTTGTATTTCTCCGATCCCTAAAAACGGTGGGGAAGTTACTATTGAAAAGCGTAAAAAGCGTGTCCCGAACACGGTAAAATGGCGCAGGTTTATTTGCACTGATTTATTCACTATCACAGGACGTAACCCCTACCGCAATGATGAAACATATCAAAAGAAGCCTCGTGCTCAGCATGATAGTCGACAAGAAAAAGCAGGCTCACAATGAGGATAAACTCGATTCTTTGCGGGATCGTCTGCTGGACAGAGCCGGCGGGCCGGTAGGTTTGCAGACGATGGCGCTGCCACTGTCCGGCTGCACCCTCCTGACGCTGTTCAGTTATATGATGTGGCAGGTTCCGTTATGGATGGCGCTATTTCGCTGGTTTGGCTGGCCGGAATTTAAACTATTTGCCGGGATCTTGCCTGCGGCAATAGTATATATCCTGCTCCTCTATGCTGCGGCGCTGTTTACCGCCAAGGGTTATCTGCGCGCGTTTCGATTTTTTCTCATCTTTATTTCGCTGACCGCATTGGGCACGCTGATAAATTTCATCGCGGCCATTTTTCCCGGGCTGACAGGAATGGCGATCCATACCACCCATCTCGTTACCGCGGTGCTGGCAGTGATATTCAGTGGTTGCGCTTTTATATGCCTCAACAGCATGATGTTTTACCGCACTACGGCGTACTGCCTGCATAACCATTTATGGCGCGGGCAGCTCAAACGTGTGCAACAAAAAGAGCGGCAGAGCGTTACGCGAAAACAGGGATAATGCTTATTCCGGCATTAATCGCTGGCATACCTCGCGCACAAACTGGCGCAACCAGCGCTGCGCCGGATCCACTTCCGAACGCGGATGCCACAACTGTGATACCGTGATCCGGTGGGTTTTTACCGGCAGCTCGAACACATGAAAGATATCTTCTGTCGCCGGGCTAATCAGGAATGAAGCCGGGATCAACGCCACCAGATCGCTTGAGCGCGCGACGGCCAGCGCAGCAGGAAAGCCCGGTACGACGGCAGCAATGTTGCGCGTTAATCCGTGTTCTGCCAGTCCGTCATCCACCGGGCCGCTCAGCAAACCGCGCCGTGACGCGACAACATGACCCCAGTCCACATACGCTTGTGGGGTGACGGCCTTAAGCTGCGCCAGCGGGTGCGATTTACGCACAACTCCCACAAACCGATCCCGAAATAACGCCTGGACACGGATTTCCGGCCCCATCTCTCCCAGTACGCCAATTTCCAGATCGACCAGCCCTTCGCGCAGCGGTCTGTCACTCTTTTCCGCTTTTGGCAGAAAGCGCAGTAGCACACCCGGTGCGATGGCGGCCGCTTCCGCAATCAGCGCCGGGCCGAAGGCTTCCACAAAGCCGTCGTTGGCGCGCAGTGTAAATATCTGTTCCAGATGCGTCACATTCATGCCGGGTAACGCCGGGCGCAATACCGACCGCGCTTCAAACACCGCATTTTGTGTTCGCTCACGGATCCCTTCCGCGTAAGGCGTGAGCACCATGTTGCGCCCTGCCCGCACCAGTAACGGGTCGCCGGTCGTCTCACGCAAACGGCTTAAGGTACGGCTCATGGCCGAAGCGCTCAGCCCCAGGCGACGCGCGGCGGATGCAACGCTTCGCTCAGCGAGCAGAACATCCAGTGCAAACAGCAAATTGAGGTCGGGTTCGCTCATAACGGTTTGTTTCTCATGGGTCATTATCATATGTGGCGTTTGCTGCATGGTATTAATGCAACTGCTGCGTCTTCCGCCTTATCTTGCGCGCATTTAAGGTTATCGCAAGCACAAATTCAGAGAGGTCAAGATGGAGTTATTTACCGATAAACCTGGCGATGAAGGCTTACCGGGGCGTCAACGCGCGCTGGCGATGATCGCAGTGATGACGAGCACCACCATGGCGGTCTTTGATGGCGCGATGGTCAATATTGCCCTGCCACAGATAGCGCGGCTGCTTAATGTGACGGCGGGCAATGCGGTGTGGGTGGTTAACGCATATTTGCTCTCCACCGCCATGACGCTGGCAATCTTTGCGGCCCTGGCGGTGAGAACAGGCTTTCGCGCGCTGTTTGCTGCCGGTCTGGGGCTGTTTACGCTGGCCTCGCTGGGGTGTGCAATGTCCACGTCGCTGGAGATGCTGGTGACTCTGCGCGTTTTGCAGGGGATGGGCGGTGCGGCGACACTGAGCATTGCCCCCGCAATCTTGCGTTCTGTCTTCCCCACCCGGCTGCTGGGGCGCATTCTCGGCATGAACGCATTGTTGATTGCCACAGCGACAGCGCTTTCGCCGGTGGCAGGTGGTGCGTTACTGGCGACGGTGGGCTGGCAATGGCTATTCGCGATAAATATCCCGCTGGGGTTCATCGCCATCATGTTGACGCTGCGTGTGCTCCCCGGTAAACCGCGCCTCACGGCTGGACCTTTTGATGTGGCGGGCGCGGTAATGTCCGCTGTCATGCTGGGGGCGGTGATCATGGCGGCAGACGCCTTTTCGCGGCCGGATGCGCTACACGATGCTGTGGCGTATGCCGCTATCGCCGTGTTTGCCGGGCTGGCGTTTATCCGCCGTCAACAGCGCGCGTCACACCCACTTCTGCCACTGACCTTGTTTGCTGCACCACGCTTTTCCCTGGCGGCGCTGACCTCCCTGGCATCGTTTATCAGCCAGGGGATCACCTTTGTCGCACTGCCTTTTTTGTTCCAGAACGTGTATGGCTACAGTGCGTTTACCGCCGCATTGCTGTTCACGACCTGGCCGCTCGGGATCATCCTCATTGCACCGCATGCCGGGCGGCTGGCAGATCATTATGCGCCAGCGGTCATCTCGACGGTGGGTTTATGCGTATTCGCCATCGGGCTGATGCTGCTGGCCCTGCTGCCCAATCAGGCGCAGATGTGGGATATCAGCTGGCGTGGGCTGGTCTGTGGTATCGGTTTTGGCTGTTTTCAAAGCCCAAATAACCGTGAAATCATGGCCAATGCCCCACGGGAACAGAGTGGTTACGCTTCCGGTATCCTGGCGATCATGCGCACCTTCGGCCAGTGTCTTGGCGCAGCCCTTGTCGGCGTGATTTTTGCCGTCTGCTCACGACCAGGCGCGCCAGTTCAGGATGCTTACGCCATTCGCCTGGGGCTATGGCTCGCCACCGCAGCGACGCTGCTCGCTCTCTTTTTCAGCCTGAGTCGCATTCGTTTTGTCCAGGTTAAATCCGGGTAGCTCACTGATATTTTGAGGGATGATCAGTCAATCATCCCCTTGAGTTTAGCCAGCAGAAAAGCCGCTACTGATGTGGCATCGCTAATAAGGCCATCGCGGATCAGCGCTTCAAACTCACGGATGGGCATTTTGCGGGCGGTCAGCCCAACCTCTTCCGGATCCAGCGACGGCTGGTCATAGCGCAGATCGTCTGCGAGGAAAATATGGTAGCCCTGGCTTGAGTATCCCTGAGCCAGTTTCTGGTAACCAACCCGGCGCATTGTCCCGGCCACCAGCCCGGTTTCTTCCCGTAACTCCCCGGCGGCAACCTCGCCGGGATCGGCATCAGGATTGCACTCCCAGGCACCTTGCGGCAGTTCGATCGTCTGCCGCTTCAGCGGATAGCGGAACTGCTCCACAACATAAAGTGAGTCGCCCTCTCTGGCGATAATCACCACAAAATCGGCTTTCTCAACCACCGAGTAGATCCCTTCGTTGCCATCAGCCCGCAGGATCCGGTCTTCACGCAGACGCATCCATTTATTGCGGTAAATTTCCGTGGTGGTCAGCGTTTTGATTCCGGTCATCATTATTCTCCTGGCGTCGCCATTTTTTACCTTTCACCCTGCTATCCCTGTTTTATCATCAACCGTTCTGCTTCCAACCTGCAACTCTTCTGATTTTTTCCACTAAAAACGGTCAACCTTGTCGGCCAGAAAAGGGTTAGCAAAATAACAAATAAGAAATGATTAATTAAATTTCATGCAACATTCACCCTTTTAAGGTAAATTTCATTCGAAAGCCAGACGTGACTGGTGGGTCACTCCCGCTCGGTGCCCGGTGTACCTGAACTAAGGCAAAAAGCGCACGGCTATTGAGAGAAAAGGAAGATATTTCATCAGGTTAGTTTTTGTGTTAACAGTATCCCCTCATCCTGGACAGGGGGCTTTATTCGCATTCCAACCTATACAGAGGTCGATAATGGAATCTATCGTTTATGTTGTCGATGATGATCATGCTGTCAGGCAATCGCTTGTCCGGTTGCTGGCGTCGGAGGGTTACCCCGCTGTCGATTTTCCTTCCGCTGAGTCCTTTTTTGCCGATCCTCTGGTTTCCGCCCCCTCTGTGCCTTCATGCCTGATCCTCGATCTGAATATGCCGGTTGTCGACGGTTTTGACGTGGCGGGCGTACTGAAAGATCGCGGGCGCGATCTGCCCATAATCTTTCTCACCGGGTATGGCACAATTCCGCTGACGGTACGGGCGATGAAAGCCGGCGCGCGGGAATTTTTGACCAAGCCGGTGGAGCCGGAACGGCTATTGTCTGCGGTAGCCGAGGCGCTGAACGTGGCGGAGAAAGAATTTGCACAACAACAGGAGCTCTTTGCTCTCCGGCAGCGCCACCTCTCGCTGACACCGCGTGAGCAGGAAGTGTTTGAGCTGGCCATTAGCGGCCTGCTGAATAAGCAGATCGCCGCTGAGCTTGGTGTGAGTGAAATCACCGTCAAAGTGCATCGCCGCCGGGTAATGGAGAAAATGCAGGCCCGCTCTCTCGCCGATTTGGTTCACGCTGCGGGCACATTGCAGATTGCCAAATCCCGTAGCCGCTAATCCCCCGCCACGGGCAATTCGAAGGTAAACAGGCTGCCGAAAGGTTGCCTTGCCTGAGCGTAAAGTTTGCCCTGATGACGTTCAATGATCGCATGGCTGATGGTTAACCCCATCCCCATTCCTTGCGGTTTGGTCGTATAGAACGATTCGAACAGCCGCGCCTGCACATCCGCATCCATTCCGCTCCCGGTGTCGGCAATCTGGCAACGGATGGTTCCCGGCTGTGGGTTTTGCGTATCCAGCGTCAAGATCCGGGGGCGTGAATCCACATCGCTCATCGCTTCAACAGCGTTCATCACCAGGTTCAGCAGCACCTGCTGGATCTGCACGCTGTCGCCATAAACGACGCTGCCACCCGCCTGTAGAATGTATTCAACGGTAATACGCCTGCGCTCCAGTTCGCTGCGCGACAGGGTCATAATATGGCGGATCAACACGTGTAAATCGACGCGTTCCAGGACAGGGGCCTGCCGCCGCGTCAGGGATTGCAGACTGCGGATCACCTCGCCTGCGCGTTGACCTTCACTGATGATCTCCGTCAGTCCGGCGCGCACATTCTCTACCGGAATCGGGTCGCGATTCAGCCAGCGCAGGCTGGCGCCCGCATTGGCGACAATTGACATCAGCGGCTGGTTGATTTCATGGGCAATGGAGGATGTCAGTTGCCCGACCGTGGTAGCGCGTGAAACCCGCGCCAGTTCCGCCTGTGCAACGCGCACGGCGTCCTCGTTTTGCCGCTGCGCGGTAATGTCGGTGATGGTGCCGAAATACTCATACACCGCGTCACCCGCACCCACCGGATCGCCGATACCCAGAATGTACCGACACTCACCGTCCGCGCGGATAATACGGAACTCCGCCTGCATCGTCAGGCCATCCGCCACACTGCGGGTGACCAGTTCGCTGATATGCGGATGATCGTCCGGGTGCACAAAAGTGAGAAACTCCGCCATCGAAATCAGTTTTTGTTTCTCCGGCAGACCGAGGATGCGAGCATACTCTTCAGACATATGCATCAGATCCTGTTCCAGCTCCCAGCGCCACGTCCCGGTATGACTGATTTGCTCGCCGAGCATCAGCGACGTCTGGCTGGCACGCAACTCTTTCTCTACCCGACGGCGCTGAACGTTCTCTTCCAGCAGTTCGGCATACAAACGCGCAGTTTCCAGCGAAACGGCGGCATGCGCGCCCAGCAGATTGACCACGCGGGAGTGTTCCGCGGTAAACACCTCCGGCATCAGGCGATTTTCCAGATATAACACCCCCACCAGCCGCGCCTGCTTGAACATCGGCACGCACATCACTGCCGCGCCGGAAGTCAGCAGATAAGGATCCTGACTGAACGGGCTGTACTCTTCCGGCCTGCCGGTACGGATCTCCTGCCCGGTGCGGATCACTGCGGCCAGCACCGACAACGGCATATCGGTCGCCATCGGCACCTCTTTCATCACCCGGACGCGCACGCCGTCGTTGCTGGTGTGTGCGCTGGCTTCGATTTCCGGGATATTGTCGTTGAGTACGCGGATCAGCAATCCCCGCTGCGCGCCCGCGCGTTCCAGCAGCATGGTCAGCAGAATGTGCATTAACCGCTCCAGGTTAATCTCTTCCGACAGCGCACGGGAGGCATTAATAATGCTTTGCAGATCGCGAATCTCTTCATTTTGCGCAAAGGCAATGGTGTCATAAGGCGTGCTTTCTGCTGGTGCCACCAGATGCGGATGTTCCTGCTCAAGCTGGCGGACTTTCGCCCGCGCCCCGACCCGGGCCCAGGCGGTTATCGCGCCACGGAAGTGCGCGTCTGCCGCGGTGTGGTAACCGCTGGCCAGCGCGAAACGCCCGGCCAGCTCATGGGCAAGCGCATTGCTGGGGTCAAACCCCGCTTCGCGCGAGAGCTTGATGGCTTTTTCGTACTGTGCCAGTGCGATGCTGTTCATGCCATCGAGACGCACAATCTCGGCATATAACAGCGCTTCTTTATCGCTGAACGTGCCGGGATTCACCCGTGCCCAGAGGGCTATTTTGTTGTAGTGCGTGTTCAGGCGCAGACGGTGTTCGGCTGAAAAGGTATCCGGCGTCAGTTGCATTGACAGCGACAATGCGCTGTACAGATGGAGATCCAGGAGATTGATATGCCCTGGTGCGGACCAGGCATGTTTCGCCGCTTCGAGCAGCGCCTGCTCGGCCTGGGCATACTCGCCGGCAGCGAAGTGTGCCATCCCGCGATAGAGCCAGAACCAGAACTGCATGGTTGCGGGCGGTGACGGCGGCAGTAACGAGGGGGGGAGCATCGCTTTACCGCTAAACACACCTTCTGGTTGCCGCATAAACTCGACGAAGTGACGTTGTAACTCAAGAACCGTATCCATATCCTGATAACGGGTTTCCCGCACGAACGACAGCCCGCGCTCAATGGTGCTCAAGACGCTGTCGAGGTGATCACCGCGACTCAGGCTATTGCTCACCTGGCGGAAGGTGGCAAAACAGGCAATGGTGAGATCGCCATTCGCCACGGCTGCGCGGAAACAGGCTTTTGCATACTCCACGCTGCGTGATAAGGGCTGTGTCCAGACGCTGATCCGACCCAGCGGCAGCAATGTTTTGGCGGCGTAGTCGTGTAAAGCGTGTCGCGTCACCAGATCGTGCGCCAGAGTGCCGTATTTCAGTCCCAGTGAATACTCACCATAACGCTCGCCAATCAGGACACCAAACCACGCCAGTGCGGAAGTGGAAGCCCCCGTCAGACCGCGCTCCAGCGTCAATTGCAGCATCTGGCAGAGCAGCAAAAAATGCAGTCGCGGGCAGATAAAACTGGCGTACAGGCTGGCACTCGCCAGCAGGTTCATTAACGCATCGGTTTCGCGGTGGTTCATGCGCGGCAACGCCATAAACAGACTGGCAGGCTGTTCCCCGACCCGCGCATGCATACTCTGCCAGGCATCGTCGCACTCTTCTGCATCAGGCCAGCGGTTCAGGTGAATACCGAATACCGACAGCCAGCACAGCGTGGTCTCCAGCGCCAGTGGATAACTGGACTGGCGGATATGCACTTCCGCCAGCAGATTTGCCGCCAGCGCTTTTTCCGCCAGTTCACCAGGCGCCGCCAGTAGCTTCTCACACAGACTGCGGGCGGTGGCGAGATGCCCCAGCAGAAACTCGCACTCCGCCTGTTGCAGATCGAGGGCAAACCGCGCCGTGCTGTCGGTGCTGAGAAGACGCGCGGTGTGTAAATACCCCAGTGCTGAGCTGTAATCGCCGGTGCGTTTTGCCCGGCGTGCGGCGAGTTCACTCAGCTCACTGAACATCCGCCGTTGCGGCGGTGGCTGAATACTGTCAATGGCCGCTGTTATATGGTGAATGGCGCGGAATAACACATCATTCCCGGACGCCAACAGTGATCTCTCTGCCAACAGCGTGGCAGCAGTCAGATGCAACTGACTGCGTGCTGTCGGATCCAGCAACGCGACGGCAGCCTCCTGAATGCGTTCATGGGGGAACGCATACTCTTCCGCGCCGAGGGTAATCAACTGAACCGACACGGCCGGGTGCAGTCGGTAGCGTACTTCGGTGGGTGAAATCCCGACGATCTGGCCAATCAGCGATAATTCCCCGGTCGCGCCCAGACAGGCCATGCTGCCCAGCAACAGGCGGGTTTCTTCCGGTATATACGCCAGTTGTTGTAGCACCAGCCCTATCACGTTTTCACTGTAATGCCGGGCACGGATAGCCTCGAGATCGTACTGCCATTTCCCCTGATAAGGGCTATGGCTGACCAACCCGTCTTCGACAATGCGCTTAAAAAACTCATGGACAAACAGCGGATTACCCCCTGTTTTTTCATGAATCAATTTCGCAAGTTCCGTCGTGGCCGCCGGACGTGTCTGAAAGATGGTCGCCAGCCAGCGCGAGACCGCTTTGCCGGAGAGCGGCTGCGGCACGCTTTCCACCGTTTGTCGGGCGGCATGGCGCAGTCGGGTTAACGCAGACTCAAAACTTTTGTCCTGTAACGATGGCAAATCCCGGTGTGAGACCACCAGCAACAGCGGTAACCCGCTGCTGTTTTGCAACAGGTATTCCAGTAACTGCAAACTGGTCTCATCAAGCCAGTGCAGATTGTCGATCAGCAGCACCAGCGGACGGCCTGGCGTGGCGAACACATTCACCAGGCTCAGTACCATATGGTTGAAACGTGCGCGGGAATCCAGTGAGAAGGTGTCCACATACGATCCCGGCGGGCTGCCTATCAGTAAACCGAGTTCCGGTGCCAGGCTGGCCGCGAGGGCTTCGTAACCGTGGAGCGCCCGGGAGAGCCGCGATCGCCATTGTGCCACCTCTTCCGCCGGTAACCCCAGCAAATGCAGCGCCAGTGAGCGAAACGCTGCTGTCAGTACGCCCAGCGGCACAACTTGTGATGACTGTTCAGCTTTACCGAGCGCAATCAACGTGGGACGACACTGAAATGCCTTTAGCGCCGACGCCATCAGTGAGGATTTTCCCATGCCCGATGGGCCGCTAATGATCGCCAGCATTTGTGCGCCGCGCTGATTCACCTCTTCCAGTGCGGCGACCAGCTCCCCCGCCTGCGGATGTTCACGGTACAGCGTGTCGGCGAAATGCAACGCCGGGGAGCGATCCTGTAAACCGGGCGTAAACAGCGCGATGTCGTGATCAGCCGTGAGCGTTGCCTGGCAACGGCGCAGGTCGGCAATCAGCCCGTCGACACTTTGGTAGCGTTTTTCCGGCGATTTGGCGAGTAACTTCAATACAATCAGCGACAACATCTCTGGAACGCCATCGCGTACGGTATGCGGCGGCGAGGGCTCAGACGCGATATGGTGCAATGTCCACTCCGCCTGCCCGCCTTCACTGAGATCAAAGGGCAGCGCGCCGGTTAGCAGCGCATAAAAGACAATGCCGAGACTGTAGAGATCGCTGCGGCTGTCCACCGCGCGGTGCGTGCGGGTGGTGTGCTCCGGCGACATATAAGCCAGCGTTCCGCCGGAAAGCGGCAACCAGCTCTGGGCCAGTTCACCCGCAGTACTCGTGGTCAGACCGAAGCCGCCTAACCGACAGCCGTCGTCGTCAAGAAAAAGATTACCGGGTTTAATATCACCGTGGATCAGGTGGCGTTGGTGCATCTGGCGCAGCGGTGCACAAAGCTGTACCGCCAGCGCCAGCCAGTCGGCAACAGAGGCTACTGGCTGGGTTGCCAGGCGACTTAACGGCTTAAACGGGAAAGCGGGATACACCAGTGCATAACGGCCATGGTATTGCGCACTGGCGATGGGTTTGACCGCCCAGCGGCTGTCGAGGTACGGGCGCAGGGCAAATTCATTTTTCAGTAGCTGGCTGGCGCGGGGTTCCGTCTCGTCGCTCACGGCAGTGGCAAGAATAAAGGTCTCATCTGCCCGGGGCTGGCGCACGTTCATCCAGACAATGCATCCCTCCTGCGCCAGCGGCGTGTAGATGGCGTCATCCTGAAGCGTAAACGGCTGACTCTCTTCTGATTCGTCCTCCGTGGGTTGCTGGTGCAGCCGATCATTCCCGCTCATGGTTTATCCTCGCCCGGCGTCAGCACGCGCTGAATATGTTCCAGCAGGATATCGATATCGATGGGTTTGCGCAAAAAAGCAACGGCACCCGCGCGTCCCGCATATCGCGGCCAGGTCTCATCATCATGACCGGAGATAAAAATCACCGGTGGCGGTGTCGGGCTTTGCTGCAATGCCTCGAACAGCGCCGCCCCGCTCATACCTTTGAGTTTTATGTCGACAATCACCAGCGCGGTGTCGTTGCGCGCCGGGATGTCGTTAAGAAATGCCTCGGCGGAAGCGAATGTCAGCGTGGCGTAGCCATCGGATTGCAGCAAATTGCTCAAACCGCTGCGCACGGAGGGTTCATCATCAACAATGGCAACACGCTGTGTAAGCGTCATTCGTTATCCTCGGGCATCGGGCATCGCTAATGCGGCGGCGAGTCTGAACGTTCAGGCTGCGGCGCGCCGCTGATTTTGGGCACGCACTCATGGCGAAACCACGCCAGGGTTAACGGTTCGCGGGCGATCAGCCTGCGAATGGCCGGAACCAGTTGTTCCCCCACCAGCATGCCAAACAAGCCGAACAGCGCGACCACCGGCGGTGCGGGCGAGTGAACCTTTAGTAAAGCATAAATCCCCCCTGCCAGAACACCGACAAGGAGTGAGACAATCCAGGATTTCATAGGCTTACCCTGCGCTTGAGTGTGTTATCAGGGTGGTCATCAGCTGTTCGCCCAGCAACATGCCAAGCAAACCGACCAGTGCAATGGCGGGCGGCGCGGGAGAGCGTACTTTCAGCAGCGCGTAGATCACGCCGATCAGCACGCCGGTGGCGAACGATATCAGGCCGATATTCATGGCTTTCTCCTGCCGGGAATAAATGAAGGAAGTGTGCTGACCGGTCGGTACCGGTCAGCGAGGCGCTTAACGCGCCGGAACCGGTGCCAGCGTGCGGTGACCGGCTTTGGCTCTGGATGGCGCTTTGTGCACCATGGTGTAGGCATAATCAACGCCCATGCCATACGCGCCAGAGTGCTCTTTTACAATCGCCATGACCGCGTCGTAGGTTTCGCGGTGCGCCCAGTCGCGCTGCCACTCCAGCATCACCTGCTGCCAGGTCACCGGGATCACGCCCGCCTGAATCATGCGCTGCATGGCGTAGTCATGTGCCTCTTTTGAGGTGCCGCCAGAAGCGTCGGCCACCATATAGATTTCGTAGTCGCCTTCCAGCATGGCGCACAGCGAGAAGGTGTTGTTGCACACTTCTGTCCACAGACCGGAAACCACCACTTTGCGTTTGCCGTTAGCAGCCAGCGCATCGCGCACCTTCTGGTCGTCCCAGGAGTTCATTGAGGTGCGTTCCAGAATATCCTGCTCCGGGAACACATCCAGCAGTTCAGGATAGGTGTTGCCGGAGAAGCTTTCGGTTTCCACGGTGGTAATGATTGTCGGGATATTGAAGACCTTCGCGGCTTTCGCCAGCGCGACGGTATTGTTTTTCAGCACCTGGCGGTCAATGGACTGCACGCCGAACGCCATCTGCGGCTGGTGATCGATAAAGATTAACTGACAGTTAGCCGGGGTCAGGACTTCAAGCTTCGAGGTTGTCATATCAGTACCCATAGAGGTTAAAGTGAAGAACGCTATGTTCAGACAGCAAACGACGGGTCATCGCTATCGTTGGCTGCATGGTAGGTACCCCGCCCCGGCAAAACCATTATCTGATCGTATAACTATCCTTTGGTATACCTATACTTTGGTACAACTATCCTGCGCTTTATTCCCGTCGCCATAATCCCTCCCACTGCTTACCGGCCGCTATGCGCCGACTCAGACTGGAGGAATGATGGATTCGCTCACACACGCAGAACTGATATTGCTTAATGGCCAGTTTCACACGGTCGATCGCGAAAACCCGTTTGCCGACGCGGTTGCCATCCGTGACGGAAAGTTTGTCAACGTCGGCACTGCCGCAGAGGTGATGGCCTGGCAGGGCGAGCGCACCAAGGTTATCGATTTGCAGGGTCAGACCGCGATCCCGGGTCTTAATGACTCCCACCTGCACCTGATTCGCGGCGGGCTGAACTACAATCTGGAACTGCGCTGGGAAGGCGTGCCTTCACTGGCGGATGCGCTGCGTATGCTGAAAGAACAGGCGCTGCGTACCCCCTCGCCGCAGTGGGTGCGCGTGGTGGGCGGCTGGACAGAGTTTCAGTTTGCCGAGCGACGCATGCCGACGCTGGATGAAATCAACGAGGCTGCACCGGACACCCCGGTTTTTATCCTTCATCTCTACGATCGCGCCCTGCTTAACCGCGCCGCACTAAAGGTGGTCGGTTACACACGCGATACCCCTAACCCACCCGGCGGCGAGATCCAGCGTGACCGTAACGGCAACCCTACCGGCATGTTGATCGCCCGCCCGAACGCGATGATCCTCTACGCTACGCTGGCGAAAGGCCCGAAACTGCCGCTGGAGCAGCAGGTCAATTCCACGCGCCAGTTTATGCGCGAACTGAACCGCCTCGGCCTGACCAGCGCTATCGACGCAGGCGGCGGTTTCCAGAACTACCCGGAAGATTATGAGGTGATTGCCGAACTGCACGCCAAAAAACAGATGACGGTGCGCATTGCCTATAACCTGTTTACCCAGCGTCCGGGGCATGAGCTGGAAGACTTTGAAAAATGGACCGACATGCTGACGCCCGGTCAGGGCAGCGATTTCTTCCGCCATAATGGCGCAGGTGAAATGCTGGTGTTCTCCGCAGCAGATTTTGAGGACTTCCTTGAACCGCGCCCGGATCTGGCAGCAGGTATGGAAGAGGAACTGGAGCGCGTGGTACGCCACCTGGTCGAACACCGTTGGCCGTTCCGCCTGCACGCCACCTATAACGAGTCCATCAGCCGCATGCTGGATGTGTTCGAAAAAGTGAATCGCGAGATCCCCTTTGATGGTCTGCACTGGTTCTTCGACCATGCGGAAACCATTACCGAAGCCAATATTGAGCGTGTCAAAGCGCTGGGCGGCGGCATTGCTGTACAGCACCGGATGGCGTTTCAGGGCGAGTATTTCGCCGAGCGCTACGGTCAGCAAGCCACGAAACATACGCCACCGGTAGCGCGCATGCTGGAAGCGGGGTTGCCGGTTGGTCTGGGAACCGATGCCACTCGTGTCGCCAGCTATAACCCGTGGACGGCACTCTACTGGCTGGTCTCCGGGCGTACCGTCGGCGGTATGCAGATGTACGAAAGCAGTGCGCGACTCGATCGTGATACCGCCCTGTTGCTGTGGACGCAAGGCAGTGCCTGGTTCTCCAGTGAACAGGGGAAAAAAGGTCAGATCAAAGCCGGTCAACTGGCAGACCTGGTGGTGCTGAGTAAAGACTATTTCCGCGTGCCGGAAGAAGAGATCAAAGGCATTGAGTCGGTACTGACGGTGGTGGGCGGTGAGATTGTGTATGCCGCAGGTCGTTTTGCACCGTTAGCACCACCGGCGATCCCGGTACTGCCGGAGTGGTCTCCTGTGGTGAACGTGCCCGGGCATTATCGCAGCGCACCGCCACAGACGGCGCGTGTGGGTCAGGCTGCGGGGATGCACCACTGTTCCGGGCCGTGTGGGGTTCACGTTCATCAGCATGATATCGCCCGCGGCTCCGCCGTGCCGGTAGCGGATGAGAACGCGTTCTGGGGTGCCCTTGGCTGTAGCTGCTTTGCGTTCTGACATCATGAAAACATCAACATTTCCGGTCTCTGCGCCCCGTATTGATATGGGGCTGTTATTCCTGCGCCTGACGGGCAGTCTGCTGCTGCTGTATGTACACGGTCTGCCGAAAATCGTCCATTTTACCGACGAACTGGCGCACATCGAGGATCCGTTCGGTTTCGGCCCGTGGATGAGCCTGTTACCGGCCATTTTTGCCGAGGTTGTCTGCCCGCTGTTTATCATCGCCGGTCTCTGGGCGCGTCTGGCATGTGTGCCGATCATCGTCGTTTTACTGGTGGCGATGCTGGTGGTGCATGCGGACTGGTCGCTGGCGGAGGGGCAATTCGGCTGGCTGTTGCTGATTATCTTTGCCACCCTGTTGCTGACCGGGCCGGGTCGCTGGCGCGTCACCCTGCCTGCCAGAGGAGCCCTTGCATGACGCAACAAAACGAACTGCATGCAGCAGTGACAGTGTCACCACCTTCTGCGGGAGAACCCTCTGGATCGGCCTGGCAACCGCTGCGTCAGCGCGTGTTTCGCATGCTATGGATTGCGACGGTGGTGTCCAATATCGGCTCATGGATGAGCGATATTGGCGTGAACTGGACGATGCTCTCGTTGAGTGCGGATCCGCTGGCGGTGGCACTGGTACAGGCGGCCAGCAGTCTGCCGATGTTCCTGTTTGTCCTGCCTGCCGGGGTGCTCGCGGATATTGTCGAGCGTCGCAAAATCCTGCTTTTTTCGCAGGTGTGGACGTTCTGTGCCGCAGCAGGGCTGGCGCTGCTGTCATTTACCGGCAATGTCACACCGGAAGTGTTGCTGGCTGCCACGTTTTTGCTCAGCACCGGCGCGGCGCTCAGTTCCCCTGCTTTTCAGGCCATCGTGCCGGATCTGGTGGAAAAACAGGAGCTCAGCCCGGCGATTGCCCTCAACTCGTTGGGGATCAATATCAGTCGTGCCATCGGCCCCGCGTTAGGCGGTTTGATCCTCTCGTTTGCCGGGCCATGGATGGTGTTTATGCTCAACGCCCTGTCCGTGCTGGGCGTCGGCTATGTGCTGCACCGCTGGAAACCACAAACGACACTGCAACGCTTGCCGCCTGAGCACTTCTTTACCGCTATCCGTGGCGGACTACGCTATGTGCATGCGGCGCCAGTGCTGCGCAACGTACTGGCGCGCACCGTGGCTTTTTTCCTCTTTGGTAGCGCCGGGTGGGCAATGCTGCCGCTGGTGGCACGCCGTGAACTGGGGCTCGGGCCAGGCGGTTACGGCATTATGCTCGCCTGCATTGGTCTGGGAGCGATTTGCGGTGCCGTGGTGCTGCCGACGCTGCGTAAGCGACTGAATGCCGATCAGATGATGGTATCGGCCAGTTTACTGTTTGCCCTGACCATGCTGGCGCTGGCGTTTGTCCGTCATTTCTGGCTGCTGAATCTGTTTGAGTTTTTCACCGGGTTTGCATGGATAGCTGTGCTGTCGACGCTTAACGTTGGCGCGCAGCGGAGCGCGGCGCGTTGGGTGAAAGCACGGGCGCTGGCGGTCTATCTGACGGTATTTTTCGGTTCGATGACGCTGGGCAGCGCCCTTTGGGGAAAACTGGCCTCGACGTATGGCATTTCATGGTCGCTGTGTGCGGCGACAGTGGGAATGTTGCTGGGGGCTGCTACAGTTTTACGCTGGCGGCTGGAAAAAGATGCCGCACTGAATCTCGATCTTATCGGGCCGCCGGACGGCTTAGTTGAGATGACCGTGGCTCATGAACGCGGGCCGGTGCTGGTGAGTTGTGAATACCAGATTGAACTGCAGGAAGCACAACACTTTATGCTGGCCATCCAGGAGATGCGGCGTGTGCGGCGACGCACTGGCGCGATGGGGTGGGCAGTGTACGAGGATATCCGTCAGCCTGGGGTGTTCGTGGAAACCTGGTTGATGGGATCGTGGATTGAGCATTTGCGCCAGCATGAGCGTCATACGGTCAATGACCGTTTGATTCAGGAGCGCGTGCTGGCGTTCCACCGGGGCGGCGTCTCGCCGGTTATGCGGTATCTGATAGCGCCCGGTGAGCGGTAAGTTTATGGCAATCACCCACTACTTAACGATGAGGTAAGCAGATGAGCACATTTAAGACGCAGGATGGTACTCAGATTTATTACAAAGACTGGGGGACGGGTAAGCCGGTGCTGTTCAGCCATGGTTGGCCGCTGGATGGTGATATGTGGGACAGCCAGCTCAATTTCCTCGCCGAGCGTGGTTACCGTGTTATTGCGTTTGACCGCCGTGGTTTTGGGCGTTCCGATCAACCGTGGAACGGCTATAACTACGATACCTTCGCATCGGACATTAACGATCTGATCACGACGCTTGATCTCAATGAGGTAACCCTGGTGGGCTTCTCAATGGGCGGCGGCGATGTGACCCGTTATATCGGCCGTTACGGTAGCGCACGCGTTGCGGGCCTGGTGTTGCTGGGGGCGGTGACGCCGATTTTCGGTAAAACTGCCGATCATCCGCAGGGTGTGGACAAAAGCGTATTTGACGGTATCCAGGCGGGTTTGCGTAAAGATCGCGCACAGTTTATCAGTGATTTTGCCACCCCGTTTTACGGTCTGAACGCCGGGCAGAAGGTTTCTGAGGGCGTGCTGACGCAAACGCTGAATATTGCCCTGCTGGCATCGCTAAAAGGCACGCTGGACTGCGTCACTGCCTTTTCTGAAACCGACTTCCGTCCGGATGTGGCGAAAGTGGATGTGCCCACTCTGGTGATTCATGGCAGCAATGACCAGATCGTGCCGTTTGAAGCAACGGGCAAACTGTCGGCTGAGTTGATCGCCGGGGCGGAGCTGAAAGTGTATGACAACGGTCCGCACGGTTTTGCGGTAACCCACCAGGACCAGTTAAACGATGATTTGCTGGCGTTTCTGAAGAAACTGTAAGCCTGTTGATGTATGTCGCCTGCCGAAGGCCCGATAGTCGTAGCGTTATCGGGCTTTTTTTTATTACGATGTCGGGACTTAACGTTTGAAAGGAAAATCGCATGGATTTCATTGTGAAGCACGACATCACTGCACAGGATCAGGAAGAACTGTTCACGGGGCTAAGACGTTACAATAAGCAGTTTATTGATGTCAGTTTGTGGGGGCATCTGGCGGTCTATTCACGTGATGAGCACGATGTGATGCAAGGTGGTGTGATTGCCCGACAGGAAGGCGAATGGCTGAATATTCACTATGTGTGGGTGCATGAAGATCGGCGTGGTTCCGGACTGGGACGTGAGCTGATGCAGCGTACGGCGAAAGAGGCGCTGGCGATGGGGTGCCGCCATGCGCTGGTGGATACGTTCAGTTTTCAGGCCTTGCCGTTTTATCAAAAATTAGGGTATGTGCTGAAAATGACGCTGCCGGACTTCCCGCAACCGGGAATGCAGCGCCACTATCTGACCCGCGATCTGACGGTTTAGCTATCGCTGGTCGCCATCGCACGGTCACGCCCTTCTATCTTCGCCTGATAAAGCGCTTTATCTGCGCCCTCCTTCAGGCGAATGGCGTCATCAAAATCAGCATCGGCAATCACGCTGTAACACCCTGCGCTAATGGTTACTACTGCGTGCTGCCCGCCTGCCTGTGAGTGCGGGATTTTCGCCCCTCTTACCATACTGACGGCGCGTCGTGCAACAAACAGCGCTGCTTCAGGCCCGGTATCCGGCAGGATGATGGCAAACTCTTCACCGCCATAACGGGCAATCAGGTCGTTCTTGTTCAGTTGCAGTTTTTGCAGAATATCGCCCACCAGCCGTAAACAGTTATCTCCGGCAACGTGGCCGTAAAAATCGTTATAGCGTTTGAAGTAGTCGATATCGATCATGATGAGTGACACCGGTTTTTGCGTTTGCGCTGAGTTTTTGAGGCTCTGCGACAAGAACAGATCGAACTGGCGGCGGTTGGCAAGCCCGGTCAGACCATCGGCCAGCGCCATCAGTTGCAGCGTGTGGTTAATGCTGGTCAGCTCATCCCGCAGCGTCGCCAGTTGCGTCTGATTTCGTACGTTAAGTCGGACCTGGCGGAAAATGATCGCGCCCATAAGCAGCGTGCCGAGCAGCAGCATGGCGTTTAAAACGATATCCGGCAGGCTGCCGCGTAACCAGCTATTCCACAAGGCGGATTTATCGTAGCCTGCGGCAACCACCAGCGGGTAGCGCTCCGAGCGGGCAAAACCATAAATACGCTCTATGTTATCCAGCGTGGACACCCAGGTGCCGTGGCCGCGATCTTTTTGCGACAATTCGCGCGTGAACAAGGGGCTGGAGGAGAGGTTTTGGTTGATGGTCTCATCACCATACGGACGCACATATAAGGTCGTGCCGTCAGTGGTTAATAACGCCAGCAGGTCGCGATCCTGAAGCTCGAAATAGCCATAGAAATGGCGGAAATACTCCACTTTTACCGTGGCCAGCAATACGCCCTCAAAACCGCCGGCCGCATCGTTGATACGTAACGATACCGGGATCACCATGTCCCCGGTGGAGCGGCTGCGGATCACATGTCCAATGTGCAGACTGCCGTGATTGTTGTGGCGATGATAAATAAAGTATTCACGATCGCTGTAGTTAGTCATCAGCGGGCGTTTGTCGAGCGATGTGGCCAGCATTATCCCCTGCGCGTCAAAAACCATCACGCCATGCAACTGCGGAACCCGATCTTTCAGTTCGGCCAGATAGGTGTTAAAGGGAGGAATGGTGATCGACGCCAGACCTTCCTGCGGAATATTGCGGCGCACTTCACGCAGGACCAGCTCCGCCTGCAAAAAAGTGTCTTCTGCCTGGCGTGACTGCGAGACAGAGAGATTAATGGCGCTACGCTCCGCGTCCTGCACGGTCTTGTCCCACGATCGCGTCAGCGTCCAGACACAGGTGACAATGCCAGCTAACAGCAGCCCTGCCATAAAAAAAGTGATACTGCGGCCAAGAGATGAGTTGAGCGCGAGTGCACGCGCAACATTTTTCCTGAATTTCATTATCCCTCCAAAGCCACATCCACTGTTATTCTGTTAAGCATAGAAGCACGATGATTTATAAGCCAAATAAGCGCGTCATTCGCACCGAACAGGCGTTAAGCGGGAGTTGGCCCCTGCTTTTACACAGGGGAAGTCAGAGCGGGCAACACGGGCATATAACGTTGTTTAGCGTGAGATTCTGTGCGGCCAGTTAATGGGCGAGATACCATTGAGCACCGGGCGGGCGAACAGGAAGCCCTGGAAACGTTCAATGCCGACTGCCTCCAGCCAGCACCACTCTTCCACTTTTTCGACCCCTTCTGCTACCACCGTGATTTGCAGTTCTGCACAGCAATCAATGATGGCTTTGACAATCGCCTGTTTCGGGCCATGCAGATGGATATCGGTCACGATCGTGCGGTCGATTTTCAGTTTGTCCGGCTGGAACTTCGCCAGTAGCGATAGCCCGGCGAAACCGGAACCGAAGTCATCAATGGCGAGGCCAATACCGGCGGCGCGAAGCTGGCGAATAGCCCAGGTAAACTCTTCATACCCCGAGATCACTTCGTCTTCCGTTACCTCAACGATAATCTGCCCGGGATTGAGATTGTTACGCGTAATATGACTGAGCAAAATATCCACTGCACCGGGGATTTTGACCAGCGACATGGGTAACAGGTTTATCGCCACCTTATGATTGCCGATCCCCATACGGCTGGCCATCGCCAGCGCCCAGGCTTTGGACGCCAGATCGGCTTCATGCAGTTTGTCCGACGGGATGCTGGAGAAATACTCCAGCGGACTGCCGCCGTTTGGGCCGCGGATCAACGCTTCGATAGAGGAAATATTCCCGCGCAGTGGCTCGATGATGGGCTGAAAGGCAAACTGGCAGGGTTGTTCGGTGAAGACCGGCGCGTTGGTGTGCGTGAACGGCGGCGTCTTACAGACAAAGCACCAGTGCTCCGGCGACGTACTGCGTACCCGATCATTGTTATTCTGCGAAGCGATAAAATTACGGATAAATTTGTATACGCGGTCGATACTGGCCAACTGGTAGCGCAACGTGCCAAACCGCAGAATAGCGCGCAGTGCTGCTGCCGGCTTCATTACGCGTAAATCAAACAGCGTCATGCCGCGATCGACAAAGCGACGACGAGGTGCAAAATCGCGTAAGAGCTCCACCACATTACCGTGGCGATGATCCCGTTTGATTCGTTCAAAAACAGCGTTGACAGACGCCAGCGGTCCTTCAAGAACCTGCAAAAAATGATCGCCGTCGAACAGTAAGATGCCCGTTACCTGCAATTGTGAATTTCGCAGGCTTGCTCGCTCGACAAGGTTAGTCAGTTGAGAGGGATCTAATGTTCGATTCAGTCGGCTACGGTAAATCAAAGTCGCTAACACGAAATGCTGCCCTCAAAATGCCCACACAAAATCTACATAGATGCTGCCATCACGCCAGTCTAGCAAGAATGTTAAAATCTCGTCGGCCAATTAAGGGCCATTCTTTTAGCGTTCTCGTTGGCTTAAAATAGTGAGCCGTGCGCGATAGCCATTGCGAATATGCTGACTGGCAGCATCCTGGGCCGCTGCGCGGTCGCGACGGATCAGCGCATCGACAATGGCCTGGTGTTCACGTTTGGCTTCAAGAGTACGCTCCGGCAATTCATAGGTGGTGTTGCGCAACAGCGACAGGTGAATACGCAAGTTATCCAGCATTTCATTCAGATAGGGGTTGTGCGTTGCGCGATAAATCTGACGGTGGAACATACGGTTATGATCGTGTAGCGCTTTACTGTCGGTCAGTGTGGCTTCGATATCCACCATCTCCTGCAACAGTGCAATCTCTTCGCTGGAGGCGGCTGTGACCGCCAGATCCATCGCCAGACGCTCCAGACCTTCGCGAACGTCAAACAGCTGGCGCAGCCGCTCATAACCGATGTGGGCAATAATCAACCCACGCTGCGGGCCAGGCTCGGCAAGCCCGAGAGTCTCCAGCCGGTGAAGGGCTTCACGGATAGGTGTACGGCTAATACCAAACTGTTCTGCCAGTCGTGTTTCCTGCAAACGTTCCCCTGGTTGCAGATCCCCCGCTTCAATGGCGGAAAGCAAGATTTCAAAAGGCGTTAAGCCTGTGTCGCGACCCGTCGATTTCACGTTTAAGCTCCGTTTGTCTGTGTGATGACCCTGATAAAGGCTGGCACCCTGCCGTCGGACATCTTGCCACAGGATAGATGACGTCTATGCTTTTTTTATTCTTTGCTTATCTAAAAAACATCTTTTGACGTTTACGGAATGGCTGCTATGTTTATTTTACATTCATTGTATACAAATGAATTCAAATAAACACAAAGAGAGTTTCTGCTTTTATATTTATAGGTCAACACCAGGGATCTTTGTTTCACGATGACTAAAAAAAGTGACGCTGCATTAACCCGTGGAGAACAGCTCAGCCAGTTTATTCACCAGGCTCATCAATTCACTATTCCCCCCGCCGTTCGACATGAAGCAAAACGCGCCCTGATTGATTATCTCGGCGTAGCGATTGGCGCGGTTAATGACGATGCCGTAACCGCGGTTCGCCAGGTGGCAAAAAACTGGAACGCCGTTGGTGATGCGCGCATGTTCCTTTCGGGAACGACAACTCCTGCTCTTGCCGCGCTGGTGAATGCCACCATGGCACATGCGGCGGATTACGACGATACACACCCTGCCGGTGCCGGACACCCGGGCGGACCGTGCTGGTCTACCGCCCTGGCGATGGCGCAGGCGTATCCGGTCGAAGAAGAGAGAGTGCTGCTCGCGTTTATTACCGGCTTTGAAGTGATGGCAAAACTGGGCGGCGGTTGGGTACCCGGCGTCGGACGCAATCTACAACGCCGGGGATTCCACCCCACGTCGGTAGTTGGACGCGCCGGTGCAGCGGCGGTTGCTGCCGCTATTTTACAACTTTCTGAAGAGCAGATTCGCAATGCGCTTGGGGCTGCGGCGACCATGATGGGTGGGCTGCAAAAATCCTCCGGGACGCACGGCAAGCCTTTCCATGCCGGTAAAGCAGCGATGGATGGCATTATGGCGGCGCAACTGGCGGCAGAAAACTTCGTTGGCGCGCACCATTTTTATGAAGCGGACGGTTGGGTCAAAATCTTTATTCAGGATGGCAGCGCGGAAATACCGCCGCTGGACTTTGGCGAGAGTTGGGAACTGCTGACCAACGGTTACAAGCTTTACGCCAGCTGCCGCGGCACACATGCGTCGATTGAAACTGCGCGAAAAATTTACCCGCAACTGCAAGGGCGGAAAATTACCCGTATTAGCGCCAAAGTGCACCCAATGGGGATGGTCAATGCCGGGATTATGGAACCGCGTACTCCGCTGGAGAGCAAATTCAGTATCCCTCATTGTATTACCCTTGCTTTAAGTGGTTACAATTTGACGGACACTGATTTCACGCAGGCAACCGTGGACGATCCGCAACCGCGCGCCCTGCTGCCTTTGCTGCAGGTAGAAGCCGTTGACGGTCAGTCCGCCAGTTCGGCTTTTATCGATGTCTGGCTGGATGACGGCGAGGTGCTTCACGCCCATACTGATGTCTATCGCGGCCACGCGCAAAACCCACTGAGCGATGAAGAGTTACGCGCCAAGTTTGACGCCCTCACTATTCCGGTTCTCGGTGCGGTGCGTAGCGCAGATCTCTACGATGCGGCCTGCCATTTCGAGCGCCCAGGCTCACTGGCCCGCATGACGGAACTGCTTGCGGGCGATCGCTGATTCTTTTTTTGCACAGGAACTCTGTTAGATGACCATTGCCCGACAACTTGCCGGTAATTTACTGGCGTTCTCCCGGCAGGCGTTTCCGCAGGCTGCATACAGCAATGCGCGTACCGCCATTATTGATACTCTCGGCGTTACGCTGGCTGGCGGCGTACAGGATGGCGCCAGTAAACTGCGGTCCGTCATTGTGCCGTCTGCCGCAAGCGGCAACAGCCGCGTCTTCGGCACTGACCTGAAACTGAACGCGCTGGATGCCGCCCTGTTAAACGGCGTTTCCTCACACTTGCTTGATTTTGATGATTCCAACTCATGGTTGCACGGGCATATTTCTGTGGCCGTACTGCCTGCGCTGCTGGCGCTGGCAGATGAACAGGGTCGCCATGGCGAAGCACTGTTGCGCGCGTATATCACGGGTTATGAAACTGCCGTGCGCATGGGAAAAGCGGTTAGCCCGTTCCAGTATCGTCACGGCTGGCACCCGACCACCACCGTGGGTGTTTTCGCCGGTGTCGCCGCTTGTGCAGTATTGCTGGATCTCAATCAACAACAAACGGCCACTGCGCTGGCGATGACGGCGTCGCTGGCATCGGGGATCAAGTCGAACTTCGGTAGCGAAACCAAAGCGTTAGCCGTGGGCCAGGCAGCACGCAGTGCCGTGATGGCGTGCAAACTGGCGAAAGAGGGATTCAGCGCTGGCGCGACGGCGTTTGAACATCATCAGGGGTATTTTCACGTTTATAACGGCGAGGCAAATGTCGATCCCCTGCCGCTAACGGAACGCTGGGAAGCCACCCCCTTTATTCTTGATACGGTGAAAAGCAACAACTACAAATACTTCCCCTGCTGCTATGCGATTTTGTCGCCGCTGGATGGCATCCTGGCGCTGCGCGAAGAGACCGGGCTTTCACCGGAGGCGATTGAACGCATTGATATCAAGGTTCACCCGATTCGTTTTCCGCACATCAATATTCCCCTGCCGGAAAACCCGCTCGCCGGGAAGTTCAGTCTGCATTATTGCGTGGCGCGCGCGTTTGTCACCGGCACGCTGACGCTGGATGATTTTATTGACGATACGCGCTTCTTCGACCCGACAACGCAAGCCCTGATGCACAAGGTCACGCTGGAGAAACACAGCGAAGAGATCACACATAGCGCGTTTGTGACACTGACCACCACCGATGGCCGACAATTCAGCCAGCGTGTGGCGGGTGCGCGGGGATCCAGCCCGGCAATTCCGTTGCCTGACAACCTGATTGAACAGAAATTCCTCGACTGCGCCAGTCGCGTATTGTCTGCGGAAGGTGCGCAGGCGCTGTATCAGCGCCTGTTGCAGGATGATTACCGCTAACCGGATGCCCGAATGACCATCACCTGGATCCCCCCTGAAATATCGCCCCTGTTTGCAGGCGTAATGGTGTTTTGCAGTTTTCTTACCTCGGCGCTGACGGCGGCAATGGGGCTCGGTGGTGGCACGGCCCTGCTGGCGGTAATGGGGCTGGGCATGCCGGTCAGCAGTCTGATGCCGGTTCACGGCATGGTGCAAATGGGCTCGAACCTGAGCCGTACGCTGATCCAGCGTATGCACGTAGTGTGGCCGCTGGTGTTGTGGTTTCTGCTCGGCAGCGCGGTAGGTATTGCCGTGGGCGCACCGGTGGCCGCAATCATTCCGGACAGTCTTGCCCGTATTGCGTTGGGGATGTTTATTCTCTGGTCGGTGCTGCGTAAACGCGGGGAGCAAAAACCATTGAGTCGCCCGTTCTTTATCATCGGCGGCGGACTCAGCAGCCTTGGCACGATGATTGTGGGTGCCACAGGGCCAATGGTCGCCGGTCTTATCAGTTCGCAAGGACTGAAACGCCAGCCGCTGATCGCCACCCATGCCACCTGTATGGTGTTGCAGCACGGGTTGAAGATCCTGGCCTTTGGGTTGATGGGGTTTGCCTGGGCCAACTGGTTGCCGGTGCTGGCGGCGATGATTATCAGCGGCGCGCTCGGTACCTGGCTGGGGACCCGGGTGCTGGATAATTTGCCCGAAAAACTGTTCCGCGTGCTGTTTCGTGTGACGATGATCCTGCTTAGTGCGCAACTGCTGTGGCAGGGTATAGAAGGATGGGTGAAATAATTCCTTACTTCTTTGGCATATATGCTTTACTGAATTCGTTCTTTGCCAAATGCGTTATAGGTGAAGAACATAGGTATACAAACGGATGTGTTATTTAAAAATAAATAAATACAGTTAGTTAATCTGACAACAACCCTTTAAAAAGGAATAGCCATGCTGAAGAAAACCCACCTTGCGGCGTCGGTATTGTTGCTGACGCTGGGGAGTTTTATTTTCCCTGCGCAAGCAGAAAATGCGCCCGTCACAAATGGCGACACGCTGAAGAAAATTAAAGCGCGCGGCGAACTGGTGTGCGGCGTTCACCCTGCCCGCCACGGTTTTGCTTCGATTGACAGCAAAGGCCAATGGGAAGGTCTGGATGTGGACTTCTGCCGCGCACTGGCGGCGGCGGTATTTGGCGATGCATCCAAAGTGCGCTTCACCCCGCTCTCTACCGCCCAGCGTTTTGCGGCGATCCAGTCAGGCGAAGTCGATGTGTTATCACGTAATGTTACCGCTTCACTGACGCGCGATGTGTCGCTGGGGCTGAACTTCGCTCCGCCTAACTTCTACACCGGCACTGGTTTTATGGTGCGTGCCAACAGCGGCGTGAAAAAGGTAGAAGATCTTGACGGCGCAACGGTGTGCATCACGCCGGGCAGCAGCACCGAGCAGAATGTGGCGCAGATTTTCTCGTCGCGTAACCTGCACTACACGCCGGTGGTGATCGAGAATAATAAAGAGTATGTTGCGGCTTACCTTGCCGGGCGTTGCGATGTGATTGCCCGTGACAAAGTCGCGTTGCCGGGCATCAAAACTTTTGATGCGGAAAAACCGGACGACCATATCATCCTGCCGGGCATCTACTCGAAAGAGCCACTGGCCATGGCAGTGCGCAAAGGCGATGACCAGTGGTTTGACATTGTGAAATGGGTTGTTTACGCCACGTTTAACGCCGAAGAGATGAACGTCAACCAGAGCAACGTCGACGCTGAACTGAAATCCACCGACCCGGATGTACAGGGCCTGCTTGGCGTGACTGGCGGCTTTGGGCAGAAACTCGGTCTGGATGATAAATGGGTGTACAACATTGTCAAACAGGTGGGCAACTATGGCGACATTTACAATCGTCATTTCGGCCCGCAGAGCACTGAACCGCTGGATCGCGATTTAAACAATCTGTGGACCAAAGGTGGTTTGCTTTACGGTCTACCGATCCGTTAATCGCCGGGTCACCCCAGACGGTGGGGTGACCTTTCTCCACTCCCGTAATAACCTTGATGTTTAATGATGAAACAGACTGACAACTCCGGTGCGCTTGCCCTTGCGTCTGACACGACCCGGCAGTCCACCGTGTTTCGCCTTTTCACCTTTTTTGGCAGCAAAACCGTGCGTAGCTGGTGCTACCAGTTTTTGCTGGCAGCGCTGCTTTTAGGGTTTAGCTACTGGCTTTACAGCAATGTGGTGGATAACCTGCGCGCGCAGCGTATTGCCACCGGCTTTGGCTTCCTGCATCAGCGTGCGCAATTTGCTATTGGCGAGAAACTTATCGACTACACGCCACGCGACAGCTACACCCGCGCGCTGGCCGTGGGGTTACTCAATACGCTGTACGTCACCGTGTGTGGCATTGTGCTTGCCACCGTGCTCGGTTTTATTGTTGGCATCGGGCGGGTGTCGAAAAACTGGTTGCTGATGAAAGTATGTGTCGGCTACGTAGAGCTGTTGCGAAACGTACCGGTTATTTTGCAGGTGATCTTCTGGTCGGTGGTGATCCGTAACCTGCCCTCGCCGCGTGAGGCGATCATTCTGCCCGGCATGGGTTTTTTAACCAACCGTGGGTTGACCTTTGCCGTCCCGGCGGCTCACAGCGGTTGGGGATGGGCCTTTATCGCGCTGCTGGCGGCCTGTGTCATGAGCGTGCTGCTTGCACGCGTCGCGCGTCGCTGGCGTGAGCACCACGGCAAAATGGTGCCGGTGGCTCGTCTGCGGGCTGCGCTGATTATCGGCCTGCCGTTGCTGGTGTGGGTGCTTGCTGGTGCGCCGCACGAGCTGAATCGCCCGGAACTCCGCGGTTTCAACTTTAAAGGTGGTTTTACCATCAGCCCGGAATTCACTGCGCTGCTGTTGGGTATTGCCCTTTACTCGTCGGCGTTTATTGCCGAAATCGTTCGCGCGGGTATTCAATCGGTGCCCAAAGGGCAGCTTGAGGCGGCGCGGGCACTCTCCTTTTCCCCGTGGCATGTGATGCGCCATGTGATCCTTCCGCAGGCGATGCGGGTGATGGTGCCGCCGCTGGCCAGCCAGTATGTCAGCCTGGCGAAAAACAGCTCCATCGCCGTTGTGGTGGGATACCCGGAGCTGGCGAATATCAGTAATACGCTAATGAACCAGACCGGTCAGGCGCTGGAAGCGATCGCCATTATGATGGGGGTATATCTGATTATCAGCGGCGCGACGTCCCTGTTGATGAACCTGTTTAACCGTTACGTCGCCATTAAAGAGCGCTAAGGAACCGTGATGCAAAACCCTGTGCTTTTCTGGCTGCGACGTCATCTTTTCAGCAGCATTTTGCAAACGGTACTGACACTTCTGCTGCTGACAGTGATCCTGATGGTGGGAACATCATTGCTGCGCTGGGGCGTCATTAACGCTGTCGGGCTGAGCGGTAATGTGGAGCAATGTCGGGCGGCGACTGGCGCATGCTGGGCGGTGATTGGCGAGAAGTATCGCCCTATTCTGTTCGGCCTGTATCCCTATGATGAACAGTGGCGTGCGGCGCTGGCAATGCTGGTGTGGTTTATTACTGTTGGCGTGTCGCTTTCCCCCGCCTGCTGGCATTCGCGCCTGTTATGGCCGTTGTGGCTCATCGCGCTGGCGACAATGTCGGCACTGATGAGCGGTGGCGTATTCGGTCTGAAACCGGTGCCCTCTGCGGACTGGGGCGGCCTGCCGCTGACGCTACTGCTTTTTTCCGGCACGGTGATTATTGGTATGCCCGTCTCTGTGATGCTGGCACTTGGGCGGCGCTCACCGTTGCCCTTCTTGCGCGGCTTGTCGGTGGTATTTATTGAAGGGCTGCGCGGCGTGCCGCTGATCACCATCCTGTTTGTGGCGGTGAATGTTTTTCCGCTGTTTTTACCGGCGGATATGGAAGTCAATAAACTGCTGCGCATTATCATTGGTATTGCGTTGTTCTTTGCCTGTTACCAGGCGGAAGTGATCCGCGGCGGTTTGCAATCGGTCCCTCGTGGTCAGTATGAAGCGGCGGCAGTGCTGAACCTCGGTTACTGGCACACCACCACCAAAATCATTCTGCCGCAGGCTTTGCGTATCTGCCTGCCCGCGGTGACCAACCATATTATCGCCGCGATGAAAAATACCTCGTTTGTGATCATTATTGGTCTGTTTGATGTGCTGACGGCCACCAGCGCGGTGATGCAGGATCCGCAGTGGCGTCGCTACTATATCGAGTCATATGTGTTTATTGCCTCGTTGTATTTATTATTCGGCTTTTTGCTCTCTCGCTATGCGATGTGGGTGGAAGGACGTATTGATGCCCGCCGTAACCCTGAAGGAGTCTCCTGATGCAGGACATAACATCGCGCGATGCGATAATTGAGATGAAATCGGTCAGCAAATGGTACGGGAAATTCCAGGTGCTGGACGAGGTGTCGCTGAGCGTGAAAAAAGGCGAACGTGTGGTGATCTGCGGCCCGTCCGGTTCCGGTAAATCGACGCTTATCCGTTGTATTAACCGTCTTGAAGAGCATCAGAAGGGGCAGATTCTGGTGAACGGCATCGAAATGAATGACAACGTGCGCAACATCAGCCGGATCCGTTTGAGCATTGGCATGCTGTTCCAGCAGTTTAATCTGTTCCCGCATTTAAGCGTGCTGGATAACCTGATTATCGGGCCGACGCTGGTGCGCAAGATGACGCGAACGCAGGCGACAGAACTGGCGATGCACTATCTGGAAAAGGTGCACATAGCCAACCAGGCGCATAAGTTTCCACTGCAATTGTCTGGTGGGCAACAGCAGCGTGTGGCGATTGCCCGCGCCCTGTGTATGCAGCCGGAAATCATGCTGTTTGATGAGCCGACCTCGGCGCTCGATCCGGAAATGATCAAAGAGGTGCTGGATGTGATGCTTGATCTGGCGGAGAGCGGCATGACCATGATTGTGGTGACGCACGAGATGGGTTTTGCGCGTACCGTGGCGGACAATGTGATCCTGATGGCGGAGGGTCGCATTGTCGAGTCTGCTGCGCCAGAAACGTTCTTTACACAACCGGCGCATCCGCGTACCCGCCAGTTCCTCGATCAAATCCTCAGCCATTAATCTCCCGGCGGCGGATATTCCGCCGCCGGTGACCGCCGTAAAAATAAGCGATACCCTTCTTATTAACCCTGTAAATTATCATGTCTTTATCCGCTCTGTTGTCATACGATTTAAGTATTGCTGTATTACTGAGCAGCAAGTTGCACGGCATTGTGGGCTTTGAAATAGTGTTTTAATGTAAATACAGCTATTTTTCCTGTTAACATTTCTGTTTGTTCTGCGATTATTTTTCATGCTTTATCGGATGTCTGGCTGATAATTTAGCTTAAGGATTTACTTATCTCGCCGAAGATTTTAATCAGTCTTTTTTTTGTCGCAAAATCATAACAATATTTAAAAGTTAAGGCGTAAGCATGACTAAAAAAATATTTAATGTTGCTACTTTCCGTTGCCGATAAGTTCGTAGAAAATGCACAGGTAATAACGAACAACAGTCACTGGCCGGTAAATTAATCACACGTATTACCGCGTCAGCAAAACTCATTGATTGCGGTCCATCGTGGAGTTTTTTTCATGAAGCGTAACACTCACGTTACACAAAAAGAGTTTTTGCTTAACGACGGTACGACGTTGCTGTCGACAACCGATACGCACAGCCATATTACTTATGCCAATACGGCATTTATTGACGCCAGCGGATTTAATGAAGATCAATTAATGGGGGCGGCACATAATATTATTCGCCACCCGGATATGCCCCCTGCGGCATTTGGCGATATGTGGTTTACTATTCAACAGGGCGACAGCTGGACCGGGATGGTGAAGAACCGTCGCCAGAACGGCGACCACTACTGGGTTCGTGCCAACGTTACCCCTATTTATCAGCAGGGGCAGTTAACCGGTTATATCTCTGTGCGTAATATTCCTGAACGTGCAGAAGTGGATGCCAGTTCGGCACTCTATCAACAAGTTAATGAGAATAAACTTAAAGGGTATCGTTTCTATAAAGGGCTGGTGGTACGCCGTGGTTTATTTTCTTTTTTATCTCTTTTTCAGCGCATCAATGTTTCAAAACGTATCAATTTCGGTACCATAATTACGGCTGCTCTTCTGGTCGCATTACAATATACGGACTTGAATGCTGCGACCAAAGCGGGTGCATCAATTATTATCCTCGGACTGCTTTCCGTTTTTTTGCAGAGCCAAATATCTCGCCCGCTGAAAATAGTTTTGTCGCAAATGCAGAAAGTGGTTTCCGGGCGTAAAGCCGACTACCGGCATTTTAACCGCGTGGATGAAATTGGTTTGTTGATGCGACTGGTTAACCAATCCGGGTTAAATCTCAGCTCGCTGGTTGGGGATGTTTCCGCACAGATTAACGGTATTCGTACCATTAGCGGGCGCATTACCAGCGAAGGCGAGTCCTTGCAAAAACGCACAGAAGAAACCTCCGCTGACTTGCATCAAACTGCGGCGGCGGTGGAAGAGATCGCCAGCGCGGTGCGGCAAACGGCGGAAACGGCGTCCGATGCGATGGCCCGTGCCGATGAAACCAGCGCCAGTGCCATGAATAGCGGCGACGTGATGAAGAAAACCATCGCCATGATGCAGGCTGTCTCTGCGGACAACAATAAAATCGTCGACATCATTGGTGTGATTGACAGTATTGCCTTCCAGACCAATATCCTGGCACTGAACGCGGCAGTAGAAGCGGCGCGTGCGGGGGAATCCGGTCGTGGTTTTGCCGTCGTGGCCGCCGAAGTGCGCAATCTGGCGCAGCACTCCGCTTCCGCCGCGCGGGAAATTCAGTCGTTGATCGAGCATAACGTGGCGAATGTGAAAAGCGGCGTGGAAATGGTTGAGAAGACGGAAACGCACCTGACAGCCATGATTGACAGCGTGATTAATATGTCGACCATGATCAAAGAGATTGGCGTTGCTACGCATGAACAAACGCAGGCACTGGAGTTGATTAACCAGTCGGTTTCCCGCATCGGCACAATGACGCACAACAACACCGGGATGGTGGAACAGGTGACCAGCGCCGCTGAAGATCTCTCTGAACGCGCCGCCCGTCTGCATCGCGCGGTACATGTTTTTGGCGGTAACTGATCCCTGCTATAGTCACGGACTCCGTTGCGGAAAAGAGGCGCAGCATGGTTCCCTGCAAAGCAGTCCTGATGTTTCTTTTGTCGTTTGTCCTGTCGGTGGCGGCCCATGCTGCCGACAGTTTACACCCCCCTTCCGGTTTTATGCAGCCGCCCGCGCATCGGGTTGATGCAGCAAAAACGGTCAACTGCCCTGCCGTTCCCACGCCGTTTACCGGCACGCTCGATTTCCGCAGTAAATACGAAGGCTCCGACAGCGCCCGTGCCACGCTTAACCCGCAGGCTGAAGCTGCGTTTCGTGATCAAACCCAAAACATTACTGCCATGGAGAGTCTGGTCAGTAAGCAGGTGATCGCCTGGGCACGCAGCGGCGATCCGCGTTATGTCGCCTGTGTTGTTAACACACTTAGCGCGTGGGCTAACGCAGGTGCATTAACTGGTGCAGCGGCGAATCATACCGGCAAGTCTCTGCGCAAATGGGCACTGGCAAGTTTCTCCTCGGCGTGGTTACAACTGGTTTTCTCACCGGCGCACCCGCTTGCCGCTTATGCTGCGCAGCAGGAAACCGTCACGCGCTGGTTGAGCCAGTTGGCTACGTTAACTGCCAGTGAATGGCGCGATCTGCCGCTGGATAAAGTCAATAACCACAGCTACTGGGCTGCCTGGGCACTGATGTCAACTGCGGTGGTCACCCAACGTCAGGATCTGTTTGACTCGTCACTGGCGATTTACCGCACCGCTATGCAGCAAGTGGATGCACAGGGATTTTTACCCAATGAATTACGCCGCCGACAGCGGGCCTTTTCCTATCATAATTACGCGATACAGCCGTTGGTGATGATCGCCCTGTTTGCGCGGGCGAACGGTGTGGATGTGACGGCAGAAAACAACCAGGCATTACAACGGCTGGGCGCGAAAATCATTGCTTCGCTGGATGACCCCGCCCCCTATGCACAGCAAACCGGGGTAACGCAGGATCGCGCTTTTTTACAGCACACAACCAACCTGGCCTGGCTGGAGGCCTGGTGCCAGCTTCAGCGGTGTGATACAGCGTTAAACCAGCGCATCACGGCGCTCAGACCGCTACAAAATACCCGAATGGGCGGCGATATGACGCATCTGTTCGCGGCGAAACACGACGGGCATGATTAACCGCGCACTGCCACACGCAGGGTTCGTAAAAATGCATTTTGTTCATGGTGTTGCGGTAAGTATAATCCGCGCGAATAGTTCAAATTGGCTGAGTGAGCAGAATGCGGTATGACTGTTCGCCAGCTTTTTACCTCCTCCTCCGGTCGCCGATAACCGGACGGGGAGATGATGACAACGTAACAGGGCATAAATTTGCCAGGATATTAAGGGATTAAATGAAGAGTAATATGAAGTCATGGCTGCTTGTACCGCTTTTTCTGTTGTCTGGCTATGGTTCGGCCAGCACAACCCAGGTTGAAATTCTGAGCGCCGTGGTCAAAGACGCGAAAATCCCCGATGCACAGCTTATGCTGCAACGAAACGGTGAAAGCGCGATCAAGGCGACGACGAACGCACAGGGACAGGCCGTACTGGAGAGCGCGTTGCCCGATACCAGCGACACGCTGCTGATTGTCAAAAAAAACGGTTATTCAAATCTGGTGGTGAAATGCCCCTGTAACGGCATGTCGTATGCGTTAAGCCCGGTACTGAGCGGGCTGGACAGTATGCGTGTGGTCTTAACCTGGGGAGCGCAGCCTGAGGATCTGGATTCGCATATTGTTTATCCGGGCAACCATATTTATTTCGACCATCAAGAGGGTGATAACGGCAATCTGGATGTTGACGATACAGACAGTTATGGTCCTGAAACCATCACCCTGACAGCACGGCAGAATGGTCAGTCCTATGTCTACGCTATCCATGACTTTACCGATCGCTTAAATCCGGGCACGACACGCTTGTCCGAAAGCCAGGCGAAAGTGTTTGTCTACGTCGGTGAATCGCTGGTGAGAACCTATTATGTTCCGCAGCATCAGACCGGGAATCTGTGGACGGTATTTAAAATCACCCCATCGGGCGACTTTGTCGATATCAACAAAATTGAAGGGGTGACGACCGACTCCGCGAACATCGGCACGCTCCTCTCGCCTGCGTTGGCAGACGCCTGGACCGCGTCGCACAATGCGGGTTGGTCACAACAGGATATGAGCGCGTCGCGTAATTTCAACCTGTTGGGAGAAGCGGCTTACCAGCAAAATGATTACGATCAGGCGATCGCGCAGTTCACGGCGGCCGTCAACGCGTGGGCGGATAACGGCAAGGCATACGGCAACCTGGGGCTGGTGTATCAGAAAGCCGGTCGCACGGCGGAAGCACTGTGGGCCAACCGTAAAGCGCTGGCATTAGCCAGCGGCGCAGGTGCGCCAACGGTTCGTGCCGGGGCAAATTATAACATCGGCAAAATTTACGAAACGGCGGGTGATTATCAGCAAGCGCTGAGATATTACCAGGCGGCCCGTAATGAAAAAGCCAATACGGTGTATGACAACGCCATTACCCGTGTTCAGGGGCTTATCCACTAATATCCGGTAAAAGCAGAAAACATGGACTGCCCTGTCAAACCGGGCAGTCACATTGAGCGGCGTTTATGGCCTG
The DNA here is from genome assembly GCF_900094925.1 of Kosakonia oryzendophytica. Classification (GTDB taxonomy): domain Bacteria; phylum Pseudomonadota; class Gammaproteobacteria; order Enterobacterales; family Enterobacteriaceae; genus Kosakonia; species Kosakonia oryzendophytica. The sequence continues at coordinate 283,154 of NZ_FMAY01000005.1, read as the reverse complement.
GGTACGTGATGTGAGCGGACTCAGGCCTTTTCATTTCAGGCGTAACCGCGTGGGTCTTGTGACGATCTGTTACCAGGAAACAGCGCAACTCCATTGCGCATTCCCCGCACTCTGACTGGTTGCAACTCGCAGGGATAGCGACGCCCCTTTCACATGGCTGACGCTGTATTCAAACACCACATCATCCAGGTTACTGGCAATCCGCTCGATGCGTAATAGTGGGCTGCCCACCGCCACGTTGAGCTGTTTAGCCAGCGCGTTGTCGCTCACCACCGGCATGTATTGTTCATGGGCGCGTGTCGGCGCATAGCCAAAGGTTTCGCGTAATTGCCCGTGCAGCGAACGCGCGCCATCAATATGGCTGATATCGGTATAAATCCGGCCGTTGAGCCAGCTGATTACATGCCCGACGACCTGCGTGTTTTGCATCATTACCCGTTCAAGTCGCACGACCTGATGGCCAAGGCTTAGCCCCATTTTCTCGGCTACCACGCTGTCTGCCATGGAAGGAAAGAGAGAAATAACCTCCAGATGCACGGGCTGCGGATCAACAAACGAGACCAGCGTATCCGGCAGGTCGGTGTAGTGTTTGAGCAGCGCATCACGGTTAATAAAGGTGCCTTTTCCCTGCTCGCGGTACACCATCCCGATGCTGACCAGCGCATCGATGGCCTGTTTGATCGTACCGCGTGCCACCTGAAACTCTTCCGCCAGCAGCAGTTCACCGGGCAGTCTGTCATCATAGGTAAACGAGATAATCCGTTGCAGAATAATCTCTTTGATCTTCAGGTAAAGTGGGAGTCCGTCAGACTCAAACATACTTCAACTCCGCTTCAGAGGTAGTGTATCCGGCTCCTGTATTTTTCCAGTATATCCCGATTTATCTGTTGATTACCGTCTATGTTTGCACTGGCCAGTACTGGCGGCGTAAGGCCGATTTCCAGCATCCGTTCGCATAAGCGCAGCACCAGGCTGTTGGCAATGGTTGCCCCCATGATAGTGGACAACGGTGCGACACGCTGCGCCATTCCCGGTAGGGTGACAGCGGCATCGCCGTATTCGCAGAGATTATCAATGGTCACATCTGCCACCGTGGCCAGCAGTTTGCCGCTGGAGTGGCGTGAGGTCACCTTTGCAGCGGTATCCAGGCTGGTGATCGCCACTACATTCACCCCGCGCTCGCGGGCGCAAATCGCCACATCCAGAGTAATGGCGTTGCGCCCCGATACGGAGTGGATAAGCAGCGTATCGCCGGCCTGTAGCGGTGAGCTCTCCACCAGGACGCGCCCTAACCCTTCAACATTTTCCACGGCGCTGGTCAATGTTAATGGTCGTACGTTAAGCATCAGCGCCGGGTTAAAGAGCGGGTTAACGATCGCCAGCCCACCGGCACGGTAGCTCATCTCCTCCGCCAGGATCCCGGCATGGCTGGCGCCAAAGACAAACAGATTGCGCTGGTTGCACACGGTGTCGAACATCATCTCTGCCGCCCGGTCAATCACGTCGCGTTGTTGTTCCAGCTCCCGCAATTTCTGGTGGATTTGTGCATAGTAGTGGTTCAGCGCGTCGCTCATCGCAGATCCTCAGAAGGTCAGCAAACGGGTTAACGCGCTGATCAGCGGTGCCAGCATAAACATGTCGCTATCACCCGCCCACAACGCGGTATCCGGAATGGTGTCGTTGATAAAGAAGCTGACGCAGAAGTATTGCCCCCACGCCACCACAGTCGAGGTGACAAACCCCGCCAGCAGCGCGCCTTTATAGCCGCCGGTGATATTGCCAAACACCCCCGCCGTGCCTGCATGGAAGAAAATAACAATCATGCTGGGAATAAACACATACCCCGTGGAGCGACCAATCACCGTTAGCCACAACAGTGAACCGATAAAGGCACCAACGAAGCCAAGCACCACCGCGTTGGGTGCAAAGTTGAATAAAATCGGGCAATCAAGCGCCGGTTTCGCGCCGGGCACCAGCCGTGAACCAATGCCGTTAAACGCTGGCACCATCTCGCCAATAAACATCCTCACCCCAAGTAAGACCACAGCAATGCCGCCGGTGAAGATCAGCGACTGTTTCAGGGCGTAGATATAAAAACTGAGCCCCCCCGACTGGGAGAGGATTTCAGCCGCTTTCGGCGTGGCTTTGATTTGCAGAATAAAGGTGCCCACAAAGAACAACAGCGTCATGGTTAACGCGGTGACCACGTTGGAGTCGCGCAGGAAACCGAGTTTTTTCGGTACCTGAATATCTTCAGCGTTAATTTTGTTGGCAGCGAAGAGCGTGCCGAACACCGCACCCAGCAGTGCGACGGAGGCCGATGTATGGCCGAGGGCGACATTGTCGTTGCCGGTGATTTTTCGCACCCACGGTTGCACCATCGCAGGTTGTAGCGTCCAGTACAGCCCCATGATCACCGACAGCATCAGCGTTAACTGCACTGCGGAGATGTTTGGGTTGGTGTTGACCATGATCCCGGCAAAGATCATCGTCGTCCAGAACATCATATGGCCGGTCAGGTAGATATATTTGAACGGGGTGAGCCGCGCCAGCAGCAGGTTAATGGCAAAACCCGCTGCAATCGCAATGGTTACGCTGCTGCCGTAGCGTTCGCTGAATTTCACCTGCCCCATAATGTCCGTTAGGTTCATTGAACTGAGACCGAACACTTCGGTCCAGATGGGCTGAAAAATCAGCAAGGCGGAGACAATAATGCCTGCGCCTGCGCCAATAATCAGAAAACCGAGAATGCCTTTCAGCGTGCCGGAGACGATATCCGCCAACGGTTTTTTCTGTAACACCAGCCCGAGAAGGACGATCAAACCAATAAGAATGGAGGCTTCGCCGAAAATATTGACGGTTATCCAGTGCAGCACATCGATAAATTCACTCATGATCAGGCACCCTCTTTCAGTACGCCCGCCTGTGCTAAGGCGCGGGTGATTTCCTGTGTATCAATGTAGTTATTCACCACCACCACCGGACAGGAAAGCTGGCGCAGGTTGTCCACCAGTTCACTATTGGTGATCACCAGGTCGGCCTGCGCCGAAGAGGCGGAAGAGACATCCATGTGTTCGACAGACGCCTGAATACCGTTTTTTTGTAATACCGTTTCGACGTTCATTTTTAAAATCAGGCTGGAGCCCATGCCTAAACCGCAAACCGTCAGAATTTTCATTATCAGCCCTCGAAGTGCGTGATTCCGTGATTAATTCTTGTGCGTAAAACAGGAGAAAATCGCTTCTGCGTCCGTGCTGTGCAGAAAAGTGTGGTACGTATGCTCATTGCTGAGCAATGTCACCAGTTGCTGGATAAGTTGAATATGCTGATCCTGGCCAGTTGCGGATAACCCCAGCACCAGCGAGACGGGATCGTTATCACTGTGTCCAAACGCCACAGGCTGGCGCAGGCGGATAAAACTGATTTGCGGCGTCAGCGCGCCCTGTTCTGGCCGTGCATGGGGCATTGCCAGACCTGGCGCTATCACAAAATAGGGGCCGAATTGATGAAAATTGTCCACCATCGCCTGGACATAACGTTCAGTGCACGCATCGCTTGCCAGCAGCGCGTTGCCTGCTGCCAGAATCGCCTGCTCCGGCGTGTTTGCGGGATGGTCCAGTTGTATGGCCTGGCGTGCAATCATCGGGATACCTGCGCAAGATAGTGACGAAGAGAGTGGAGCGTGGTGTCCAGTGCCTGCTGGACAAGCGCTGCCCCTTTTTCTGCCGTGGCGCAACGCGGATCGCCCAGCACCGCATAGTCGGAAAACTCCGTCCAGTGCATCTGTTGCCAGGCGAAATTAGGGGGGAACTCAGGATAGTGCGCCCTTGCCTGCGCCATCTGCACCGCTTCCGGAGCCAGTTCCAGCATCAGGGAGGTTTCAATCTCATCAGCATGCATATATCCGGCTTTGGCCTCTTTCGATTCCCGTAGACGATGCACGCAATCATTCATACCCGCCCAGGTGTAGCTGAGTAGCGTAATGCCCTCTTTTTTCAATGCCCTGGCCGCGCTTTTTATGGCGTCAAAATTACCGTAATGCGCATTAATGACCGCCAGCGCCGGAATGCCATAGCCTGCCATATTGCGCGCCAGCGCCTGTAAAAGCTGACTCAGTAAATCGTTACCAATATCCACCGCACCAGCGTGACCCTGTAACGACCAGACCTGGCTAAACGGTAGCACTGGCAGCATTACGGATGCTTCGCCAAGGGCTGCATCGAGTCGTTCGCAAAAACGCTCTGCCAGCAGATTGTCCGTTGCCAACGGCAGATGATCGCCGTGCGGTTCTACCGCGCCCAATGGCAGTAAGGCTATCTGCGCCCGGCGCAGCGCCGCACTGGCCTGCGATTCGTTCAGCATTTGCAGCTTCATTGGCTACCCTGGCTGAAGGTAAAATAACGGGCCGGATTAGCAATGAAAAAATCATGCAGCAGTGCCTCGCCGTCAAAACCGGCTTCATGCGCTTCTTCTATAAACCTTGGCCGCCAGTCCGCCAGGATAAACTTCAATCCCAGCCCCCCTTTTCCATAGTGGGCGCTCATGCTTTTACGGGCGAAATCGCCACCGATCAGGATCTGTTTTTGATATCCCCTTTTACACAGTTCGAGGATGGCCTGTGTACGAATATGTTCAGGGTGATATTTTATCCTGGTAATACCGTCAAAAGAGAGGTACGCCCCGGTGTTGGCGATTTGACGATGTAACCAGGGATCGGGGTTTCGGTCCATATGTGCAAAGCACAAACGGGACATATCAAGACCAAGCGTTTTAAACACCTGCGTCTGTTCCAGCGCCATGGTGCCCATTTCCGTATGGCTGTGCATCGGCGCGCCGGTAATTTGCTGCGCGCGAACGATCACTTCCAGCGTTTTGCGTTCAAGTGGCGAAATCATGTTATAGCCGGTGCCGCATTTCACCACGCCAGCCCGGTACTGGCTGCCATCGATGCCGTCCGTCACTTCGCGGACAACGTGCTCCACCAGTGCGTCCAACGGCGAGCGTTCAATCCACTGTGCAAACGTGTCGTTGTGACCAGGGCGTTTGCAGCTCCAGAGGAAGCCTTTGTTAAACCCGGCGGTAGCAATGATCTGTACGTGCTGACGCTGTGCGATTCTGGCAACAACCTCGACCTGTCTGCCATAATCCGGCGCGGTGGCGTCATAGAAAGAGTCCCCGCCAGCGGCGCGAAAATCCGCCAGCTCCCTTTCCGAGGCTTCCGCTGAATCCAGCAGCAGATCCTCATCGTTACGCTCTGCCCAATACGGCGGAATGCAGTAGATATGATCGTGACTGTAGGTCACACCCAGCTGGGCGGGGGCAATATCTCCATGCAACGTACGAATAAAACCCATCGGGCAACCCTCTGAAAGCAAATGGAAGATGCCCATCAAAAATAGGTTTGGTTCACTTGATCAGTCAAGTGATCAAGTTCGTTTATTGTTCAATTCTATGACCTGCGCCACGAATAATAAGAGACTGTTCTTAAAAGTCGTCAATCGCTTGCGCTTTGCGTCACGATGTCCGAGGATGACAGTCCGGTATGTTTTTTATACCGCGCAATGATGAGATTGTATTTCGCCCGGCGCAGTTTACCGGGCTTGTCCTTGAAACATTGAACTGGATTAAGGAGTAAGCATGAAATCGAACCGTCAGGCACGTCATATCATGGGACTGGATTACAAAGTGTCTAATACCCGCAAAGTGGTGACCAAAGACAACCACGAAGAAACGGTGGTGGTCCATCGTTCCGGGCGTCATCGCCGCGCTGGCTAATGTTTTCCACCCTCGCCACTCCATTCGGAGTGGCGTTTTGTTTTCTCTTCTGCTTGATAAAAATTCAATCAACGAATGCCGCGAATAGGAAGTATTTACCGTATTGATGCTTTATACTTGCGCCCGCCGCAGTACCCACCCGCTACGCTATGCCACGCGGAGTGATCGTTGATAAAGGAGCAGTAAGATGAATGCCAAACATAATAAAAACCGATCGTTGTATATCCCCTATGCCGGCCCCGTGTTGCTGGAGTTTCCCCTGCTGAACAAAGGCAGCGCCTTCAGCATGGAAGAGCGCAGCAGCTTCAACCTGCTGGGTCTGTTGCCCGAAGTGGTTGAAACGATTGAAGAACAGGCGGAACGTGCCTGGCTACAATATCAGGGTTTTAAAACCGATATTGATAAGCACATTTACCTGCGTAACATCCAGGACACGAACGAAACCCTTTTCTATCGCCTGGTGGATAACCATCTCGAAGAGATGATGCCGGTGATCTATACCCCAACGGTCGGTTGGGCTTGTGAACGTTTTTCGGACATTTACCGTCGCGCGCGCGGCGTGTTTATCTCCTGGCAGAATCGCGGCAACATGGACGACATTCTGCAAAACGTCCCCAACCACAATATCAAAGTGATTGTTGTCACCGACGGCGAGCGCATCCTTGGCCTGGGCGACCAGGGGATTGGCGGAATGGGCATTCCAATCGGTAAGCTCTCGCTTTATACCTCCTGCGGCGGGATCAGCCCGGCGTATACCCTGCCGGTGGTGCTGGACGTTGGTACCAACAACCAGCAACTGATTAACGATCCGCTGTATATGGGCTCGCGCCACCCACGTATTACGGGGGATGAGTACTACGCGTTTGTCGATGAATTTATCCAGGCGGTCAAACAACGCTGGCCGGATGTGCTGCTGCAATTTGAAGATTTTGCGCAGAAAAACGCCATGCCGCTGTTGAATCGCTACCGCAACGAAATCTGCTCGTTTAACGATGATATTCAGGGAACCGCAGCCGTGACTGTCGGGACACTGATTGCCGCCAGCCGCGCAGCGGGCAGCCAGTTGAGCCAGCAGAAAATCGTCTTCCTCGGCGCGGGTTCCGCTGGCTGCGGGATTGCCGAGCAGATTATTGCGCAGACCCAGCGCGAAGGTCTGAGCGAAGCGGATGCACGCCAGAAAGTCTATATGGTGGATCGCTTTGGTCTGCTGACCGACGAAATGCCAAACTTGCTGCCGTTCCAGAGCAAGCTGGTGCAGAAACGTGAAAATCTGCAAAACTGGGATCGCGAAACCCAGAGCGAAGCCATCTCCCTGCTGGATGTGGTGCGCAATGTGAAACCGGACATTTTGATTGGCGTTTCCGGTCAGACCGGGCTGTTCACGGAAGAGATCATCCGTGAAATGCACAAACACTGCCCGCGCCCGATTATTATGCCGCTCTCTAACCCGACCTCCCGTGTGGAAGCGACGCCGCAGGACATCATCAGTTGGACTGACGGTATGGCGTTGGTCGCAACCGGTAGCCCGTTTGCGCCGGTGCAGTGGAAAGAGAAAACCTACCCAATTGCACAGTGCAACAACGCCTATATCTTCCCTGGCATTGGTCTGGGGGTGATCTCCGCAGGGGCGTCACGCATTACCGATGAAATGCTGATGGCGGCAAGTGAAACGCTGGCAGAATACTCGCCGTTGCTGCTTAATGGCGAAGGGCTGGTGTTGCCGGAGCTGAAAGATATTCAGAAAGTGTCGCGCGCTATTGCGTTTGCCGTCGGCAAAATGGCACAGCAACAAGGCCTGGCGGTGAAAACCTCTGCCGAAGCGCTGGAACAAGCCATTAATGATAACTTCTGGGAGCCGAAGTACCGCAGCTATCGCCGTACCTCGATCTAACCGCCTGTTTTCCACCCGGAGTCGCTGTGCTCCGGGTGTGCCCGCGCTGATCACCTAATCCGTTGTTGTTTCTTCATTGGCATGGACAAGATCGTAGGCCGCCTGCGCTCGCTCCAGTGCCGGACCGTACTCCAGTGCCCAATCATTCAGTGCCATAAACGGTTGTTGTAGCGTCTGCGCCAGCGGTGTGATGCTGTACTCCACGCCCACCGGCGAAGTCGGCAGTACTTCACGGCGCACCAGTCCATTGCGCTCCAACCGTTTTAGCGCATCCGCCAGCGCTTTGTGGGTAATGCCATCCAGCCGACGGCGGATTTCATTAAAGCGGGCAGGTTCAGTGCAGAGTACCGTGAGGATCATAATCGACCATTTATTGGTGATGTGTTCCAGTACCCAGCGGGTTTTTCCCACATTGTTCAGGCTGTTACAGTCAATTTTCTCCATAGCGATATACTCCGCGATATCAGATATAAACAAAGTGCGTAATTGATATTAAGTATAAAATTTATATCATCTGTTTTCCACTCAAACCGGAGAGAACAGATGGGCAGATTAGACAATAAAGTGGCTGTGGTGCTTGGCGGTGCAAAAGGCATTGGCCTGGCAATCAGCCAGCGTTTCACCCGTGAAGGGGCAACAACCTGGTTTACTTCACGCCGTGATGAGGAGCTCCAGGTAGCCAGTCGCACCCTGTCAGGCGTTTCCATGCCGCTGCGCGCGGATGTGAGTCAACAAAGCGAACTGGCCCGCATTATGGCAACGGTTAAGGCGCAAGCGGGTCGCATTGATGTACTGGTGATTAATGCCGGAATGTCGGAATACGCCACCCTCGGGGAAATCAGCGAAGCGCATTTTGACCAGATATTTGGTCTGAATGTTCGTTCGCCTGTGTTTGCCTTGCAGGCCGCGCTGCCGCTGTTGCAGCCCGGTGCGAGCGTGGTGCTTATCGGTTCGATAGCCGATACGATCGGCACGGAGGGATACGGTGTTTACGGCGCCAGTAAAGCGGCGCTGCGTTCATTTGCCCGGACCTGGACACGTGAACTCTCCAGCCGCGGTATTCGCATTAACGTTGTTGCGCCGGGTCCAATTGACACCGAGATGATGGCGGCTGTCACTGATGAGGTTCGCGACGCGTTAACCCGTAATATCCCGCTACACAGAATGGGCAAACCCGATGAAGTGGCCAACGCAGCGCTCTTTCTGGCGAGCGATGAGAGCAGCTACATTGCAGGGGCAGAGATCTGTGTGGATGGCGGAATGACCCAGGTTTGACGGTGCGTTTAGCGCCAGTTGCCTCTTCACAGCCATCTGCGGATGGCTGTGAAGGCGGCTTTTGCACGCGGTACGTACCGGCGACACTGGCAAATCATTTATTTCCCCGCTACACTCCTTTCACCCATCAACTTACTGAATATAAAAGGAGGCTAATTATGCTGTATTGTGAACTGTTTTATGTTTCACATACTCTTGGTGATCGCACCTGCTCAAGCGTTATCGGTATCGTGCTGCGATAACTTCTGCTTGAGCGAAGACACAATCCCCTTCCCTTGGGCTTACCGGGTTATCGTCAGCGATGTTTGACGAGGCATACACATGCCTGTAACTCTTGAGTAAGCAATGAGCACTTTACTATCTGCACAATCAATCCGTGTTGAAACGGCTTTCGGTCCGTTATTCTCCGAACTCTCCTTTACCCTGAAAAAAGGCGATCGCCTTGGCCTTATTGGTGACAATGGCTGCGGTAAAAGCACGCTGTTGAAGGTACTGGACGGTTCGCTGTCCCCCCTTTCCGGTACTGTGACGGTGGCGCACCATTGTCTGTTAGCCCGCGTGGAACAACATCTCCCCGCTGAGTTACTGCCTGTCACGCTGTTGGAGGCGGTACTGGCGCAGATCCCTGAAACGGAACGGGAGAGCCAGCGCTGGCGAGGCGAAGCGTTACTGGCCAGTATGGGACTGAGCCCGCAGGAGATTGCCCTGACAGCGGCGACGCTGAGCGGTGGTCAGCATACCCGCTTGTTGTTGGCGCGGGCATTAATCCGCGAACCGGATCTTCTCCTGCTGGACGAGCCCGGTAACCACCTTGATCTGCCTACGTTGCTATGGCTGGAGCAGTTTTTACAAAACTGGTCCGGCAGTTTTGTCATGGTCTCACACGATGCTTCTCTGCTGGATGCAGTGACCAACGGCACCTGGATCCTGCGTGACCATACGCTGCATTGCTTCGCATTACCCTGTAGTGCGGCGCGTCTTGCGCTGGAGGATCGGGATGAGAGTGACGCACTGCGGCATAAAGCGGAGCAAAAGGAGATCGATCGCGTTACCGCCAGCGCCAAACGGCTGGCGACATGGGGGCGGGTTTATGACAATGAAGACCTGTCGCGCAAAGCCAAACAGATGGAAAAACAGGTTGAGCGCCTGAAAGAGAGTCAGACGGAACTGACCGCCGGAAGCCGGTGGACGCTTGCGCTGCATGGTGAGGCGTTACCGGCGGATCGTCTGCTGGAAATGGAACAGTTGCCGGTTGCGCCCGCGGTGGGTTTACCGGCGTTGTTTCACGTTCCCCTCGCCCGTCTGAAGAGCGGCGATCGGGTCGCCATTGTCGGGCGTAATGGCTGCGGGAAATCCTCGCTGCTGCGGTTAATCTGGCAGGCGTACCGCCAGCAAAATCCAGCGACGTTGCGCCTGCACCCACGTTTGCAGGCCGGTTACTACGATCAGACGCTGCACCAGTTGCCGGATGAGGCCACGCTGTTTGAGGCTTTGGAACCCTTCGCCCCTGCGCCGGAGGATCGCAAAATGGCGCTGATCAGCGCCGGTTTTGCATGGGCGCGTCATGGGCAGCGCGTTGCGACGCTGAGCGGCGGTGAGCGTTCGCGGTTGTTGTTTGTTGGCCTGTCGCTGGCACGGTTTAACCTGCTGTTGCTGGATGAACCCACCAACCATCTGGATATGGCCGGTAAAGAAGCGCTGGCGCACACGCTGCAACAGTTCAGCGGTGGTGTGCTGCTGGTGAGCCACGATCGTCAATTAATCAGCGCAAGCTGTAACCGTTTCTGGCTGGTGGAAAACGGTGAGTTGCAGGAGTGGCATGATGTGCAAGCCGTGTATGAGCGATTGCGGGAAAGCGCTGGCACCCTCAATGCAACTGCCCGGTCGCAACACACCGTGACGGAGGTCGCGGACGAACAGGATACCCTGCTGGCACGGCTTATTGAGCTGGAAACGCGCCTGGCAGAGGATCTGGCCCGCAAACCGAAACACCAGAAACCGCAGCTACAGGCGCAATGGCGTGAGGAGATAACACGTATTAACAGGCAATTGACGTAATCTAAACCAGGCCGTACAACGTTGCACGGCCTGGTTTATTCTCCCCAGGCGTTTTTCTCATTAACACATCCGGGATGAGTATGTGGATACTACTTGCACTTGCTTTATTGACTCTGTCATTTAACAAAAAAATCGCCGTTGGGTTATTGCTTGCCGCCACCGTGTGGGCGGGCTGGCTTGGTGTTATCGAACTCTGGGCTGCCGGGATCATTATTCTGCTGGCGGCGATCAGTATGACGGGGTTCACTCTCCCGCAACGCCCTGCGATACAGCGGACTCTTGAGTGTCTGCTGGTGGTGCTGGCCGTTGCGCTGACGCTCCATCTTATGCCCGGTTTTCACAATCCAAAGGTACTGGATTTGGTTAAAGCGGGGCCGCAAAGCGCCCCCTTCACGCTCTATTTTAATGTTGATAAAGCGTTAACGCCGTTTGTTCTGCTGATCTGTACCAGAACGCTATTCGTCCGTGAAATCCCAACGCACCGCCCGCTATGGCAATGGCTGGTATTGCTTCTTTCCGTTCCGGCCTTGTTGTTGCTGGCTGTCCTGTTGGGCGGGTTAAAAATTGAACCTCACTGGCCCCAGTGGTTATTGCCATTCGCCCTGGCCAATCTGTTCTTTGTCTCTCTGGCGGAAGAAGCGCTGTTTCGCGGCTATTTGCAACAGCGGTTAGCAGGGCTTATGCACCCGGTTGTTGCGCTGGTGATACAGGCGCTTATCTTTGGTAGCGTACATGTCGCAGGCGGTATGTTGCTGGTGATTTTTGCCAGCCTGGCCGGGGTAATTTACGGTCTTGCCTGGATGTGGAGCGGGCGTCTCTGGGTAGCAGTACTGTTTCATTTCGCGCTGAATATCTGCCATTTATTGCTCTTCACCTACCCGATGTATGTACGCCAGTAAACTGGCGACAGGATGGCCCCGTGCGGGCCATCGCTGGGTCGCTTATTTTTGCGGGTTTTTCGCCTTCCAGGCATCCCATGCCCCTTTGATCTCCTGCTTTGCCGTGGCGGCGTCGTTAAAGCCACTCAGCTCCACTTTTTTGCGACCGTCAGGCAACTGTTTATAGACGCGGAAGAAGGCTTCCAGTCGATCCTGCTCAATTTTGGGCAGGTCGGTAACGGTTTTAATATCGTCATAAGTCGGGTCGATTTTACTGGCCGGAACCGCCACGATTTTGTCGTCGGTCTCGCCGCCATCCACCATTTTCAGCACGCCGATGGGACGCAGTTTAATCAGCGTACCGGGGGCCAGTGGCGCACGGGTGTAAAAAATCACATCCAGCGGATCGCCATCACCTGCCAGTGACTGCGTGAGCGAACCGTAGTTCGCCGGGTAAGCCACCGGCATGGACTGAAAACGGTCAACGACGATAAAACCGGTTTTCGCGTCGGTTTCATATTTGATCATGCTGCCCGCCGGGATTTCGGTCACCGCGTAAAACTCGTCCGGGGTATTTTGCGGCTGCGGGAATGCAAGAATATTGTCAGCCTGCGCATACGCGGAGAGAAAAAGGCTGGCTGCGAGGACATTTTTCACCAGATGCATTGTTAATCACTCTTTTGTTGAGAGAAAGCAACAATTTGGCGACAAATGATGACAGCAGCATGACAGCGACGCGTTGATGATTCGCCCGAAAAACAGGCTGGAATGCACTCTTTTCAGACGCGACCGGGTGATTGCTTTACGCGATGAATTACCGGATATTGCATCCAGGAGTGGGGCCTGCGCCCCCTTTTTTACCCAATGGAGGTGCTTTATGACAACGTCTATTCCCGGGCTTGACGTGCTGTTTATCGCCGGGTTCGGCCCCATCCCCCAACGCGTGAGCGACAGTCAGGACTTTTATCAGCAAACCCTTGGCTTGCCGCTGAAACCGATGGAAGGCAACAGCGACTACCTGGTCGCCGATCACGATGCGCTGACGGGGGCAAAGCACTTTGCTCTGTGGCCACTGGACCAGGCGGCAGCCTCCTGTTTCGGTACTTCGGTATGGCCGGATACACATCCGGTTCCGCAAGGCTGGATTGAGTTCGAAGTCGACGATCTGACTTCGGCTACCGATATACTGATGAAAAAAGGGTATCAGTTACTGGTGGCAAACCGCCTGGAGCCGTGGGGGCAAAGCGTGACGCGGTTGCTTGGCCCTGAAGGTCTGCTGGTCGGACTGACGGTCACGCCCTGGCTGCGTTGACGCGTTCTCAGGCCTGATATACAGGCCTGCCGCGCGTTTTGCTCTTTTCTGAAATGCTTATCTCAATTCCTTTGTTCCCTTGTTATCAGCCACACCGGAAGATGCTTTCGAGGCTAAGACAATAGATAACAAAGGAATTCACCATGCACATCGCTTTTCGTTTACCGCTGCTGACGGCGCTGATTACCGTCAGTTCGGTTCAGGCCTTTGCGGCGGAAACGCCGGTTAAAGGCGGTACCCTGATTTACCTTGAACAGCAAGCGCACACCAATTTGTATCCCCCGGCTGGCGGGTTTTACCCTAACGGCGGCATCCTCAACCAGATCACTGACAAGCTGACCTGGCAGAACCCGCAAACGTTGCAGGTGGAACCGTGGATTGCTGAAAGCTGGACCACCAACGCCGACAAAACGGAATACACCTTTAAAATTCGCCCTGGCGTCACCTTTTCAGATGGCACTCCGCTTGATGCGGCTGCTGTGGCGAAAAACTTCGACACTTACGGACTCGGCAACAAAGCGCAGCGCTTGCCGGTATCGGAAGTCATTAATAATTACGATCACAGTGAAGTGATTGATGCGCAGACGGTGAAATTCTACTTTAAAAAACCATCGCCGGGGTTCCTGCAAGGCACTGCGACAATCGGGTCAGGGCTGGTTTCCCTCAGCACGTTGCAGCGCAACTTCGATGAGCTGGGTGATGCGCGGCATATTATCGGCTCCGGGCCGTTTGTGGTGACGGACGAGAAACTGGGGCGTGAAGTGACGCTACAGGCGCGTAAAGCGTATCAGTGGGGACCAAAAAATAGTGCCCAGCAAGGCCCGGCCAATCTGGATGGTATTAAATTCATCGTTACGCCGGAAGACAGCGTGCGCATTGGCGCGTTACTGGCGGGACAGGCCGGTTTTATTCGTCAGGTACAGGCCTATGATGAAAAACAGGCCACGGAACAAGGCTTTGCCATCTATGCGCCGCCAACTCGTGGCGTCAACGACAGCATCAGTTTCCGCCCGGATAATCCGCTGGTTGCCGATCTACGCGTGCGCCAGGCCTTACTCCATGCGACAAATGCGAAACAGGTCGTCGACACCCTCTTCTCTGCCAATTACCCGCAAGCCACTTCGGTTATTGCCCACACTGCTGCGGGTTACGTCAACCTTAGCGATGCACTGAAATTTGACCCGGTCAAAGCCCGGCAGTTACTTGATGACGCAGGCTGGAAAACCGCAGCGAACGGGATCCGCACCAAAGAGGGTCAACCGCTGGCGTTGACCATTTATGAGTCACTGCCGCAGCCACAAAACAAAGAGGTACTGCAACTGGTGGCGCAGCAATGGCGTCAGGTCGGCGTGGCGCTGACGGTCAAAGCCGGTGATGCAGGCAGCCGCACGCTCGATAACCTTGACCCGCTGAAAACGCCGCTTACCGTTTCGGAAGTCGGCCGTGCCGATCCGGATGTGGTGAAAAGTATGTTCTACCCTGCCAACCGCGACGCGCTGCTGCAACAGGGCGGATCCAGCGACAAGGTAAAAAGCTTTCGCGACGACAAACTCAACGCCTTGCTGGTAAATATTTCCGCCGAAGTTGACCCACAAAAACGTCTGCAACTGACCGGCGATGCGCAGCGCTATCTGCTGGAAAATGCCTATGTGATCCCTATTTTTGAAGAGCCGCAGGTCTTTGCTGGCGCACCCTGGGTGAAAAACGTCAACTTTGAAGCCGTGGGGCGTCCATCGTTTTACGGCGCGTGGATTGCGAAACACTAAGGGGGCGAGCGATGAGCCACTATCTGTTGCGTCGTGCAGGGCTTGGGCTACTGGTACTGTGGGCAGCTTTTACGCTCTCCTTCGTACTGCTTCAGGTGCTGCCGGGCGACGCGGTACTGATTAAATTTCAAAATCCGGATCTGGGGCTCAGCCCGGCGCAAATCGAGGAGATGCGCCTTGCCTATGGCGCGGATAGCCCGCTGTGGCAGCAATATGTGCACACACTGTTCGCGATGTTGCGCGGCGATTTTGGCTATTCGGTCCAGGCTGGCGTAGCAGTGAGCGAACTGATTCGCAGTAATCTGCCCGAAACACTGAGCCTCGCCCTTCCCGCATTTGCGCTTGCCGTGGTGCTGGCCTTTGCCCTGGCATTTGCCTCGCGACTGCCGTTCCTGCGTGGCATAAGCAACGGGATTCAGGCGTTGCCAGTACTGTTTATCTCGCTGCCAACCTTCTGGCTCGGTATCGCGCTGATTCAGGTGTTCTCCTTCCAGTTGCGGTGGGTTCCGGTTATCAACCCGTCGCCGCTGCAAGGGGTGATTCTGCCGATTATCACGGTCGCTATTCCGATCTCCGCACCGCTGGCGCAGATCCTGATGCGCAGCCTCGACCAGGTTGCCGCGCAGCCGTTTGTGGCAGTGGCGCGGGCGAAAGGTTTAAGCGAAACCGGCGTACTGTGGCGGCATGTGACCGGTAACGCGTTACTGCCGGTGCTGAACGTTGCCGGTTTACTGTTGGGTGAGTTAATTGCGGGCGCGTTGATCACCGAAACGGTATTTGGTCGCGGCGGGCTGGGGCAACTGACCCAGCAGGCGGTGAATAACCAGGATATCGCAGTTTTACAGGCCGTGGTGATGATCTCTGCGCTTGGGTTTGTGCTGATTAACCTGCTTGTTGATCTCCTTATGCCGTGGTTTGACCCACGGCTGAAAACGGTGACCGGAGGTGCCTTATGAGTCTGGTTGACTACGCAGCTGCCGCCCGTAAGCGGGTAGAGGTATTTCCTGTATTTCGCTGGCAGCCCGGCTTATGGCTGGCCTGGCTAATAATAGTGCTGGCGGTGACGGCGGCGTTTTTTCCGGGGCTGTTCACGCATTACAGTCCCGTTGAAGGGATTGCCGGTGCACAACGGCTGGCACCCCAGGCCAACCACTGGCTGGGCACCGATCAACTTGGGCGCGATCTCTATACCCGGATTATTTTTGGTGCGTCGCACTCCCTTTCTGCTGCGTTGGCCGCCGTGGCAATGGGATTGTTGGCCGGCACCTTGCTGGGCGTCATGGCGGGGGCTGTTGGTGGGCGCACCGAGTCGCTACTGATGCGCCTGGTGGATGTGCTGCTCTCTATTCCGTCGCTGTTGTTGTCACTTACGGTGATCATTCTCCTGGGGTTCGGCACTGTGAATGCTGCGATTGCGGTTGGGGTGGCGTCGGTTGCCAGTTTTGCCCGTCTGGCGCGTGGGGAAGTGGTGCGTATTCGCCATACCGATTACGTTGAAGCCGCCAGAGGCAGTGGCGGTACATTCCTGGCTGTGCTGTGGCGGCATATTTTACCGAACTCGCTGACCGCAGTACTGGCCTTTGCCACGCTGCAATTCGGCCAGGCGATCCTCGCCCTCTCCACCCTCAGTTTCCTCGGCTACGGCACGCCGCCGCCCACCCCGGAATGGGGATTGCTGATCGCCGAAGGGCGTAACTATTTATCCACAGCCTGGTGGCTGACCACGTTCCCCGGCGTCGTGGTTATTTTGGTGGTGCTGGCGGCGAACCGCATCAGCCGCCAGCTTAGCGGAGGTCGTCCATGACGGTGCTTACCGTAGAAGATTTGACGCTCAGTTACCGTACCGGGCGTGAATGGCGAGAGGTGGTTCATCACGTCAGTTTTACGCTCAAGCGCGGCGAAATGCTGGCGTTTGTCGGGGAATCCGGCTCAGGAAAAACCACTACCGCGCAGGCGATTATGGGGCTGCTGGCCGACAATGCCCGTCGCGACAGTGGAACGATCCTGCTTAATGGTGAGGCGATAAGCCAGTGGTCAGCCAGGCGACTGGATAGTCTGCGCGGTGCTCGCATCAGCCTTGTTCCGCAGGATCCGGGCAATTCGCTTAACCCGGTTAAAACCATCGGCGCACAGGTGGGAGAAATCCTCACGCTGCACAGCAAAATCAGCGCCCGTGAACGTGATGAACAGGTGCTGGCATTGCTCACTAAAGTGGGGTTGAGCCACCCGGAACAGCGGATGAAACAGTTTCCGCATCAACTCTCCGGCGGCATGAAACAACGGGTGTTAATTGCTATCGCGATTGCACTGCAACCGGACTTGATCATTGCCGATGAACCCACCAGCGCGCTCGATGTTACGGTGCAAAAAAGGATCCTCGATCTGCTGGACAGGCTGCGGCGCGAGTCCGGTACGGCGGTGCTGTTTGTGACGCACGATTTGGCACTGGCGGCTGAGCGAGCTGACCGTTTACTGGTCTTCAGGCACGGAGAAATTCAGGAACAAGGCGCAACGGCGGATATTATTCGCGCGCCGCAACAGGCGTATACCCGCCAGTTACTGAGCGATCTTCAGGGCCATGCGCTGACAATTGCGCCAGTATCCGGTCAGCCACTGGCGTTGGCGGCTATTCGTGTGCGGGAGATCAGCAAGCAGTTTTCACTGGGCAAAGGCCACGCGCTGCAGGCGCTCGACTGCGTCAGTTTCGATGTCCGTCGCGGCAGTACGCATGCGCTGGTGGGTGAGTCTGGATCCGGCAAAACAACACTGGCGCGTATTCTGCTGGGATTTGAACAGGCCGACAGCGGTAGCGTGATGATTGATGGCATTGATGCCACGCACCTGAGCCAGGAGGCCCGCCGCCAGTTACGCCGCAAAATTCAGTTTGTTTATCAGAACCCGTTTGCGTCGCTGGATCCGCGCCAGACGCTGTTCGACATCATTGAAGAGCCGCTGAAGAATTTCGAGCCCGTCGATAAGGCTGAGCGTAAACGCCGGGTGGAAACCGTGGTCCGGCGCGTTGCGTTGTCGCCGGAACTGTTAAGTCGCTATGCTCATGAACTCTCAGGTGGACAGCGGCAACGCGTTGCGATTGCCCGCGCCCTCATCCTCGAACCAGGCATTCTGGTGCTGGATGAAGCCACCTCGGCGCTTGATGTGACCGTACAGGCACAGATCCTTGCCCTGCTCCAGCAATTACAGCAGCAACTCGGGCTGACCTATCTGTTTATTACACATGACCTGGCGACGGTTCGCCGCATTGGGCACAGCGTGACAGTGCTACGCAATGGCCGTGTTGTCGAACACGGAACGGTAGAAAGTCTCTTCGCCGCGCCTCAGGACAACTACACCCGGGAATTGATTAATGCCATTCCCCATTTTTCACCTGCCACGGAGGAGTTCGCATGACGCGAAAACGCCTGGGATTTTTTACCCGTTTACTGGATGATGCGCCGCCTAAGGAGCGCTACCGACTGGCGACAGAGCAGATCCGCCATGCTGAGCGCCAGGGGTTTGACAGTGCGTGGATTGCGCAGCACCACTTTCATGAGCATGAAGGCGGTTTGCCTTCACCGTTGGTATTTCTGGCGCATGTCGCTGCGCATACGCAGAGCATCCGTTTAGGTACGGCGATCATCACCCTGCCGCTGGAAAACCCGTTGCGCGTGGCGGAAGATGCGGCCGTACTGGATTTGCTGGCCGGCGGGCGACTGGAAGTCGGTTTTGGCTCCGGCGGTACGCCGACCTCGTTTCTGCCGTTTGGCCTGACGATTGACCAGCGAGCAAGCGTGTTTGCTGAATATCTGCATCTGATCCAGAGTGCCTGGCGCGGTGATTCACTGACCGATCCCGATAATCATCTTTACCCACCGGCACCGCAACTGGCGGAGCGTGTATGGATCGCCACATTTTCCGTTGAGGGGGCAATCCGCGCCGGACAGGCGGGGCACGGATTAATGCTCTCCCGCACGCAGCCGCGACCGGCAGACGCTCTTTCACTGACACTGGATGCGCTGCAAAACCCGATGGTTGATGCCTACCTTGACGCCCTTCCGGCAGGTGTTGCGCCGCGCATTCTCGCCTCGCGCACTGCATTTGTTGCCGACAGCACGGAATATGCGCTGCAGGTGGCAACACCGGGGTTAACCCGCCAGGCGCAGCAGCACCGCGCGGCGGGTTATGAGGTTATTGGTGACAGTGTCACGGATTATATTCGCCAGTTCGATGCGCATATCGGCGATCCGTCAACGGTGGTTGCCTCCCTGAAAAACGACAGCATTCTGGCGCGCGCAACCGATATCTCCTTCCAGGTTCACTCTGTGGAACCGTCGCATCAGGACACATTACGCTCTATCGAACTGATTGCCGGGCATGTCGCCCCACATATTTTATAAGGAGTCACGATGGCTTTACGTCAGGATATTCTGGCTGAACTGGCGGAGATCGCCCCCGGTTCCACACTGGCCAGCGCCCGCGATACCCGTGATGCCGCGACGCTTCACGCACAGGGTAGCTACGATGCCCTGTTTGGTGCGGAAAACGCCGACTTCCCGGCCGATGAGCGCTTTATTGTGGCGGCGAAAGTGGCGAAATGGCACAACGCCAACGATCTGGCGGCGCATTACGCCAGTTTTGGTCTGGCCGACCCCACATCCGCCCGACTTTCCCCGGCGCTGGATTTTGCCCGCTTGCTCACCTTCTCTCCGGTAAAAGCCACACCGGATGCACTGAAATCGCTGGCGAGCGCTGGCTGGAATAAACAGAGCATCGTCACGCTGGCGCAACTGATCGCGTTTGTCAGTTTTCAGAGCCGGTTGTTGGTGGGGTTACGGTTGCTGAATGGAAAACCGGTTGCTGCCAGCGAGAGCACGGTAGCCGCAGGTGTATGGCATACCGCACCGCGTACCCAGAGTGGCAAAGTCGCACCGGTGGCTTTTACCCAGCAAGAGCTGGGCTGGGAGCCGTGGATTGCAGCGAAACCGCTGGCGGAATTTACGCCGGACGAACAGGCAATTCTGGCAAAGTTCGGTCATACCGATTCGGACTATTTTCGCTTGTTAGGGCGTAACTTACCGGTGCTGGAACAGCGCACGTTAACGGATAAAGGCATTTTTTACACCCCAGGTGGTCTGCCGCGTGCAGAGCGTGAACTGGCCGCGACGGTCGCCAGCAAGATTAACGGTTGTATCTATTGTGCTTCTGTCCATGCGCGTAAAACCAGCCAATTGTCGAAGGATGACAATGCCGTAGAAGCGTTGCTGGCCGTACCGCCGGGGAAAACGTTAAGCGAGGGGCAATCGGCGCGCTGGGGTGCTGAAATTGAGAGTGCTGCGGCGTTATCGGTGACACCGCCGGCGTTAACGGCGGCCCATCTGGCGACACTGGATGCGCAGGGGCTGGATACCTTGCAACAGCTGGATCTGATCCAGTCGGCGGCGTTTTTTGCCTGGGCTAACCGCCTGATGCTGACGCTCGGAGAACCCTATTTGCCATAATGGGGGTCAGCGAGACCCGGCCTGCAAGGGTTTTCATCACCCGCGTTGCAGGCCGGAGAAGACGCGGGTTTACTCTGCCACCGGTTCCAACTGGCGCGCGGCTTTACGACGCCCGTACATCATCAAGGCCGCCATTGCGGCCAGTGACAACAGCGCAGCAGGGAGTGTGAGGTAGCTGTAGGTAAAGCCAAACGCAATGATCAGCCCGCCGAACCAGGCGCCGAGGGCATTGCCGAGGTTGAACGCCATCTGCCCGCCTGCTGCGCCGAGCATTTCACCGCCCTTCGCATTTTGCAGCAGCATAATTTGCAGCGGCGCGGAAACGGCAAACAACCCGGCGCAGCATACAAACCCCATTGCCAGCGACGCCTGCTTATGTTCACCCAGCACAAACAGCGCCAGCATTGCCAGCACCACAATCAGTTCGGTCACAACCGCAATGCGCAGCGGGCTGAATCTTACCGATAGTCTGCCGCTGAACATATTGCCCAGCACCATACCCAGCCCCATCAGCATCATGATCAACGTCACTGCGGTGGGGGAAAAGCCAGCGATAGTCACCATAAACGGTTTGACGTAGCTGAACCAGGCAAACACCCCGGCATTACCCAGCATAGTGGCGGCAAAAATCAGCCACGGTTCCGGTTTTCGCAAAAAATGAAACTGCTCACGCAGGTGGGTTGGCGCAGTATCGTGCAGGTCCGGCACCCAGAAAATCACCGAAACAATCACTGCTGCATCGAATAACACAATCAGCATAAATGTGTAACGCCAGCTAAATTCATGCCCCAACCAGGTGCCCAGCGGGATCCCCACCAGGTTGGCGACGGTCATGCCCGCGATCATCCCCGCCACCGCCATGGTCACTTTGCCCGGCGGCGCAATTTTGGAGAGGATTATCGCGCCGACGCCAAAAATCGCACCGTGGGGAAACCCGGAGATTAACCGGCCAATCAGTAACATCGTGTAGGAATTGGAAAAGGTGAAAATAGCATTACCAAGGACGCACAACGCGACCAGAAACAGCATCACCTTTTTGAGCGAAAAGCGGCTGGAGAACAGCGCCATAATCGGCGCGCCAATGACCACGCCCACGGCGTAACCGGAGATTAAGTACCCAGCAGAAGGAATAGAGATACCGACATCCCTGGCAAGTTCGGTGAGGACGCCCATGATGCCGAACTCCGCCATGCCTAAACCAAAGGTCGCAAGTGCCAACGAAAAAACCGTTTTTTTCATACTACGGACCACTTGTTAAAAGATTGCGACTCGCATTATTGACCATCCGCTCCGGGCAGACCAGTTGAAATGTCCCGGCTGGCACATTAATCCATGGATTCGGTCGCTTTTGATCTGTCGGATATCGAATGGCGTGCGAACGGTAATAAACGTAACGGCAGACTGCCGCGCCGGCATAAACCAGGCTATGCTCAAAGAGTTCCCTCTTCCTGGAGCAGGAAAGCCATGCATACGCTTCGCGTTGAACGACTGTCATCCATTACCGATACGCTGGCAACCGATTTAACCCGGCTGCTGGCAGAGCTTTCCCCCCACGCACCAACGCTAAGCGTGGAAGACTTTCAACGCGTGTTTGCGTCTGACTCGGTGCATCTGTTTGTGGCCTGGGATGATGGCGTTCCCGCCGGTATGTTGACCTTAGTCTGTGCGACACTGCTCTCTGGCAAGAAATGCATGATCGAAGATGTGATTGTCGGCAGCGAATTCCGACGCCGTGGCATCGCGACGGCGTTGCTGCGCTCCGCCCTCTCCTTTGCCTGCATTTATGCTGCGCGCTATATCGAACTGACCTCTCGTTCTGAGCGTGAAGAGGCCCACGCGCTGTACCATAAATTTGGTTTTTTTGAGCGGCAAACGCATGTATATCGCTTAACGTTGCTTAATAAACCCCTTCTGTAAGCAGTCTGCGCCAGACGAGGTGCTGGCGCAGTTTTTCAGTTAGTTAATGCCTTCCGTGCTCTCTTTTTTGGCTTCCATTCGCTCGACCTCACGGTACCAGCGCGGATGATGTTTTTGCGCCCAACGGCGGCTGACCTTACCTTCCACCATGCCTTTAATGGAGCCTTTCACCCAGAACGCCATATACATATGGATCAGGATGGCATGGATTAAAATAATGGCCGAGGTGGCGTGCAGCAGCAGACTGTAGCGGATCACCTGAATGGGAAAATAGTGCGCAAAGTAAGGTCGCCAGATGATGACGCCAGTGACCAGCAGCACGGTCATCATGCTCATGATGGTCCAGAACATCATTTTCTGCCCGGCGTTGTATTTCCCGACTTTCGCCACTTTGTGCTCATTGCCTTTTAACACCTCGACGATGTTTTTCAGCCACGGCAGATCCTGCTTGTCCGGGATGTTGTGATGAACAAAACGCACAAACATACACATCAGCGCTATGAACACCACCACACCAAAGAACGGGTGCAGAATACGTCCCATCTGCGGTGTACCGAACGTTTCTGTCAGCCATTGCAGCGTCGGGAAGAAGAACGAAATCCCGGACAAGGCGACAAGGAAAAAGCAGATAACCACCGTCCAGTGACAGGCGCGGTCAATAAACTTTGTGCGCACAATCATTTTCGACTTACTCATGGGGGGACTCCTCGTCGTCATCCACTTCTTTGTTCGGCCCGATGCCGACGTAGTGATAAATCAGCCCGGCGAAGGTGGCGATAAAGCCGGCGGCAGAGAGCGGTTTTAACACCCCTTTCCACAACCCGACCGCCGTATCGATATGCGGATCTTTCGGCAGATTGTGATAAAGCTGCGGCTGATCGGCATGATGCAGCACATACATCACATGCGTACCGCCGACCCCCTGCGGGTTATACAGCCCTGCGTTGGCGTAACCCCGCGCTTTCAGCTTCTCAACCCGCTGTTGCCCCAACTCCAGCATCTCCTCTTTGGTGCCAAAATGAATGGCACCTGTCGGGCAGGTTTTCACACAAGCTGGCTCCTGACCCACACTGACGCGATCGACGCACAGCGTGCATTTATAGACCCGGTTATCCTCTTTATTGAGGCGAGGGACATTAAACGGACAGCCAGCGATGCAATAACCGCAACCGATGCAGTTCTCCTGCTGGAAGTCGACAATGCCATTCGCGTACTGAATGATCGCCCCGGCGGACGGGCATGCCTTCAGGCAGCCGGGATCCGCACAGTGCATACAACCGTCTTTGCGGATTAACCACTCCAGCTTGCCATTCTGTTCGGTTTCGCTAAAACGCATCACCGTCCAGGATTTGGCGCTGAGATCGGCGGGGTTATCGTAAACCCCGACGCAGTGCCCCACCTCATCGCGGATATCGTTCCACTCCGAGCAGGCCACCTGGCAGGCTTTGCAGCCTACGCAGGTGGAGACGTCGATCAGCTTGGCGATTTCCGCTTTGTGATCGCGCGCCCGTGGGGGCGGCGTCACCGGGTTGGTTGCGGAGCGTTTGATAATGTCCTGAGTTTCCATTGTCATACTCGCCCCTTACGCCTTCTCAATATTCACTAAAAACGCCTTATATTCCGGTGTTTGCGAGTTCGCATCACCGACGTTTGGCGTCAGGGTGTTGGCGATATACCCCTTCTGCGCCACGCCTTCAAAACCCCAGTGCAGCGGGATGCCGATAGTTTCCACAGGCTGACCGTGAACCTGCAACGTACGCAGACGCCGCGTGACGACTGCCACCGCGCGGATAAACCCACGCTGGCTGCTCACCGTTACCCGATCGCCATTAGCAATGCCTTTTGCCGCTGCCAACGTTTCGCTGATTTCAACGAACTGCTGCGGTTGGGCGATGGCGTTCAGACGCGCATGTTTGGTCCAGGTATGGAAGTGTTCGGTCAGGCGATAGGTGGTGCCGACATACGGGAAGCGATCTTTTTTCCCCATTCGTTTCGCATCTTCCGCGTACAACCGAACTACCGGGCTGGAGACCACATTCGGGTGCAACGGGTTCGTGCCAATCGGGGTTTCGACCGGTTCGTAGTGTTCCGGGAAGGGCCCTTCCGCCAGCTTATCAAGCGCAAACAGGCGGCCCAACCCTTCCTGCTGCATGATAAACGGCCCGGTATTGCTGCCTGGCGGCGCGGTAGAAAAGTCCGGAATATCGTTACCGTGCCATTTCGTGCCGTTCCACTGGATCAACATCCGTTTCGCATCCCAGGGTTTCCCTTGCGGATCGGCGGAGGCGCGGTTGTACAGCACACGGCGGTTCATTGGCCATGCCCACGCCCAGCCCAGCGTATTGCCCAGCCCCGACGGATCGGCGTTATCGCGATTCGCCATCTGATTGCCCTGTTCAGTCCAGCTACCGCTGTAGATCCAGCAGGACGAAGACGTAGTGCCATCATCGCGCAGCAGTGCGAAACTGTTCAGCAGTTGCCCTTTTTTCGCCAGCAACTGACCGTTGGGATCGTACAGATCCGCCAGCGCATAGCCGTTGTTCTCTTTCGCCACCTCTTCCGTGTGTGGATTGTGGGGCTGGCTGTAGTTCCATGACATTTTCAGCAGCGGTTCCGCACCTTTTCCGCCTTCCATACGGTACATATCACGCAGGCGGTGGAAAATCCCGGCCAGAATTTCACCGTCATTCAATGCTTCTCCCGGCGCATCCTGACCTTTCCAGTGCCACTGCAACCAGCGTCCGGAGTTAGCAATAGAGCCATCCTCTTCGGCAAAACAGGTCGACGGCAAACGGAACACTTCCGTGGCAATCGTCGCCGGATCGACATCGTTCATCTCACCGTGGTTCTGCCAGAAGGTGGAGGTTTCCGTCACCAGCGGGTCGATCACCACCATATATTTGAGCTTGCTCAGGGTGCTGACGACGTTGTTTTTGTCCGGGAACGAGGCTACCGGGTTAAAGCCCTGGCAGATGTAGCCAGTGACTTCCCCCTTCGCCATCATGTGGAAATACTTGATGACGTCGTAAGACTGATCCCACTTCGGCAGCCAGTCGAAGCCCCAGTTATTCTCTTTCTGCGCGGCATCGCCGTAGAACGACTTCATCAGACTGACAAAGAATTTCGGGTAGTTGCTCCAGTAGTTCACCTGATCCGGCAGCATCGCTTTCGGCGTATTCGCGCTCAGGTATTGCTGCAAATCCGTCTGTTTTTCCGACGGCAGCGTAAGGTAACCTGGCAGGCTGGTCGACAGCAGACCGAGGTCCGTTAACCCCTGGATATTGGAGTGCCCGCGCAATGCATTCACCCCGCCGCCAGCCATACCCATATTGCCCAGCAGTAACTGGATCATCGCCATGGTGCGGATGTTCTGCGCGCCAACGGTGTGTTGCGTCCAGCCTAAGGCATAGAGGAAGGTGGTGGTGCGATCGGCTGCGCTGGTTGAGGCCAGCACGTTACACACTTTCAGGAAGTCCGCTTGCGGCGTGCCGCAAATGTTCTCGACGGTTTCCGGGGTATAGCGTGAGACATGCTGTTTCAGCAGGTTCCACACACAGCGCGGGTGGCTGAGGGTGTCATCGCGTTTGGCGTAGCCGTTTTCATCAAACTGATAGTTCCATGATGACTTGTCATACTGGCGTTTCTGCGCGTCGTAACCGCTGAATAAACCCTCTTCAAAGGCAAAATCATCCCGCACCAGCAGGCTGGCGTTGGTGTAATGTTTGACGTATTCGGCGTTAATCTTGTTATGTTCGATCAGGTAGCGCAGTACACCGGAGAGGAAGGTGATATCCGTCCCGGAGCGGATTGGCGCGTAAATATCAGCCACCGATGCAGTACGCGTAAAGCGCGGATCGACCACAATCAGCGTGGCATCATTGTTATTTTTGGCTTCCATTGCCCAGCGGAAACCGACCGGGTGGGCTTCAGCGGCGTTACCGCCCATCACCATCACCACGTTGGCATTTTTGATATCAACCCAGTGGTTGGTCATCGCACCGCGACCAAATGTTGGAGCAAGACTTGCTACCGTTGGTCCGTGTCAGACACGCGCCTGGTTATCTACCGCCAGCATGCCGAGGGCGCGCACAAATTTTTGTGTCAGCATACCGGTTTCATTGCTTGCCGCTGATGCGCAAAGCATACCCGTAGAGAGCCAGCGATTGACTGTCACCCCTGTGGCGTTGGTTTCCATAAAATGCGCATCGCGGTCGTCTTTCATCAGACGGGCAATACGGCTGAAGGCGTCATCCCAGGAGATGCGCTGCCATTTATTCGAGCCGGGTGCGCGGTATTCCGGGTAACGCAGGCGGTTTTCGCTGTGTACGTAATCCAGCAAGCCAGCGCCTTTCGGGCACAATGCGCCCCGGCTGACCGGATGATCGGCATCCCCTTCAATGTGGTAAATGGTCTCTTTGGCGTTTTTTGCGCCATCTCCCAGGCTATACATGACGAGCCCACAACCCACGGAGCAGTATGTACAGGAATTTCGGGTCTCTTTTGCGCGAAGCAATTTATAATTTCGCGTTTGAGCCAGCGCCATTTTCGGGGCAAACCCCAATGCGGCAACTGTGGTTCCTGCCATACCGCCCGCGCAGATGCGGAAAAATTGTCTGCGGCTGACGTCCATTGCTTTCCTCATTATTGGTTTTCGACTTCGGGCGGGAAACTAAACATTCCATACGGTGTGGTAATTGCGATAAATCAATAACCGCCGGGGGCTGATACCTAATAGTCGCCGCTGTGGGGTTTTTCTTATCCTTAAGGATTACGTCATTCGCCCGGCAACAAGTAACTGTGTTATAAGGTGAGGTTTTGTTACGGACAATACAAGTGCAGCGATGACGAAAAAACGCGCAACGCTAATTGGTTTACTGGCGGTATTATTATGGAGCACGATGGTCGGGTTTATTCGGGCAGTCAGCGAAGGACTCGGCCCGGTGGGCGGCGCGGCCATGATCTACAGCATCAGTGGCTTGTTGTTAATCTTTACGGTGGGTTTTCCCCGCCTGCGCGCAATTCCCCGCCATTATCTTATTGCCGGTAGCGTTCTATTTGTCAGCTATGAGTTGTGCCTGGCACTCTCGCTGGGGTATGCGAATACGCGCCAGCAGGCGATAGAAGTGGGGATGGTGAATTATTTATGGCCGAGCCTGACGATTCTCTGCGCGATATTATTTAACGGGCAAAAATCCACGCTGTGGGTTGTCCCCGGTTTATTACTGGCATTAGTGGGTGTGTGCTGGGTATTAGGCGGTAATAACGGTCTGAATATTGCCGATATCCAACGCAATATTATTTCCAACCCGCTCAGTTACGCGCTGGCTTTCGCCGGGGCATTTATTTGGGCAATTTACTGTACGGTAACCACCAAATACGCCAAAGGGGCGAATGGCATTACGCTGTTTGTTTTACTGACGGCAGCAACCCTGTGGGTAAAATTTGCCCTCACGCCGCAACCCGCCATGCTCTTTACACTGCCGGTGGTGGTGAAATTAGTGATGACCGGTATCGCGCTCGGTTTTGGTTATGCGTCATGGAATATTGGCATATTGCACGGCAACGTGACTGTATTGGCGGCGGCGTCGTATTTTACACCAGTGTTCTCTTCGGCTCTGGCGGCGTTTGTTTTAAGCGCCCCGCTCTCCTTCTCATTCTGGCAAGGCGCGGTGATGGTGTGCGCCGGGTCGTTGCTCTGTTGGTGGTCGACCCGGCAGGTGGCTTAACCCGGCGTCTGCGGGCGCAGGTGAAGCCCTGCGTCCTTATCGTGACGGCTGTTCCGCTTTTGCCAGACTGAACCAGATCCCCACCGCCAGCACGATCAACAACACACCTGCTGTACTCAGCGCCACGCTGTGAGAACTGATAAACGCCGTTTTTGCGGCAGCGATAATCTCCTGCGCCAGACCCGTATTGCTCTCCTGCGCCAGGCGGAACGCCTCACCAATCGAGGAGGACGCCTGTGTCACTTCGTGACTGCTCAACCCCGACGGCAACTGGATAGAATGGGCAAAGCTGCGGCTTAAAATCAGGCCAAACACCGCAATCCCGAGCCCGGCCCCCAGTTCGTAGGACATGGTTTCAATCGCGCCCGCCGCCGCCGCTTTCTCTTTTGGCGCTGCGGCCATGATAGCCGAGGTTGACGCCAGTAATGCGCTGGCGGCGCTGAATCCCAGCAACGCCATTAATATTCCGGCCTGCCATGGCTGCGTGGAGAAATGGGTGACCGACAAGCCAAGAAAACTGCATGCGCTTAACGCCATTCCACCCGTCGCGACCCGCCGTAAACCCAGGCTGGACACCAGAAAGCCTGCAATTGGCCCGCTAAACCCACTGGCCAGCATCACCGGCAGCATAAACACCCCGGCAGCAAACGGCGTAAAGCCGTGCACAAATTGCAGTTCCTGTGCCATCAACAGCTCAAAACCGACCAGTGTGATCATCGCCGTCATCGCCATCACAACGCCGCTTAAAATCACCGGGTGGGTAAACAGACGCATATCGATCATCGGTGTTTTTGCCGCTAACTGCAGACGGACAAACGTCGCCAGCAACAGGCCACCGACCAGCAACGTGCTGGCGATAATCCACAGCGGCAATACCCCTTTCATGGCGCTTTTGGCGCTCCAGACCAGCAGCAGGATTGCCACAATCAGCCCCAGCGCCTGGTTCAGGTTTAACGGCTGTTCTTTACGCCCCTGCTGGCGTGGTACCAGGCGGGCAGTCAGCGCCATCACCATAAGCACGATCGGCACGTTAATCAGGAATACGGAACCCCAATAAAAATGCTCCAGCAGCATGCCCCCGACTAAAGGACCGAATGCGGCTCCGCCGGAACCTACCGCCGCCCACACACCGAGCGCAGTATTACGGTGACGCGCCTGCGAGAACGTCGTGCGGATACCGGCAAGCGTTGCCGGTACGATCATCGCCGCGCCTATTGCCAGCAGTGAGCGTGTGGCGATAAGCCAGCTGGCGCTGGTTGCGAAAGCCGCCAGCAACGAAGCCGTACCGAACAGGCCGCTACCCATCAGCAGCAGGCGTTTAAAACCGATTCTGTCACCCAGTGCGCCCATTGGCAGCACCATGCCCGCCATCACCAGCGAGTAAATATCAATTATCCATAACAGTTCATTACCGCTGGCGTTCAGTGCGCTGCTGAGCGTCGGCGCAGCGACGTGCAATACCGTCGCATCGATGGCGACCGGGATGTACACCAACACGATAATGACCAACGTTAACCACTGACGAAACATACAACACTCCACGTTTTATCAATCCTGGACAGGCGTCCAGAATGGCGATCCTACGTAAAGTTGAACGCATGTCCAGCTTTTTGTTACACTCGGTTTCGTCTCTGTTGAGGGGAGTTTTTATGGGTTACTTACACCGTGATGATCGCCGGGAGGTGATCTTACAAGCCGCCATGCGTGTGGCACTGGCGGATGGGTTCGCCGCCATGACGGTACGGCGTATCGCCCAAGAAGCTGCTGTGGCGACGGGCCAGGTTCATCACCATTTCGCCTCGTCGAATGAACTTAAAGCGCAGGCGTTTATCCGGCTGATCGACGCATTGCTCAATGTGGAAGTGATCCCTGCGACTGCACCGTGGCGCGATCAATTGCATTCCATGCTCGGCAGCGATGACGGTGGGCTGGAGCCTTACGTGCGACTGTGGCGTGAAGCGCTGGTGCTGGCTGGTAAAGAGCCGGAAATCAAAGGCGCATATCTGCTGACCATGGAAATGTGGTGTGACAAAGTCGTGGAGCTGATCGACAAAGGCCGTGCCGCAGGCGAGTTTGCCGGCGGCGATGCGGCGCACGATATCGCATGGCGGCTTATTGCCTTTGTCTGTGGGATGGATGGCATTTGTATGCTGGGGATGCCAGATGTCGATGAAGCAGCCTTCAATCGCCATCTGGCGGTTATGATCACAAAAGAGCTGTGCTAAGCCTGTACACCGTGCAGTTCGAAACGCGACATCACCGTCTCCAGCTCTTGCAGACTAAAACCATGCTGCGCGTCATTCACTCCCAGACCAAAACGGGTTTGCAGGGTTTCATACAGTGCAGCCACGTCGGCCAGCACCTTTTCTTCCTGCACCTGCCCCTGCCGCCAGTGGGTAAAGTGGAAGTTGGTGAGCGTCAGTTTCTCCCCGTCCGGCAAATGGCGGCACATCAGCAGATGATGGCGAAAATGCGACGCCGGCCAGTGGGCGGAGTGAAAATTACCCATCACAAAATCCGCCTGATATTGCTGCCCCATTTCAAACTGATACATCGACTGCCAGCGTTGATGGTGACGGAACTGCAACACCCAGTCGTCTCCGGCGCGCTGTAAACGGTACACGCCATGCGGAGTGATCTGCTCAATATCAGCTTGCAGCCTGATCGGCGCGGTCAGAGTTTGACCGCCAAAGCCCACATCGGCGATCCACGGCTCTCCCGCAAGTTGAACCAACAAAATGCGGTGGGTGCGCGGCGGCATCTGCGACGG
This sequence comes from Kosakonia oryzendophytica, assembly GCF_900094925.1. Lineage (GTDB taxonomy): Bacteria > Pseudomonadota > Gammaproteobacteria > Enterobacterales > Enterobacteriaceae > Kosakonia > Kosakonia oryzendophytica. Next base: position 252,291 of record NZ_FMAY01000005.1, on the reverse strand, counting down.
GTTGGCGATCACCACCCTCCCCAGCAAACTGCGCACCTCGAAGCCCACCTCGTTCAGCGCGCGTTCAAATAATCCATTTTGTTCAAAACAGTAGCCGCCACGGCGGGCCACCACCAGTTTTTGGAAGACAGCCTCATCGCTGAGTTCGATTTCACGCGGTAGGACCACATCAAGGTTTTCAAAGGGAATCGCGCTGTTGTGATGCAGATGCAGCGCCCGCAGTGTCTCCAGCGACACATCCAGAGAAGCGTTCCAGCCAATACGGGCCAGATAAGCGGTCAAAAAAGGGGTCATACAGGCTCCTTGCGAAAGATGTCCCTTTGTTATAACGCATTTTTTTCCCTGTACCGGCGATTTTGTGCCCTGCATTTATCGCTTTGTGCTGCGTTGCAACAGGCTCAGCGCCGTGAGCATTAACAGCAATCCGGCGATCAACGTCAGTGTCGCCATGGCCATCCCCTGACCCACCGATCCCTGCTCAAACTGCCGCCAGATAAACACGGCGACCGTTTGTGTTCCGGCGGGGGCCAGCAACAGTGAGGTGACCAGTTCGCGAGAGGCAATGGCGAACACCATTAACATGGCTGCCAGCATGGCCGGAAAGATCAATGGGAGCACAATCAGACGCAGTGCCTGAAAGGCGCTGGCACCGTGTACCCGCGCGGCGGGCTCAAGATTGCCGCCAAGTTGACGCATAGCGCTACTGATATAGCGCACCGGCCAGGGCAGCAGCAGGCAGCAATAGGAGAGCAGCAAAATCGCCCACGTGTTGTAAGGCGAAACCGGCCAGAATGCACGGTTCCACATCAGGATTAACCCCACCCCGACCACAACCCCTGGCAACGCCGCAGGCATCAGCGAAAGCGCATCGATGATGGCGCGCCCTTTTACCTTCTGTAATACCACCAGCCAGGCAATGCACAACCCCAGAAAACCGGTGAGCAGCGCCGCCGCCAGCGCCAGCGACAGACTGGTGCCAAGCGCCCAAAGTGCATCGCCCCGTTCAGCAAACAGCGCGGCAAAATGTTTCATCGTCAAATTAGCGAGCGACACGCCGCCCGAGAGTGTTGAACTGAATGCGGTAATGGCCATCGACAATCCAGGCAACACCACTGCAATAAAACCGACCAGCGCCATGAGAATGACAACCGGTATGCTTGCCAGACCGAGCCGTGCGCCCACGTTTTCAGTGGGTTTACCCGAGACGCTGGTAACGTCGCTGCTGCCGGTGAGTTTGCGTTGCAGCCACCATCCGCCCAGGGCAATGGCGATCAGTACAACGGAAAGCAGCGCGGCGCCTGGCATGTCGATGGGCCAGTCGGCCAGCTTCTCTTCAATTCCCACTGTCAGCATCACCACGCCGGCACGTGTCCCCAGCGCGGCGGGAACGCCGTACTCCTCTACTGCAAGGGTAAACGCCAGCAGCATCCCGGCAGCCAGTGCGGGAGACAAGAGTGGCAATGTGATATGGCAAAACGCCCGCCAGGACGTCGCACCGTGGACACGCGCCACTTGTGCCAGGCGTTGCCCGCTGGCGAGCAGGCTGCGTGATACAGCGAAATAGACCACCGGGAAAATATTCAGCGTCATTACCAGCACAATCCCGCTTTTGCTGAACAGCAGATTATTCAGGTCGAGACCGGTAAGCTGCATCAGATACCCCTGCGTTTGCAGGATCAGCATCCATGACAAGGCGGCAATATAGGGCGGCGTGAGGAACGGGATTAAAAACAGCAGATCCCATAATTTTGGCCACGGCACATCGAATAACCCCCGCACGATGCCGAGCGGCAGGCCAATCAACATGCTGAGTAGCGCAACACCGGTGGCAATACGCAGCGTACCGCTGAACATGGCGGGCAGTTGCGGTTCTGCCAGCAGCGCAGGCACCCCGGCGAACGCATCGTTGAATGTCCCGGCGCTGAAATGGGGGAAAACAGCCTGCAACACAATAAACAGTAACGGTAGCGCCACCAACAGCGCCAGCAGCGCTATCGTCACTCGCGCAATCATCTTCTGGTTCACAGCGGCAATCCTGAAAGCGGGGTTACCCCCGCTGAAATGAGAATGGCATTACTGCGCAAACAGCGTATTAAAGCGCTTCAGGACTTCACCGCGTTCGCTGGCGCCGCCACTTTGCGTCGGTAACACCTTCAGTTCGGTGAACAGCGGGCGTTTTGCTTCAACATCGGTACGGGCAGGCATTAGCCAGGCATCGGCAACCATTTTCTGTCCCTCCGGCGACAGCACATAGTCCACGAATGCTTTGGCGTCATCGGCATGCTGCGTGGTTTTGAGGATCATCATCGGGCGCGGTGCAATTACCGTGCCGCTGGCCGGGAAGATCACTTTCAGCGATTCACCCTGCGCAATATTGCCGTAGGTGACGTAATCTACTGCGCCAAACACTGCCGCTTTCGCGCCTTGCATCACGGGTGTGACGGCCTGGGCATTTGGGCCGCTTACCACCATGCCGTTTTGTTTCAGGGCATCGAACAACTGCCAGGCTTTCTCACCCATGCCGTTTTGCAGGCCAATCAGCAGATCCAGCGACGCGCCAGAGAGCGCTGGATCCGGCGTGGTGACTTTATCTTTAAAATCTGCGGTGGTCAGATCCTGCCACTCTTTCGGTTCCGGAGTGCCGCTTTTGCTGTTCCATACAATGCCCAGCGCGGAAACCCCTTGCGCAATGTAGTCCGTGCTTTTTAGCGTCTCCGGCACTTTCGCGGCGTTCGCACTGCTAAACGGCAGCAACCAGCCCCGGTTATGCAGATCTTCTGCAGTGTCCCAGGAGGCAGAGATCAAAATATCCGCCTGTGGATTGGCTTGTTCTGCTTCCAGTCTCGCCATGACTTTGCCGGTGGTGGCCTGGAAGATATCGACCTTCACGCCGGTCTTCTGCTCAAAACCGCTGGCAAGGCTTTTTGCCAGCGACCCAGGACCGGCGGTATAGACGGTCAGCGCATGCGCACTGGACATGATCATGGACGACAACACCATGGCTAAAGCGACTCCTTTTTTGACAGACAGTATGGTTTTCATGCCATTTCCCCTGAGGATGATGTAACGGTGCATTCAGATTCAACAGTGCCAGCGGCGAGATGCACAATGCGGTCGGCAAGCCATTCCGCTTCCCGACGATCGTGGGTGACATAGACGGCAGTGGTGCCGATTTGACGCAGCAATTGCGCCATCTCATGGCATAAAGACTCGCGCAGTGCGCTGTCGAGATTGGAGAGCGGCTCATCAAACAGCAACACACGGGGTTCGGCGACAATGGCGCGCGCCAGTGCGACGCGCTGCTGTTGCCCACCGGACAACCCTGCGGGTTTACGTCCGGCGAATGCCGTCAACCCGACTCTTTCCAGTGCCTGCATGACGCGTTGCTCACGCTCGGCACGCGGAACATTGCGCATCTTCAACGGAAAGGCGACGTTTTGCGCTACGCTCATATGCGGCCACAGCGCGTAATCCTGAAAGACCATGCCAATGTCACGCGCTTCAGGCGGTAACGACCAGCCCGCTTTTGCCATCAGGCGATCGCCAAACCAGATCTCACCGAATGCGGGTTCAGCCAGCCCCACCAGCAAACGCAGCAGCGTGCTTTTGCCGCAACCGGAAGGCCCTAGCAACGCAACGACGCTACCGGGTTGAATATGTAAGTCGATATGATGGAGAACAGTGTGTGTGCCAAAAGCGTAGGAGACACCTTTAAGGCGGATATCCGTGAATGCATCCATCAGCAGGCTCCCGCAGCAGGAAGCCGTGACTGACCCATGAACCGCAGCTCACAGGATGCATCCACCTGCGCACAAGTCAGGGGAGCAAACATACTGGTATCCTCTTTGGGATTTGATTCGGCTGACTATAGGCAGGGAATATGACGAATAAATGACGTGAATATTGCGCATTGATTTTTAACAGAATGGCTAAAATGATAGGCATACCTCTCTTTACCCTTTAAAAGGCAATATCGCGTGCGTATCGCAACGATCACTAATTTTGCTTATGTCGCCACGGTGGTCTTAACGCTGACATCGGGCGTGGCGTTATTTCTGGCGTCCAATGCGGAGCGCGCTGAGCGCGCCGCTGTGGCACAAAACCGTGTTTTCGACTCCCTCACCGATGATCTGGAAAAAGAAGCGTACGCCCTCACCGACCTGGCGCGTGAAGCGGTGATAAAAAAGCAACCTGAAGCGATACAGAGCTGGAAAACCCGCGAAGAGCAGGATGTGGCGCTGGAGAACCACCTGATCGCGCTTCACGATAACGGCGCATCTGATGCAGAGATCCTGATATTGCGAGATGGTATTGCGACGCTGGATCAGCTTGAAGATGAACAACGTATCGCCATTGCCAATATGGAGGCCGGTAAAGTCAGTGAGGCGATGGATTTGCTGTTTAGCGCGAACTATGAAGAGCGTCTTTCGGAAACGGAGTACCGTTTCGCCCATTTCCGCAGCCTCGCCGATCAACGCACCCAGACGGTCATTAACGAAGCCACTGAACGTTCGTTACGTTTGCGAACATTGTCGGAAATCATGGTTGGTCTGACGGCGGTGCTGTTTCTCTTTGTGCTCGGTTTTATTATCAAACATCGCATTCTGCGCCCGGTGGTCACCTTAAGCGATGTGGTTAACCGCCTGGCGACGCAGGATTACGCCGTGGAAGCGCCAGTCCTGGCGCAGGTGGATGAAATTGGCGATATGGCGCAGGCGATTCGCGTATTTCGTGAAAACGGTCTGGCCCGCCAGCGTCTGGAGCAGGAGCGCGATGCGGAATGGGGAACGCGGACGCTACTGGCGCGCATGACGCAGCGCTTGCAGGGCTGCGACTCCCACAGCGCGATCATCAAAGTCGTCAGCCGTTTCGCACCGCAAATCATTCCGGATATGGGCGGTCGTTTGTATCTACTCGATAAACGCACCGGGCGCATGAAATGTGCCGCGCGCTGGGGGCTGCCGCCGGGCGAGGATCCGGCATTTTCACCTGACAGTTGCTGGGCACTGAAACGCGGGCAATTGCACAGCCCCAGTAAAGACGCGGTGGATATGCCCTGCGAACATATTTCGCCGGAGATTGCACCACGAGCGATTTGTGTACCGCTGAATGCGCAGAATAAGAGCATTGGTCTACTGACTTTCGATAACTACACGCCGGATAAAGAGCCGCCGTATATCTATCTGGAATTGTTAGCGGAAACGCTGGCGCTGGCATTAGCCAACCAGATCCTGCGCGATACACTCACCGAAAAAGCGACTTTCGACTCGCTGACCGGGTTGCGGAACCGCCACAGTCTGGATGAGACGCTACGCAGTATGATCGATCAGGCAATGGTTGAAGGCACAATGTTGAGTTGCCTGATGGTGGATGTTGATTATTTCAAGAGACTCAATGATCTGCACGGACATGAAGCGGGAGATAAGGTTTTGCGCGAACTCTCACGTTTGATTACCGATGTGCTGGATGATAAAGGGCTCGCCTTCCGTTACGGAGGTGAAGAGTTCCTGCTGATCCTGCCGGATACCAATGAGTCGCAGGCCATGAGCGTTGCACAAACGCTGCTCGATACGGTGTTGAATCACCTGATGCTGTACGAATCGCAGGATATTGGCCCGGTTTCGGTTTCCATTGGGTTGGCTACCTGGCCGCGTCATGCCAGGGCGGATAACCTGGTGCGGGCAGCGGATCTGGCGCTCTATCTCGCCAAAGAACAAGGGCGCGGGCAAATTGTTGTCGCCCGCAATGCTGATAACCACCGAACGGAGTAACCGAGATGAGTCATTTTCGCCCCGTGGCGCTGGAGCATGCCAGCCGTTTGCTTAACCACGGCCCGACCATTTTAATTACCAGTCGAGATGAGCAGATCGACCGCCGCAACGTGATGGCAGCGGCATGGTCAATGCCGGTAGAATTCTCGCCGCCGCGAATCGCCATTGTGGTAGACAAAAGCGCCTGGTCACGTGAGCTGATTGAACGTAGCGGCATGTTTGGCATTGTGGTGCCGGGTGTCGCGGCGACAAACTGGAGTTATGCCGTTGGCAGCGTGACCGGGCGTGACGAAGATAAATTTAACTGCTACGGCATCCCTGCGTTTGCCGGGCCGGTGCTCGGTCTGCCAGTGATTGAAGAAAAATGTCTGGCGTGGATGGAGTGCCGTTTGCTGCCGCCCACCGCCGCGCAGGAAAAATACGACACACTGTTTGGCGAAGTGGTCTCTGCGGCGGCGGATGATCGCGCCTTTGTTAACGGGCGCTGGCAGTTTGATGATGACAAGCTCAATACGATCCATCATCTTGGCGGCGGCACGTTCGTCACCAGCGGCAAGCGTATCACCGTGGGTGAATGATTTCCCTACTTCTCTGTTAGCGCAGCTATCCAGTTCATTGCCAGTTCCGGCCAGAGCGCGGCGGGCTGGTTCTTCACACCGCGAATGCCAAAACCGTGCTGACCGTGGCTGAACAGATGCAGCTCGGTCTGCACGTTGTGCGCATGCAGGGCGTTAAACATCACCAGCGAGTTCGCGACTGGCACGGAAGGATCGTCGACCGCATGCAGTAAAAAGGTCGGCGGCGTTTGCGCCGTAACATTCAGCTCAGGAGAGTAATGCTTAATCTGTTCGGCTGTCGGTGTATCGCCAATCAGTGCCTTACGCGATCCCGCATGGGCAATCGCTGCGTCCATGGAAATCACCGGATAGCCCAGCACGACAAAGTCCGGGCGTGCGCTTTGCCGATCAATGGCATCCACAGGCGGATAAACGGCTTCGTCGTAACGGGTTTCGAGGCTGGCGGCGACATGTCCACCGGCGGAAAAGCCCATTACGCCAATGTGCTGCGGGTTTATCTTCCATTCGCCCGCGCGCGCTCTCAGGGTTCGCAACGCTCTTTGCGCATCGGCCAGCGGTGCATTAGCCCCTTCCGCATGCCCGTCTTCCGGCATCCTGTATGTCATCACAAACAAGGTATAGCCCCGGTCGTTAAAGGGTTGGGCTAAGTCGCTGCCTTCTTTGTCCAGCACCACGCGTTTATACGATCCGCCGGGCGTTACCAGCAACGCAACGCCGTTGGGGTTTTTCGGCAGGTAAACGGTGACTTGTGGAGCGCGGATTCCGCTGACAGCGCGATCCGGCAACGCCGGATCTTTGCTACGTTCGGTTAAGGTAAAGCTGACCGGGCTGTTTTTCGCGCCGGGCGCATCACCGGATGGCCAGACAGGGAATGTGGTTTGCGCGGCGAGCGCCACCTGCGAGGTCAGCAGCAAGGTGATGGCAAGTAACTGAGGTTTATACGACATAGGCATCTCCATAGCGAAAATGCCTGTTTATCATTTACCCCGTGCGGGAAACCCGAACTACTGCACAAAACGGGGTTTCACTATTATTGAAACACCCAGCTTGTGCACCCATAGCGATGGCATCATTTTTCCAGTGGTTGGGCCGCAGCGGATTTACATATCGTAGCCGGGTTTTTTGATCAATTGCGCCATCTGCGGGGCGATATCCGTATCCCAGACCTGCGTTTTCCAGTCGTCCGGTGCGACCTGATTCAGGGCGACGCTGATGGAACTCTCTTTGCTGTTCAGATGGCGAATAATCACCCCGGCGATATCCTCCGCCAGCGCGGCTTTTTGCTCATCATTCAGTTCGCGGGGAAAACATTTGATATCAACATGCGGCATAGCAAACTCCTTATTTTTCGAGACCGTTACAGTAGCACAGCCGCCTGACGCGGATGATCAAATGATGTTGTTACTGCGCAACACTGTTTGCAGTTCCGGCAATGTATTTACCGCATCCGCAATCGCGCTGAGCTTCGGCGTATTCTCCTTAAACCACGAATGTCGCGGCCCCCAGGTTCGCATCACACACAGGTAAATATCCAGCAGTGTGAGCTGTTCGCCAAAGGCGTACGGCGTTGCCTTAAGTTGGCTCTCCAGCCAGAGATACAGCGACTTCCGGTAGCGTATGCAGCTTTCGCGCAGTTGCTCCGGTGCGTCTTGCGCCCAGCGTTCCGGGTAGTCGGCGTACGTAAAGGTCGGGTAAACATTGGCAACCAGCCACACCAGCAGTCGCCAGAATTGCTTGCGCTCTGATGTACCGGCTGCGGGGGCTAAGTCGGGCCGCTTATCGAGGATCATCAACGCCACCGCAGCGGACTCCGTCATCACGCTGCCGTCGTCCAGTTGTAGGGTTGGCACCTGACATAGTGGATTCAGCGTCTGCAACGTCTGCCGCTGCGGACCAGGTTGATCAAAACCGTCAACATTTGTGAACTGATAGGGGATGTCAGCCAGCGTGAGCATGAGTTCGCTGATCGCCGATCCCCAACCGGGAACACCATACACTGTGATCATAAAGGCTCCTGCGCCTGAAAGGAGGAACCCTAAGCTTAGGACAGAGTGATGAGAAATTCGTCTGCCTGTTGTGACAAGGTGAGGCAAACCCGGAAAGATTCAACAGGCTGGCGATGCGACTCGTCAGCCTGGCGTTACCGCTGTTGCGGGTGCCCATTACATTGATTTTCTTACCGTTACGCGGAGTCGCGCTCAACAAAATGGAAACCGATGTCGACAATTTGCTCGTCAACTTCGCTGCCTTCAATACGGTCTGCCAGCATTGTCGCTGCGCGCTGGCCGATAATTTGCCGATCCACACTCACGGTGGTGATGGCGGGCTGATTCCCGGCGGCGAAATCCAGATCGCCGAAACCGATCACCGCCAGGTCCTGCGGTACCCGCATGCCACGGGATTGCGCTTCAATAATTGCTCCCTGCGCCAACGTATCCGAGCTACAGACAATCACATCACACTCGCCACGGGCCAGCAGTTGCGACAGCCCCTCGCGCCCGGAGGTAAAACGAGCAGGCAGTGCCACATCGACAGCAACAGGATCGGTAATACCATGACGCGCCAGCACGTCACACAGCCCACTTTTACGCTGGGCGGCACGTCTATCCACGGTCCACAATAGTCCCGGTCGGCGGTAACCCTTTCGCAGAAGATAGTCCGCCGTGGCCTGCCCCACTTTCTCATGGGAGAAACCGACCAACATATCCAGCGGCGTCGGGGTTAAATCCCAAATTTCCACCACCGGCACGCTGGCATTGAGGATCACTTTTTTCAGTTCGGTAGCGTGGTGAATACCGGTCAGCACAATGCCATCCGGGCGACGGGACAACAGCGCCGCCACCAGTTCCGCTTCCGTCTGTTGCGTGTAACCCGCCACGCATAACAACATGTGATAACCACGTACCGCCAGTTCATCGCTAATGGCCTGGATGGTATCCACAAACATGTTGTTGTTGATTTGCGGTACCACCACCGCCACCAGTTTACTGCGCCGGGATGCCAACCCGCCCGCCAATGCGTTCGGGATATAGCCGGTGGCTTTGACGGCGGCGAGCACCTTTTCCACGGTTTTCGGTCGCACCAGTTGCGGCGTGTTAAGCGCCCTACTTACGGTCATTGAAGAGAGCCCCGCCGAACGGGCGACGTCTTCAAGCGTTGGTGCACGCGGCGGTACGGGACGGGATGTTTTCGACATGGTCACTCACAAAGAATTAAACGGCATTCGGCGTTATTCGCCTCTGTTTTTGTATTATACCGCGTTCTCCTTTCATTGCCGCTCTCCCCTCATAAATCAGTGCGTTATACACTGTTTTACCTTTTAAATGTTATCGCTATCATTTTTACCCTTTACCGTTGAATGCAAGATGATAAATGTGATCGTATTACCAATAATCGCCCTTCTCCCGCATCGATTTGTGATCTCTTGTACATAATCAACGCGAAACTCTGGTCATTACATTTCGTTGGATTTAAAAATGTTAGCGCAAACATTTATACTGTCCTCAGGAGCTAATCATGACCGTAAGTGCGAATTCTGATGCCGTAACCTATGCCAAAGCCGCAGGGGTAAAAACCGCCGCCGAAACCGGCGACCGCATCGAATGGGTAAAACTCTCCCTTGCCTTCCTGCCGCTTGCCACCCCGGTGAGCGATGCAAAAGTGTTGACCGGCCGCCAGAAACCCCTTACCGAAGTGGCGATCATCATCGCGGAAATCCGTAGTCGCGATGGATTTGAAGGCGTCGGTTTCAGTTATTCCAAACGTGCGGGAGGCCAGGGCATTTATGCACATGCCAAAGAGATCGCCGACAATCTGCTGGGGGAAGATCCTAACGATATCGATAAGATTTATACCAAACTGCTGTGGGCTGGCGCGTCTGTTGGACGTAGCGGCATGGCGGTACAGGCTATCTCCCCTCTCGACATTGCGCTGTGGGATATGAAAGCCAAGCGCGCAGGCCTGCCGCTGGCGAAACTGCTGGGTGCGCATCGCGACTCGGTACAGTGCTACAACACCTCCGGCGGCTTCCTGCATACCCCATTAGATCAGGTACTGAAAAATGTCATCATCTCGCGGGAAAACGGCATCGGCGGGATCAAAATTAAGGTCGGCCAGCCGGATACCAAAGAAGATATCCGCCGTCTGACTGCCGTGCGCGAAGCGCTGGGGGATGACTTCCCGCTGATGGTAGACGCCAACCAGCAATGGGACCGCGAAACGGCTATCCGCATGGGCCGCCAGATGGAGAAATTCAACCTGATCTGGATTGAAGAGCCGCTGGATGCCTATGATGTCGAAGGACACGCGCAGCTTGCCGCTGCGCTCGATACGCCGATTGCTACCGGGGAAATGCTGACCAGTTTCCGCGAGCATGAACAGCTGATCCTCGGTAATGCCAGCGATTTTGTGCAGCCGGATGCGCCCCGCGTTGGCGGGATCTCGCCGTTCCTGAAAATCATGGATTTAGCCGCAAAACATGGCCGCAAACTGGCACCGCACTTTGCCATGGAAGTGCACCTGCATTTGTCAGCAGCTTACCCGCTGGAGCCATGGTTGGAGCATTTCGAATGGTTGAATCCCTTGTTCAACGAGCAACTCGAACTCCGCGATGGTCGCATGTACGTGTCCGATCGTCATGGTCTGGGCTTTACCCTCAGCGATCAGGCACGCGCCTGGACGCAACAAAGCTGTGAATTTGGCAAACGTCCCTAAGTATTCACCTCAGGCGGGATACCTCTCCCGTCTTTTTTGTTCCCTACACTAACATTCAACCCTGTTGCGAGGAGTTGTGATGAATACAATAATTAAACGCACTCATGTGCGTTACAGCATCCTTATTTTTTTATTTCTTGCTACCGTATTTAATTATGCCGACCGCGCCACCCTTTCAGTGGTTGCCCCTATCATGAGTAAAGAGTTAGGTTTTGATCCGGAAGCATTAGGACTCGCTTTTTCGGTTTTCGGGATTTCCTACGTGATTATGCAAATTCCCGGCGGCTGGCTGCTGGATAAATATGGATCCAGACTGGTTTATGGCTGCGCATTAATTGGCTGGTCGGTAGTCACGATGTTTCAGGGCACGATTTATCTTTATGCCAGCCCGCTTATCGTACTGGTGGTGCTGCGCCTGATGATGGGCGCTATTGAAGCTCCGGCCTTTCCGGCCAACAGTCGTCTTAGCGTGCAGTGGTTTCCGAACAAAGAGCGCGGTTTTGTAACGGCGGTCTACCAGGCGGCGCAATATATTTCACTGGGTATTATCACACCCTTAATGACACTTATTTTGCATAATCTGAGCTGGCATTATGTGTTCTATTATATTGGCGCTATTGGAGTGATTCTGGGTATATTCTGGCTGGTAAAAGTCCGCGACCCGCTATCCCATAAGGCGATCAACCAACAAGAAATTGATTATATTCGCGAAGGTGGCGGCGAACCAACATTAGGCAATAAAAAAGGGCCGGCTAAAATCAGCCTGGCGCAGATAAAAAGCGTCTGTATTAATCGCATGATGATCGGCGTTTATATTGGCCAGTTCTGTGTCACCTCCATCACCTGGTTTTTTCTGACCTGGTTTCCAACCTATTTATACCAGGCCAAAGGTATGTCGATTCTGAAAGTCGGTTTCGTTGCCAGTATCCCGGCGATCGCAGGCTTTGTTGGCGGGCTACTGGGCGGTGTGTTCTCCGACTGGCTGTTAACACGCGGCTACAGCCTGACGACCGCGCGCAAGTTCCCGGTGATTTGCGGCATGCTGCTCTCCTGCGTGATTGTGATGGCAAACTACACCAGCTCTGAAGTGGTGGTGATTGCCGCCATGAGTGTGGCGTTCTTCGCCAAAGGGTTCGGCAACCTCGGCTGGTGCGTACTGAGCGACACGTCGCCCAAAGAGGTATTGGGGATTGCCGGTGGTGTGTTCAACATGTGCGGTAACCTGGCGAGCATTATCACCCCGCTGGTGATTGGCGTGATCCTCGCCAACACCCACTCCTTTGATTACGCCATTCTCTATGTTGGCTCAATGGGATTGATTGGCCTGTTCTCTTACCTGTTTATTGTCGGCTCGCTGGCGCGTATCACCCTGACGCCTTCCGCAGCCTGAGTGTTATCCTGGCGTTCTCCTACGCCTCGCTGTTCCGCGCGTTGTACTCCCGGCGGAACAGCGTTTTTTATTCGTCGTAAGTGATCCCCGGCGGGTTAACCAGAGAACGTTCGACCCCTTCCCCCTGCTCCCCCCAGCGCGCCAGCACCTGTTGATATTCCCCCCGCGCAATAGCGCCATCCAGCGCGGCCTGCAAGGCGTAAACCAGCCCGTTGCCTTTTTTGGTGGTGGTGGCGACCCAGGCTTTTTTCGGCCCCATACCAACCACTTTGGTGGTGCCGTTTAGCGCCGCTTTGTACGCCGCCACGGACTGTGGACCAAACACCACATCCGCGCGCCCGGACTGAATATAGAGATTACCGGAGGCGTCATCTGTCAGGTAAATCGGCTGCGCCGGGGGCCGACCGGCAACGCGGTTTTCTTCATTCCAGCGCAGCAGAATGCGTTCCTGATTCGTTCCCGATCCCACAATCACCTTGCGTCCGGCGAGATCCTGCGCCGAACGAATGGCCGGGATAGCGCTGGAGGACTTTACCGAAAACGCCAGCGAATCAGCACGATAGGTGGCGAAGTCAAACTTCTGTTTGCGTGCTTCTGTGACCGCAATATTCACCAGCGCCACATCATAACGACCGGAGGTGATGCCTAACGGCCAGTCTTCCCAGGCGGTGGGCACCAGGTTGAGTTTTAAGCCGAGGCTTTGCGCCAGCAACCGAGCAATATCCGGATCGCTGCCGATACGCGTGCGATTATCACTGGCGAGCAGCGCCAGCGGTGGTGAATTAAGCGCAGAGATCGCCACGGTTAATGTTCCGGGTTCGACAAACCTGTAGTTGGCCGGGATTTTGGCGATGGCTGCCTCATCTCGCTGCACGCTTATTGGCTGTTCATTGGCCTGTAAATCAATCTGCCCGGCGGCGAAACTGCCTGTGGTGATCAACAGCAGTGCCAGTAATCCTTGTTTCATCGTTGCTCCTTACAAAACCCGGGATAAAAACTGCCGGGTACGCAGATGTTGTGGATGGTTCAGCACCTCGTCGCTGCTGCCCTGCTCGACAATTTTGCCATCGACCATAAACACCACCTGGTCGGCCACTTCGCGGGCAAAACCAATTTCATGCGTGACCACCACCAGGGTTGAACCGGCGCGCGCCAGCTTCTTGATCACATCCAGCACTTCGCCCACCAGTTCCGGATCCAGCGCTGATGTGGGTTCATCAAACAGCATTACGCGCGGGCGCAATGACAGCGCACGGGCAATGGCAATACGTTGCTGTTGTCCACCTGAAAGGTGGCGCGACCAGGCATCCGCTTTATGGCGTAACCCCACCACATCCAGCAGTTCGTAAGCCTGTTCAATGGCGGCTTTGCGGCTCAGCTTTTTATGGGCGATGGGGGCTTCAATCAGATTTTCCAGTACCGTTAAATGGGGAAATAAATTGAAGTTCTGGAATACATAGCCGACGTTGACGCGCTGGCGCAGGATCTCCTTCTCTTTCAGTTCATACAGTTTGTCCCCTTGCTGGCGGTAGCCAATGTAGTCGCCGTCGATCCGGATAAAGCCTTCGTCAACGCGCTCCAGGTGGTTAATGGCGCGCAATAAGGTGGACTTCCCCGACCCGGATGGCCCGAGGATCACTGTCACCGAACCTGGGGGGATCTCCAGTGAAACCTCATCCAGCGCTTTATGGCGACCGAAGTATTTGCTGACGCCGGTAATTGAAATATGGCCATTAAGAGAGGTTGGCATGCGCAGGCTCCTGTGGTTGCGGTATACGCGCAGTGGCGGCTGAATGAATACGAACGCGCGACGGGTTGATGGCCGAACGCCGTTCGCTGCGGGCCAGCCAGCGTTCTACCAGGTGCTGAATCGCGGACAAGACACTGGTGATCACCAGATACCAGACGGCGCCGACCATCAGCAGTGGGATCACGTCCTGGGTGCGGTTGTAGATCATCTGAATGGTGTAGAACAGTTCCGGCATCGCCAGCACGTACACCATCGCTGTGCCTTTGGCGAGACTGATGATTTCGTTAAAGCCGGAGGGCAAAATGGTGCGCAGCGCCTGCGGTAGAATGATGCGCAGTGTGCGCCGCCAGGCAGGGAGCCCCAGCGCAGCGGCGGCTTCATACTGCCCGTGGTCGACGCCGAGAAATCCGCCGCGAATAATTTCGGCGGTATACGCGCTCTGCACCAGCGTTAGCCCGACCACCGCCGTAGAAAATTGCCCCAGCACATTAATGGTGTCATAACGCGCCCACGTAATGCCGGTAAACGGGATGCCCAGCGACAGCGTGTCGTAGAGATAGGAAAAGTTATACAAAATGATCAACACCACGATCAGCGGCAGCGAGCGGAACAGCCAGATATAGCTCCACGCAAGGCTGCTTAACAGCCAGGATGCGGAGAGTCGGGCCAGTGCCAGCAGACCGCCGAACATCACGCTCAGCACGGTACCCAACAGGGTTAACAGCAGTGTTTGCCCTAATCCTTCCAGGATCACCGGGTCGAAAAACCAGCGGGCGAAGACCGCCCATTCCCAGCGCGGGTTAAAGGCCACCGACTGCACCAGGGTGGCCAGCACGAACAGGGCGACAAACGCGCCGACGGTGCGGAGCGGATAGCGTGCCGGCACCACTTTCACGATTTCTGGACTTTTCATGGTCGCTCCTCAGGCGGTTTTACTCAATTTTTCTGCCAGCAGCGCTTTGGTAAAACGCAGCCGACCATCAAATGGCGGCTGACTGAACTCTTCCGGATCGCGGTTCAGGTCAAACTGTGCCTGATACCCCTGACTCAGGTAGAGACGTACCGCTTCCGGCTGGCGAAAGCCCGTGGTCAGGTAGATCTGGCGGTAGCCCGCACGTTGCGCCCGACGTTCGAGCTCCTGCACCACGCGTGCCGCCAGCCCCTGTTTACGCAGTGTGGGTTTGGTCCAGATACGTTTGATTTCTGCCGTCTGTGCATCAAACGGTTTATAAGCCCCGGTGGCGATGATTTCGCCGTTGCGCTCCAGCACAATAAACAGCCCCTTTGGCGCTAAATACCATTCGGTCCGTTCCACTTCAGCATCGCGGGAAAAGTAGTCACCGTAACGTGCGGCGTATTCGCCAAACAGCCCGGCTAAAATGGGTTGTAGCTCCTGCGCTTCTGGCGAAACGTCGCGGAATTGTTCGCGCATTGCCGTCTCCTTAATCGCCCAGTCCAGCCGGATTGATCTCCGACGCCGGAATACGCTCCACCCCTTCGCCCCAGCGATTGAGTACCTTGTCGTAGTCCCCGTTTTTGATAGCGCCATTGAGCGCGGTTTGCACGGGTTCAACCAGGCCACTGCCTTTACGCAGCGTCACCGCAATATGCGCTGCTTTCGGCCAGCCACCGTCCACGCTGCCAACCAGCCTGGTATTGCCGGTCAATGCCGCTTTCCAGGCACCGATCACGTTCGGTCCAAAGTACGCGTCGGCGCGACCGGATTGCAGCGCGAGGGTTTGGGCCGCATCATCTTTGGTGTACACCGGCGTAAACGGCTGCAACCCTTTTTTCAGGTTTTCGGCATTCCACGCCAGCAGGATCGCCTCCTGGTTGGTGCCGGAGCCCACAATAATGCGCAATCCAGCGATGTCTTCCGCGTGCTCAATGTGTTTGATCGCACTGGTGGATTTGACGTAGAAGCCAAGCGAATCTTTGCGGTAGGTGGCGAAATCGAACTTCGCTTTGCGCTCTTTGGTAACGGTAATATTGCTGATTGCCGCATCGTACTTGCCGGAAGTGACACCCAGCGGCCAGTCTTCCCACGAGGTCGGCACCACATTCAGCTCCAGTCCCAGGCTGTTCGCCACCAGGCGGGCGATGTCCACCTCGCTACCGAGCAGGGTTTTGTTGTCATCGGCAAACACGGTCAGCGGCGGAGAGTTCAGCGCCGCGACGGCAACGGTCAGTTTGCCCGGTGTGACAAAGTGGTAATCCTTGGGCAGTTGTGCGATGGCGTCTGCATTTTTTGCCGTCGTAATCGGCGTTTTATTGGCATCCAGGCTGACGCCCGTGCCGTTGATAGTGACGTCCTTTGCCCAGGCCAGCGGCGTAAGCGCCAGCATCATGACCAGCAATAGCGATGTTTTCTGCATAGCGTTAACTCATCTTTTATTGTTGTGAGAAGGGATTCACCGGCAGCGGCAAGCCTAAGCTTTCACGCAGTGTGGTGCCGGGGTATTGCGTGCGAAACAGACCGCGCGCCTGCAACAGGGGAACAACGTTGTCGACAAAACGCGGGAAAGTGTCTGGCGTCCCGCCCTGGATGATAAAACCGTCGGCGGCATAGTTTTCAAACCACTGCTGTAAGCCATCGGCGACCTGCTGTGGCGTACCGGAAAAGCGCGGGCGCGGCGATGCGCTTTCCAGCGCCACCTGGCGCAGCGTCAAATGGCGCTCGCGGGCGTTGCGTTTGATCTCGTCGGTGGTGCTGCGAAAACTGTTTTGCCCTAAATCGCCTATATCCGGGAAGGGCTCATCGAGCGGGTACTGGCTGAAGTCATGGTGCTCAAAATAACGCCCCAGATAGTTAAGCGCATCATCGATAGAGACCAACGCCGCCGTGGTTTGATACTGCTGCTCCGCATCCTCTTCACTGTCACCAACGATCACGCTGACGCCCTGGAAAATATGCAGCTCATCGTGGCGACGGCCATACTGTTCCAGTTGCGTTTTCACATCGCGATAAAACGCTTTTGCCTCTTCCAGCGTTTCCTGATGGGTAAAAATGGCGTCGGCGTGATGCGCTGCGAGCTTTTTGCCATCGTCTGAGGCACCGGCCTGGAATATAATCGGCCGCCCTTGCGGCGTGCGGCCAATATTTAATGGCCCGGCCACCTGAAAGAAATCACCGTGATGGTTGAGCGTATGTAATTTAGCAGGATCAAAAAATTGCCCACTGGCTTTATCACGGATAAACGCGTCCTCTTCCCATGAATTCCATAACCCTTTCACCACCTCCAGATATTCATCGGCAATGCGATAGCGCAGGGCGTGATCGGGATGTTGTGCACGGGAAAAGTTCTTCGCGGACCCTTCCAGTGGTGAGGTCACCACATTCCAGCCCGCACGCCCCTTGCTGAGGTGATCGAGGCTGGCAAACTGCCGGGCAACGGTAAACGGTTCGCTGTATGACGTGGAGAGCGTACCCACGAGTCCAAGGTGATGAGTCACGCTGGCCAGTGCGGATAATACGGTGATAGGCTCAAAACGATTTAAAAAATGCGGGATCGATTTTTCATTAATATATAAGCCGTCGGCGACGAATAAAAAATCGAATTTACCCTGTTCAGCAATGCGCGCAGTTTCCAGCACAAAGTCAAAATTAATACTGGCGTCCGCGACTGCCGCCGGGTGACGCCATGCGGACATATTTCCTGATGCGCCCTGTAATATTGTGCCGAGCCGCAATTGTCGTTCTGTAGACATAATCCATCCTCCTTTTCAGGCAACAGGTGACCCGGGGCCGGAGCCCTGGATAAAGACATTCACATCAGTGTTGGAGTAAGGCTTTTTCCGCCAGCAGCGCGAAATAACGCGCAGCGCCTTCAATGAGCTGCTCATCGGGATTAAACGCCGGATGATGCAAGCCGTATTCGCTGTTGCTGCCGATGCTGACAAACGCGCCGGGAATATGGTGTAAGTAGACTGCAAAGTCTTCGCCGCCCATATGCAGGTCGGCCTCTTCGGTGCGATACCCGTGCCAGTCGGCAACATCGCGGGCAAAGGTGGCCCATCGATCATGGTTCACCAGCGCGGCGGGTCCCTCAAACCAACGGACCGCAATCTCCGCATCGAACGCTTGCGCCAGTCCGGCGGCAATGTCGTTAACGCGGCGTTTTACCTGGTCGCGTACGGTAATCTGGTGCGTCCTCAGCGTCCCTTCCAGCTCCACCGCTTCCGGCAACACGTTCCAGGTGTTACCGCCCTGAATGCGGGTGACGCTCAATACCACCGACTCCAGCGTGTTGATATTGCGGCTGGCGATACTTTGCAGCGCGACCACTAACTGACTGGCGAGCAGGACAGCATCGTTGCCCTCGTGTGGACGCGCGGCATGCGCACCTTTACCGGTGACCTTCAGCGAAAAGCGATCCACATTGGCATAAAAGGCCCCACTACGTGTGGCAA
Source organism: Kosakonia oryzendophytica (assembly GCF_900094925.1). Taxonomy (GTDB): domain Bacteria; phylum Pseudomonadota; class Gammaproteobacteria; order Enterobacterales; family Enterobacteriaceae; genus Kosakonia; species Kosakonia oryzendophytica. Next base: position 233,679 of record NZ_FMAY01000005.1, on the reverse strand, counting down.
AGGTGCCCACCGGCAATCCTGGCTCATTGTGCATGCCGAAAATGGCGTTCACCTCATCCAGCGCACCAGCCTGGATCAACCGTTTCGCACCGCCGAAATTCTCTTCCGCCGGCTGAAACAGAATACGCACGCGACCTGCCAGTTGTGGCTCTTTCTCTTTCAGCAGCAGTGCTGCGCCGAGCATCACACTGGTGTGAACGTCATGTCCGCAGGCGTGCATCACGCCGGGGTTACGCGACGCAAAAGGCACATCGACGGCTTCGTCAATGGGCAAGGCGTCGATATCCGCCCGCAGCGCTACCACCTTTTCTCCGCTGCCCACTTCGGCCACCACGCCGGTCGGCAGCGTCAGTGGAAGCAGACGTAATCCGGCGCTCTCCAGCCAGTGGCGAATACGGCGGGTGGTTTCAAACTCCTGTAATGAGAGTTCTGGATGTTGGTGCAGCTCGCGCCGCCAGTTGATCAGTTGTCCGGCAAAACTCATCCTGCCACCTCCTGAGGGGTATGCGCTTCAGCGAACGCCTCCGCCAGCAACTGTAATGAACGGATTCGCGCCGTCCCTTCAGCGATGGGGGTGTCGATAATAAATTCATGGATGCCATAGTGCTGATGCAGCGTGTCCAGCCCGGCCAGCACCGTTTGCGGCGTTCCGGCAATCAGTGACGGTTCCCGGCGCGCAATACGTACTACCGGGCTGCCTGCCTGACGAGCGAAAGCATGCCCTTGCGCTTCACTGGCGACGCTAACCCGTTGACCATTGGCTAACTCCACACCCCAGACTTCCACTTGCTGCGCCAGTGCATCGGCCTGCGCTTGCGTCGCGGCGACAATCACCTGCACCGCAACGAAGGTATCGCGCTGGCTGTGTTGTTGCCATTGCGTGACAACGTCACGAAGAAGCGTTTTATCGCCATTCAAATGTGCTGCGAAAACAAAGTTCCAGTCCAGCCGGGCCGCCAGTTCGGCGCTTTCGAGGCTGGCACCGAGCAAGAAACCCGCAGCACGCTGCGCAGGCAATGGCGTGGCCAGTACCGTGTCTTCTCCACTTTCCTCTTTCGCCAGCGATAACCAGTTATCCAGTTGCGCCAGTTGATCGGCAAAACTGCCCTTCTCCTCGCTGTGCACACCCTGCTGCAATGCGCGGGTGGAGAGCGGTAATCCGCCCGGTGCTTTGCCGACGCCGAGATCGACCCGTCCTGGCGCAAGGGTTGCCAGCAGATTAAAGTTTTCCGCGACCTTGTACGGGCTGTAGTGTTGCAGCATCACGCCACCGGAGCCGACGCGAATACGTTGGGTCTGACCGAGGATCCAGGCGATAACCAGCTCAGGAGACGGGCTGGCCAGTTGCGCGGTGTTGTGATGTTCGGCTATCCAGAAACGGTGATAGCCCCATTTTTCCGCACGCTGAGCCAGTTGCAGCGTACGATTCAGGGCGTCCTGCGCGGTTTCATGTTCCGCAATGGGACTTTTATCCAGCAGACTCAGACGATAAGACATGCAGCGCACTCACGTTAGAAAAGAGGCTTTTATTATTAGGACGCGCTGAATTCGCTGTGAAACAATTAATTTACATTAAATAAGCAAAAAATTAGCAAAGTAAGGGCATGCAGGCGCTGTGGTGAGTGTTAAGGCTTAGGGTTAAAAGAAGACGATTGTTCTGATTTGTTAAAATCCGTTTGGCCGCTCACGGTTATTTCTGTTGCATTTTTCGCCATTATGAATCAGTTACACTACCTGATACCGGTGACCTCACAATTTCCACTAATACTCGCCGTCTTTCTGGTGTGTATGTTTTGCGTCAGTAATCGATTGCGGTTACGATGCTGCGCCATGTTTTGTCTTATCCATACGCAGAATGACTGGAAAGACAGGGCGTTTACCCGACGGGGCAATCGTTTGGTTAGCCATCCCGAGGGTTGAGGAACTCAGCAAGGTTCAGACAGGTGAACAGGTAAACAATGAAAAAAGATCACAACCACGCTGCCGATCATCACGCGGCAAAACGACGCTGGCTTAACTCTCACGAAGAGGGCTACAGCCGGGCTATGGGTAACCGTCAGGTACAGATGATCGCCATTGGCGGCGCAATCGGTACCGGTTTATTTCTGGGCGCAGGCGCCCGACTGCAAATGGCGGGGCCATCGCTGGCTATCGTCTATTTGGTTTGCGGTATCTTCTCTTTCTTTATTCTGCGTGCACTGGGCGAACTGGTGTTGCACCGTCCTTCCAGCGGCAGTTTTGTCTCGTATGCCCGCGAATTTCTGGGTGAAAAAGCCGCGTTTGTTGCCGGCTGGATGTACTTCGTGAACTGGGCGATGACCGGTATCGTGGATATCACCGCTGTGGCGCTGTATATGCACTACTGGGGCGCATTTGGTGATGTCCCGCAATGGGTATTTGCACTGGGCGCGCTGGCGATCGTCGGCACCATGAACATGATCGGCGTGAAATGGTTCGCCGAAATGGAGTTCTGGTTTGCGTTGATCAAAGTGCTGGCGATTGTGGTATTCCTCGTTGTCGGTACGATTTTCCTCGGCACCGGTAAACCGCTGGACGGCGGCACAACCGGCTTCCATTTGATTACCGACAATGGCGGTTTCTTCCCGCACGGACTGCTGCCTGCGCTGGTACTGGTTCAGGGCGTGGTCTTCGCCTTTGCCTCCATTGAACTGGTCGGTACCGCGGCGGGCGAATGTAAAGATCCGCAGACGATGGTGCCCAAAGCCATTAACAGCGTGATCTGGCGTATCGGTCTGTTCTACGTCGGTTCTGTGGTGCTGCTGGTACTGCTGCTGCCGTGGAATGCCTATCAGGCAGGTCAGAGTCCGTTTGTCACCTTCTTCTCCAAACTGGGTGTGCCGTACATCGGCGACATCATGAACATGGTGGTGCTGACCGCTGCGCTCTCCAGTCTGAACTCGGGTCTCTACTCTACTGGCCGTATCCTGCGCTCGATGTCGATGGGTGGCTCCGCACCGAAATTCATGGCGAAAATGAGCCGTCATCACGTGCCTTACGCCGGGATTCTGGTCACCATTGGTGTCTACGTTGTTGGGGTGTTCCTGAACTATTTGGTGCCGTCGCAGGTCTTTGAAATCGTTCTGAACGTGGCATCGCTGGGCATTATCGCATCATGGGCGTTTATCGTGATTTGCCAGATGCGTCTGCGTAAAGCCATCAAAGAAGGTAAAGCGGCGGATGTGAGTTTCAAAATGCCGGGCGCGCCGTTCACGTCATGGCTGACCCTGCTGTTCCTGTTCAGCGTATTGGTGCTGATGGCGTTCGACTACCCGAATGGGACTTATACCATCGGCTCGATCCCGCTGATCGCCGTTCTGCTGGTTGCTGGCTGGTTTGGCGTACGTAAACGCGTGCAGGCTATCCACAGCACTGCGCCGGTTGCGCCGAATGAAGAAACAAAAACGCCGCTCGTAGAAGAAGCGTCACGCTCGTAACCCCTCCCTATTGTGAACAAGCCTGCGCCCCGCGCAGGCTTTTTTTATGTCTGCGAGCCTTACTGTGTGCACGTGCCGGTGTGTATCCAGTCCGTTATCCCGCTTAGCGCGCCCGGTGCCCAGGCGTACTGACCGGATAACAGAAACACCCCCTGCTTCCAGAGTGGCCATTGGGAAGGCAGTTGATAATCAAACCAGCGACTTCTCAGTAAGCCGTGCGTTGCGCCAGCAACCGGTTTGATGCAGCGCACAGTATTGGCCGGTAAGTCCGCCGCCCATACCGCGAGTGTTTCCTGTGGGTCAACATTCCTGTCGTCCTTGCCCATCAGGATCATCACCGGCGTGTGCATGCGGGCAATGGCACCCCTGGCATCAGCAAAGGCATTACGGCGCTCAAAATCATCCCGGTTACAGCTCACCTGGCACGGGCGTAACGCCGCTTGCGGGGTAAACTGTGTCGCGAAATCAATGCTATCACGGGCCACGGCCTCACGGATGTTTTGTTCTGACATGCCTTCCCGGCTGAGTCGCTGGCGCAGATAATAGCTCCCCTGATCGCGCCAGTTGATCGCTGCGCCAACCAGTATGGCAAAATCCGCCTTCGCGAAGGCGCTGGCGTCGGGAACAACCCAACCCGCCTGGGAAAAGCCGAGGAAGCCAACGCGACTCGCGGCCAGTTCCGGCATCTGTTTAAGCTGTTGCAGCATAAAGGCAGCTTCGTGCGCGCGATCATCCATGGTTTGCGCCAGCCAGTTTCCCTGACTTGCTCCCACGCCTGGCTTGTCCCAGGAAAACACCGCAATACCCTGAGAGACAAGATAGCGCACAAGCGGCAGATAGCCGCCGTCCGACCAGCGATCCTGTGCCCCATCGCCATGCACCAGCAATACCACTGGCGGTGAAACCACGCCGTGCGGAACAATTAACGTTCCTTCAAGCCGGCTCTGTTGATAATCCACCTGCAAGGTATGTTGCTGCGCATCCGTCGGCAGCGTGAAGTCCGTTAAGCGGTAAACACCCAACGCACCCAGCGTCAGTAGCAGGCCCATCACGATAACCAGGCAATTACGCATCGCTTTACTCTTCCGTCAGTCATAAAAAAGCTCCCCGTAGGGAGCTTAAGCGATGGCGAGATTACAGCGCAATGCGGATCACATCATCCGGCTCGGTGGCTTCTTTTTCACGGCTGGAGGCCTGTTTCACACTGACAAACAGCGTCTTGCCGTCTGCAGAGAGTGCCAGACTGTTGGGGTGAGTCGGTGTGTCGAAGGTTTTGACAACCTTGTAGGTTTTGCCGTCGATAACGCTGACTTTCCCGGCTTCGCGGTGGGTAACATAAGCTTCATTACGCGTCGGGTTAAACAGCACCGCCAGTGATTCTGGCACGGCGACTTTCTGTAACACGTTACCATTGCGGGTATCAACCACCAGAATTTCCGCCGCTTTGGAATCGGTCACAAAGGCACGGTGGCCCGCTGTGTCGAGGCTCAGGTTCAAATAAAAGTGTTCTTTACCGTCATCCTGAAGTTTTTTACGTGCGATGATGCTGTTTTTGCCGGTATCGACAGTGATCAGTTCACCGTCACCGTTGGTGGTATAGAGGCGTTTTGCTGCCGCGTCGATCGCCAGCCCGGTGCTGTAGGTGCCGGTCTGCGTAATGGTGGTTTTCAGTTTCAGCGTTTCGCCATCCACGACCCAGATTGCACTCTCTTTCCCGACCCCGGTGATATACACCGTGTTGGTGTTCTCATCGACCGCCAACTCGCGCGGCTGCAACGGACGCACGGTTTCAGAGCGTTTGCGTGCATCCAGCACCACACGTCCTTTTATGATGCCGCTTTTGGCATCGATCGCTGTGATCGTGCCATCGGTAGTATTGCCAAACCACAGGGTTTGCGTGCGGGTGTTGATCGCCGCGCCAAACGGTTTCAGGTCGCTGTGAATGGACTGTGTGATCGCCAGCGTTGCTGGGTCGAGGCGGTACACCACCCCGCCTTTATCGGTTTTTCGGCTTTGTGCCGTTGCCAGCCAGAGCGCATTTTCCTGCTGGCTAAAGGCCATTTCATACGCCCCTTTGCCTACGGCTTTGCGCAGCATCTCTTCTGCTGCCTGTGTGGTGAATGACGCCGCCAGCAGTAGTGAGCCGAGGACCAGGGAATGCCGCAAACGCGGCGAGCATAAATGACGTAAAGACATGACGACTCCCTTTGATTAACACGATTGTTATTTTTCACACGCTTCCAGTGTGCGACGCCACAGCCTCGCTTATTGTTATAAGTGAGAATAGTAATCATTAATGACAGTAATGTGGAGTCATAATTTTTGAAAAGGCGTTATCTCGGTTTACTCACTGCGCTTATTATTAACGTAATGTGCGCTTAATGTTTTCAAATGATTAACATGCGATTTAACATATTGTCGTATTTTCCTATTAGTTCGTTTTATAACCCGGTTCCGCCATGACTATTTTTTCCACCACCAGGCTCACTTTGCCGGCCTTGCTGCTCCCGGCTCTGGTGCCCCCTTCGGCTTTTGCCGATGAACAAACCCTGATTGTCAGCGCCACACCCCACACCGTTTCTGAACTGGATACGCCTGCTGCTGTGAGCGTTGTTCAGGGCGATGATATTCGCCAGGCCACGCCACGGGTCAATTTGTCTGAGTCACTGGGCAGTGTCCCCGGTTTGCAGGTACAGAATCGCCAAAACTATGCACAGGACCTGCAATTGTCGATTCGCGGGTTTGGTTCCCGCTCAACCTATGGCGTGCGCGGTATCCGCATGTATGTTGACGGCATCCCCGCCACCATGCCGGATGGCCAGGGGCAGACATCGAATATTGACCTCAACAGCGTGGAAAGTATTGATGTACTGCGCGGCCCGTTCTCGGCGCTTTACGGTAACGCGTCTGGTGGTGTGGTGAATGTCACCACGCAAACCGGAAGGGAACCGGCGACGATTGAAGCCAGCAGTTATTACGGTAGCGACGCCAGTTGGCGCTATGGAGTGAAAGCCACCGGCGCGATGGGTGATGGCACCCATGCCGGGGATGTGGATTACACTGTCTCCAGTACCCGTTTTGTGACGCACGGTTATCGCGATCGCAGCGGTGCACGTAAAAATCTGGCGAATGCCAAACTGGGCGTACGCATTGATGATGCCAGCAAACTGAGCCTGATTTTTAACAGCGTGGATATCAATGCCAACGATGCGGGAGGCTTAACCCAATCCGAGTGGCGAAACAATCCGCGCCAGTCTCCACGCGCCGAACAGTACGACACACGCAAAACCATTAAACAAACCCAGGCGGGTTTACGCTATGAACGCCAGCTCAGTGCACACGATGACCTGAGCGTGATGATGTATGCCGGAGAGCGTGAAACCACGCAATATCAGTCCATTCCCCGGGCACCACAACTGAATGCGCAGCATGCCGGGGGTGTGATCGACCTGACACGTCACTATCAGGGGATCGATACACGCTGGACGCATCGCGGTGAGCTGGGTGTCCCGGTGACGTTTACCGGTGGGCTGAATTACGAAACCATGACCGAACAGCGCAAAGGCTATGAAAACTTTGTGATGAGCGGCACGACGCCTCTCTACGGTCGTGAAGGCAATCTGCGCCGTGACGAGCGCAATCTGATGTGGAACGTTGACCCCTATCTGCAAACCGGCTGGCAGTTAACCGAAAAGCTGGCGTTAGAAGCTGGCGTTCGGTACAGCTCCGTGTGGTTTGACTCCAACGATCATTACATTACTGCGCGGAACGGCGATGACAGCGGCGAGGCGAATTACCATAAATGGCTCCCGGCAGGGTCGCTGAAATATGCCGTCACCGATGCCTGGAATGTGTATGTCGCCGCCGGACGTGGATTTGAAACACCGACCATTAATGAACTCTCCTACCGTTCCGATGGCCAGAGCGGACTCAACTTTGCGCTGAAGCCGTCGACCAACGATACGGTAGAAGTCGGCAGTAAAACCCGTATCGGTAATGGTTTACTGACGGCGGCGCTGTTCCGTACTGATACGGATAATGAAATCGTCACCGATACCAGCAGCGGAGGTCGCACGACCTATAAAAACGCCGGGAAAACCCGTCGCCAGGGTGCTGAGCTGTCTCTGGATCAGCAGTTTGCCGGAAACTGGCGGGCTAAAGTGGCATGGACCTATCTTGATGCCACCTATCGTAGCGAGGTGTGCAATGACGCCGACTGTAACGGTCACCGTATGCCGGGTATTGCCCGAAATATGGGCTTCGCATCGCTGGGCTGGATCCCGGATCAAGGCTGGTACGCCGGTGCGGATGTACGGTATATGAGCGACTTGATGGCGGATGATGAAAACACCGCGAAAGCGCCGTCTTATACCGTGGCGGGCCTGAATACGGGCTACAAATTTCGCTATGGCAACTGGATGATGGATCTCTTCGGGCGTATCGATAATCTGTTTGACCGCGAATATGTGGGGTCGGTGATCGTTAACGAGTCGAATGGGCGTTATTACGAACCTGCGCCGGGGCGTAATTACGGTGTGGGCTTGTCGGTGGCTTATCAATTCGAATAACACGGAAATCGGGGTCACCCGCCGCCGGGCGGGTGACCTCTTAATGCTTACGCAGTTCTATCCAATACACTATTGCTATACATGCATCCTTCCCTGTTTTTGGGCGAGCCAGTCTTCGGCTGCGGATAAAAAAACATCTCTTGCTATCATTTATTGTGCCACTCCGGCATTCATTCTGGTCTGAAGATGACGTTTTCATCGCCTGATTCATGTCAGGGCGGCGTTCGTCGTCAACACACCTCTGCAGTCCCGTCATCGTTGCGCCGCAAAGCGTTACATCAGCAAGCCAACTGAGAAAAAGGGGTTGTTATGAAAGTATCAAAATGTCTCTGTGTTGCGTTGTTTTTTTATACAAGTACATCCCTGGCGTGGAATTATCAGGGACATCAAATTATTGGTGAAATCGCTGATACGTTAATTGCGGGTTCGAATGCTGAGCGGCACGTCCGCGAAATACTGGGCGAAGGTATGACGTTAAAAACCGTATCCGTGTGGGCTGATTGCGTGAAATCGGTGAAGCACAACGACAACAACGGTCGCTTTTACTACCAGGAAGATGGCAAATATGCCGAGTGCGCTATTTTTAAAGATCGCACTCCACTGGTGGACTATGTGAAGCGCAATTGGGATCAATGTACCCCCGGGAAAACGGTTAAAAACTGCCATGGATATTACCATTTCACCGATGTTGCTATCCAACGGGACGCCTATCAGCAGGGAGAATATGGCACCTCAAATCATGATGTTGTGCAGGCTATCAACGCCGCAGTCCGCGTGTTACAAGGGGGCACAGCCCCTGCACCGTTTGACATTGCAGATAAAAAAGAGGCGCTGCAACTGCTGGTACATTTCGTAGGCGATGAAACACAGCCGCTCCACGTGGCGGCCATTTATCTTAATGATCAGGGACACCCCATAGACCCCGACCGGAGTGACTCTGCGCAAGGCACAGATACTCGCGGAGGCAACGATCTGATCGCTGGCAATACAACGCTTCACGCGCTGTGGGATATGCCGCCGAAACGCTACACGGAAAAAGAGGGATGGAAAGCGTTGCTGCCCGGCGCAACGGCTATACCCGCGCCGACAGGCGATCTCTCCACCTGGCCGGCGCAATGGGCCAGCGATACGCTCGTTAATGGCCGTGCCGCTTTCCAGAATGTGGTGTTTGGTAAGAAAACGGGGGGGAACTGGTCGGTAGAGTATCAACCCGATTACACCGCGCAGCGGGAAGCTCTTCAGGCAACGCAGCTTGAGAAAGGCGGCGCCCATCTGGCCTGGCTTCTGAAAGCCCTTTGGCCAGATAACTGATGCACGGTCATTTTGCCGGTAAGCAAAAATGAAAAGCCCGGTAGCATGGCGCATCCGGGCTTTTTGATTGGCTCACTGCGTGTTTAGAAGGTTGTCCAGCCCTCTTCGCTGACGGCCGTTTCACGGGGTTCCGCTTTTGCTTTCAGGTTCGGCTTGATCGTCGGTTTCCCTGCGGAAGCCGGTTTCGCGCCACCCTGTTCAAGACGAAACGTGGCGACCAGCTCTTCCAGCAGACGCGCCTGCTCTTCCAGCGAACCTGCCGCAGAGGAGGATTCGCTTACCAGTGACGCGTTCTGTTGTGTGGTGCTGTCCAGCTCGCCGACTGCGCGGGCAATCTGTTCGATACCCCGGCTTTGTTCTTCGGAGGCGGAAGAGATTTCCCCCATAATGTCATTCACCCGGGTGACGGACTGCACCACCTGATCCATGGTTTCCCCTGCTTTCGCCACCAGTTCGCTACCGATGTTAATACGGGAGACGGATTCACTAATCAGCTGTTCGATATCTTTCGCCGCCTGCGAACTGCGCTGAGAAAGGCTGCGAACTTCGCTGGCCACTACCGCAAATCCCCGGCCCTGCTCACCTGCACGGGCGGCTTCCACAGCGGCGTTCAGCGCCAGGATGTTGGTCTGGAAAGCGATGCTGTTGATCACCGCGGTAATATCGGCAATTTTGTTCGAACTGCTGTGAATATCGCCCATGGTATCCACCACTTCGCGCATCACGCTGCCACCTTCGCTGGCGGTTTTCGACGCCTGCGCCGCCAGACTGCGGGCATTGCGGGCGTTATCGGCGTTGTTTTTCACCGTGGCGGTCAACTGTTCCATGCTGGCAGCGGTTTCCACCACGGCGGCGGCCTGCTGCTCAGTACGGGAAGAGAGATCGGTGTTGCCTTCGGCGATTTCCGTCGCCGCGCGTGATACCTGACTTACGCTGTTGCGTACTTCATGGATCATGTCGCGCAGCGTGTCGTTCATACGCCCCATGGCACCGGTCAATTGCCCCAGCTCATCTTTGCTCTGCGCCTGAATATTCGAACTGAGGTCGCCGCTGGCAATACGCTCCGCCAGCGCCAGGTTACGGTCAATCGGACGGGTGATTTGACGGATAACCCACCAGGAGACAATCACGCCAATCAGAATCGCAATCACACCGATGATTGCCGCAATAGAACTGGACGTGTACGCTAGCTCATCGTTATGGGCTTTGACCAGTGCAATGATCTGTTTGAGTGAGGCGCTGCTGTTGTCGCCGCCGACCTTAACTTTATCCTCCGCCGCTTTCAGTGCCTGCCAGGCGGTAAAGTAGTTCACGCTCAGATCGCGGTATTTCACCGTATCATCCCACAGGGATTGCAGCGGTGACTTCAGCTCCGCCGGCAATTGACTCGCCAGCGCCTGTACGCTTTTCTGCGTCTGGCTAAAACGTGTATCCAATGCGTCGCGGGACGCCTGGCTCGGGCTATAACGTACTACCAGCGCTGCATCACGCACGGCGCTGATGGCGAACAATTGTTCGTAAACCTGCGTCATCAGGTTGGCATCGGCGAGCGGTGCATGGATAAGCGCGGTGTATCGTGCGGAGAGATCGCTTGCGGCCAGTTTGTCCAGCGCATCGCGTATAGCGCGAATGTCACTGGTGGCTTTTTGCATCTCGCCGATGCTGCTCTGGAACGTATTAAGGTGGCCCGCCACATCGTTGATGATCTGCTTTTCAGACGCAGACCAGGAGAGTGCGTCCGCGCTGGCGGTTAACTCGGAAGCGTGACGTACATAGTTGGACATCACCTCTCCGGATTTATCATCACCATAAAAGTATTTCAGGCGGTTTATCTTCGCCTGAAATACTTCAATGTTGATGTTATACATCAGGTTTGTTTTTTCGTAGACGTCGCGTATTTCTTTAAAGCGCAACATACTGAGGATGGTGGCGATGGCAACCAGGAATAGCACCAGACCAAACCCCACTGACAACTTTCTGCTGATTTTTATATTACTCAACCGCTGGCTAAATGACATTCAGGACTCCTTGCTAAACAGCAAATGTTAGCGCCTAACTGCGCCAACATTTGTTATCGGCACACTGTGCAAGGATTTCAGCCTTAAGCGAGTCTTATCAGTGAAAAACGTGATACAGATGCTCCCCTTACGCAAATTTTAGCCGGGGAGCATGTATATTTGACTTTAAACCATAGGTTTTATCAATTATCACTCAGCGATGGAACTGCTTGTTGATAATGGTTGCGCCCTCATCAATGGCTCGCCATAGCGCTCTTTCACTGGCAAAACCATCCCCTTCTTCGAGTGCAGCGAGCAGGTCACTGTAATCATGCCCGCGTGATAACTCAGCCGAAGACGGATAAAGATAATTAAAACAAGGGCCGATACGGACCCATAATTGTTCGATAAGCGCAGTTAATGTTGGCATCCCCGCTTGTTGGTAAACGCTAAAGCGAAATGCGCGATTGGCCTGTAGCGTTTGTTCGGTGTTGCCACTTTTTAACGCTTCATGGAAGGAGCCCGCCAGCATCCGCAGTTCCCTGATTTTATCTTTGGTCATATTCTGGCTGGCGGAGCGCGCAGCCATACCTTCCAGGTTTTTTCGAATCAAATTGATTTCGTTATAACGTTCAAGGCTGACCTCCGGAACAAGAAACGCCTGGGCGGGAGTGGCATGCAATGCACCGGCGGAGACCAACCGCAACAGTGCTTCGCGCACCGGTGTAATACTGGTGCCAAGTTGATCTGCTATTTCTTTCGTAATGAGACGTGCGCCAGGTTTGAGGGCGCCAATAATAAGCGCACCTTTCAGACTGGCTTCAACTTGCATAGTGAGGCTGGTCCGCTGCGCTTTTTCCAAATCAAGCATGTTTGCATCCTGTTTAAATTCTTATCTATTATCAGCCTGGTAGCGTGTCCGTGATCTTTTTGCAAAGAATATATTATATAAACACATGCCTGGTATTGGATTGTCGCTTAAAAGTAGAACAAATGTTATTTATTATGCACAACCACCAGGAACTGCCTTCACAAGGTCATCAGTTCCTTATGCTTGTATAATTAAAGACGTTTTTTTAGATTTTGCACAATTTATGATGGCGGTTTTTTACCGCCATCGTTTGCTTAGCTTTCTGCGCCTATTTTGACTACCGCTTTGCCAAAGTTTTTTCCTTCGAGCAGGCCGAAAAAGGCGTCCGGCGCGTTCTCCAGCCCTTCTGTCACATGTTCGCGATAGTGGATTTTTCCTTCACTCACCCACTGCCCCATTTCTTGCTGAAATTCGTTTAGGCGGTGACCATAATCCTGGTTAATAATAAACCCTTGCAACCGGATTCTTTTTTTCAGCAGCGTGGCCATTAATAGCGGAATACGATCGGGTCCGGCGGGAAGCTCGGTTGCGTTATAACCACTCACCAGCCCACAAAGCGGAATTCTCGCCGCAGTATTTAATAACGGCAGTACGGCATCGAATACTTTTCCACCGACATTTTCAAAATAAATATCGATACCTTGTGGACAGGCCGTTTTCAGTTGTTGGGCAAAATCTGGCGCATGGTGATCGAGGCAGTGATCAAAACCCAATACATCCACAGCGTGGCGACATTTTTCACTGCCCCCGGCCACTCCCACTACATGGCAACCTTTCAGTTTGCCGATTTGCCCAACGGTCGAGCCGACCGGCCCGGTAGCGGCAGCAACGACCAGTGTTTCTCCGGCTTTCGGTTGACCAATATCCAGCAGTCCCATATAGGCGGTAAAACCCGGCATACCAAGCACACCCAATGCCCACGAAGGGTGCTGCGGGTTTGCGCCCAGATTTACCAGTCCTTCACCACCCGAAATGTCATAGTCCTGCCAGCCGCTGTAGCCTAATACCCAGTCCCCTTCAGCAAAGTCCGGGTGCAGCGACGACACCACCCGGCTAACCGTACCGCCGCACATCACTTCATTTATTTGTACCGGCGGCGTGTAGGAAGGCGCATCGCTCATACGCCCGCGCATATAAGGATCTAAGGACAAGTAAACCGTACGCAGCAACACCTGGCCTTCTCCAGGGGTGGCAATGCTGTCTTCTTCCAGACGGAAATTGTCCGCGTTCGGCGCGCCATGCGGGCGTGAAGCCAGCACCCAACGGCGGTTACGGTGAGATTGTTGATTCATTCTGCACTCCTCTGCTTGTCAGACTAACTATTGATACTAGTCGCTGACAGCGCGGTGTGCGTTTCCATTACGAGCTGGAATGGTTAAGTCGCACAACCAGATAATGGCACGGCGCATCACTTTCGTTGATAAACCGGCAATCATTGGGGGGGCCCAGTTCCAGACAATCCCCGGCTTTCATTTCGTGGCGCGTGTCCCCTTCCTGAAAAACCAGCTCGCCTTCCTGCAACCAGATTAACTGGCGCGCCAGCGCATACGAGGAGGCTGGCATCGGGATGTTGCTGCCCGCAGGCAGTTCAATGTGCACGAGATCGATAGGCAAATCGCTTCTGGGGGAGACGTGGCGTCGCAGATAGTGGCTTTGCGGATCGCGCCAGACCGGTTGATCGGCATAGCGCAGCAGTTTTCCTTCCTGCATTTCCGCACGTGCAATCAGCGTTGACATACTGATGCCAAACGCGCCGGAAAGCCGCGCCAGCAGTGCCGCGGTTGGGCTGCTTTCTGCACGTTCTATTTTGTGGATCATCGCCCGTGACACCCCGGCGCGCTCCGCCAGTTCACTGAGCGACCAGCCGCGGGATTCGCGTTCGACACGAATTCGTGCACTGATCCGTTGATTTATAGTGTCTGAGATAGTATTCATATCGTAATACTATAGTGTACAAAATAGAGGTTCAACCATGAGTATTCGTTATGCTGGCAGAGAGGACTGCGCGGCAATCGCCGCGATTTATAACCATGCTGTGGTGAACACGGCGGCGATCTGGAATGACCAAACCGTCGATGTGGAAAATCGTATCGCCTGGTTTGAAGCGCGTGCTCTGCTCGGCTACCCGGTGCTGGTCAGCGAAGAGAACGGTGTGATTACCGGTTATGCATCCTTTGGCGACTGGCGCGCTTTCGACGGGTTTCGCCACACCGTTGAACACTCGGTCTATGTTCATCCGGATCATCAGGGCAAAGGCCTGGGACTGGCATTAATGGAACGGTTAATCGAAGACGCCAAACGCTTGGGTAAACATGTGATGGTGGCGGGCATTGAGGCACAAAACCACGGTTCCATTCATCTGCACAGCAAACTGGGTTTTGTCACGACCGGGCAAATGCCACAGGTTGGCACCAAGTTTGGTCGCTGGCTGGATCTGACGTTTATGCAGTTACAACTGGATAACCGCACCGACCCGGACGCGCTCCCATGAATCAGTCGCTAACGCTCACCTTTCTGATTGCCGCCGGTATTGGCCTGGTGGTGCAAAATACCTTGATGGTGCGCATCACGCAGTCAGCATCGACGATCCTTATCGCGATGTTGCTGAACTCGCTGGTGGGCATTGTACTGTTTGTCAGTATCCTGCTGGTTAAATATGGCCTTTCTGGCTTTCAGGAACTCTATGCCAGCGTGAAATGGTGGACGTTAATTCCAGGTCTGCTGGGATCATTTTTTGTTTTCGCCAGCATCAGCGGCTATCAGTATGTCGGCGCGGCCACCACCATTGCGGTGTTAGTGGCAAGCCAGCTGATTGGCGGGTTGGTACTGGATGTTGTCAGAAGTCACGGGATCCCGATGCGGGCGCTTATCGGCCCGGTGTGCGGTGCCGTACTGCTGGTGATTGGCGCCTGGCTGGTGGCCAGACGCCAGTTCTGATCACAGGATCGAGCCACCTTTGGTCAGCTGTTCCCGTCGCGCATCCAAATCTTCTTTATGCTGGCGACCATGATGAGCAATGGCTTGTCGCAGGCGCTGTTGCTGAGCATAACGTTCTTCACGACTCAGCGCGGCGTCATCGCTCAATTCAATCAACAGTTCGTTCATGCCGGCAATAACACTCTGTTCAATGGCCGCATCGACGCGGGCAACAACTTCGTCCAGGTGTGACATACCCTCTCCTTTAATTCAGTTTTGCTTTCGAAAAATCACTGCCCATCAGGCTCACGCTGTAACCGGTCACGTTACTGCGAGTGGCATAGAACGTTTTACCATTCGCCAGCGCGATCCATGGCGCTTGCTGGTAGAAAATCTCCTGTGCCTGGCTGTACAGTTTGGCGCGCGACGCCGGATCGGCCACCACCTTCGCTTTCTGTACGAGAGCATCATACCCTTTATCGCACCAGCGGGCGGCGTTGGAACCGGTTTTTATGCTGTTGCAACCAAGCAATACATCAGCAAAATTATCCGGATCGCCATTGTCCGACATCCAGCCAAACAGCGCCGTGTCGTGTTCGCCTTTACGCATCCCCGAAAGGTATTCGCCCCACTCGTAAGAGACAATTTTCGCTTTCACGCCCACTTTCGCCCAGTCCGCCTGAATCATCTCTGCAATACGGCGCGAGTTCGGGTTGTACGGGCGCTGCACCGGCATTGACCACAGCGTGGCCTCAAAGCCTTTATCCAGACCGGCCTGTTTGAGCAGCGCTTTGGCTTTTTCAGGATCGTAGGGGTAGTCCTTCAGGTCTTTATTAAAACCGAGCATATTGGGCGGCAAAGGCGATTTCGCCACGCTACCGGACCCCAGGAAGACGGCGTTAACAATCGCGTGTTTATCGGTCGCATAATTCAGCGCCTGGCGCACCAGCACATTATCGAACGGTTTTTTCTCCGTATTGAACGCCAGATACCCGACGTTCAGCGCATCGACCGTGTGCAGGGTCAGGTCTTTATTATTTTTGATTTGATCAAACTGCACCGGCGAAGGTGCGGGAATAATCTGGCACTCGTTGGTTTGCAGCTTCGCCAGTCGCGTCTGTACATCTGGTGTGATGGCAAAGATCAGGTGTTTTGTCGGTACCGGGCCATCCCAATAATTCGGGTTGGCAATATAACGAATCTGCGCGTCGGCTTTATATTGTTGCAGTGCATACGGGCCAGTGCCAATAGGCCAGGTGTCGACGTATTCCGGCGTGCCTTTTTTCAGCATCGCATCGGCATACTCCGCAGAAAGAATGGAGGCAAAATCCATTCCCCAATCTGCCAGAAACGCGGCATTTGGCTCATTGAGCACAAACTGTACGTGGTAGTCGTCGATTTTTTTCACTTCTTTGATCAGCTTATCAAGGCCGACATCGGTGAAGTATTCGTAATTACCTTGCGAAACATTATGATAAGGATGTTGCGCATCTTTTTGACGCAGGACGGAGAAAATCACGTCATCGGCATTAAAATCACGCGTGGGTTTGAAGTATTTGTTGCTGTTGAATTTCACGCCCTGACGCAACGTAAACGTCCAGGTTTTGCCATCGTCGGAGACTTTCCACCCGGTAGCCAGCGACGGAATCGGCGTATTTTTTACCGGATCGAAGTTAACCAGACGGTTGTAAAGCACCTGCGAGCTGGCGACAAACGTCGGGCCGGAGCTGGCAATCTGTGGGTTAAAGGACTCTGGCGACGCTTCAGAGCAGTAGATGAGGGTATCATTTGCCGCTGCCCATGCAGCGCTTGCTGGTAACAGTGTGCTCAATGCGAGAGCGAGCAGCGTTTTCCCTGTGGACATATCAGGAACCTTCTTTTTTATATGGAGCCGTAATCACAGCATAGCTCCGGCAAACTGGCAAATAACGATTCACGCTCAGGTTATTCTAAAGCAGTTGATTTCGCTGAAATATCCACCATGATTAACATTAAAATTTATGTTAAGTGTTTTTCGTGCCGTCAAGTCGATTCGACGGTATCAATGCGTCGAGAATTCAATGGTTTTGAGCTTTCTTCTGCCGTTTACTTGCTATCGCATTGCGTAGAGTAGACGCGTGAAGAAGTCTATGGGATGAAAACGTGGCAAAAACTCTCTTGCGCAGCGGTGATCTGGATGATTTCCAGGCCGTTGGCGGCGGCGGTCAGGCCGTATTTGATTCGGCATTGCAAATTCGTGAAGCACTCCGTCTGCGTAAGCAGCAGGCGCTGGTAGACTGCCTGGCGATTCCCCAGGTCAATGATGAAGGCGATCGTGTTGACTGGTATTCGCCCGTTGAGGGGCGTTCGGTCTCGTGGAAGGCCGCCGATGAAGAGGCGCGTTTTAAGGCATTGCGCTACCTCGAAAGCACGCTGGATAGCGCCGCGGCATTGAGCCGCAAATGCATGCAATCGCCAAAAACGGCGCAGCAGTTATTTGGTTCCCTGCTGGAAAAGGCGTTGCAGTTTCCCGGCGAAAACCATGTTTTCCTGGTCGATGGTAAACCCGTCATCACCTTCTGGGGGTTCGTCAACCTGAACGAAAGCGCCCGTGAGGATGTCCTCGAATGTTTGCGCCAACAGGAAGAGGAAGAACCGGTCATTATTCTGCCACCGGAACCTGAAGAGGAAGAGACTGCGGTTGCCGTAACATTCAGCCAGGCTGATGAACCGCTGTTGACGCCTGCGCCGGAAATCAAACCTCAGCCCGCACCCGTGCCGCCTGTGCAAAATGTTGCGCCGGAGCCCGTTCCAGCTCCAGCACCTGCTTCTGCGCCGACGCCGATGCCGATGCCGATGCCGGTGGCGAAGAAACGCCGTCGTTATGGTCTGTGGGCATTGCCGGTTGCGGCGGCCGTCGCCATTGCCGTGGCAGCACCGTTCGTCCTCAATCAACAAACGACGCAAACCCCTACACCCGCGCCCGCCATGCCGCAGCCAGCTCCGGTGGCGATTGCACCAAAACCGATACAGGCAGCACCGATGCTGGCAGCAAGTCTGCCGCTGCATCAGGCTGAAGTACGTGCTGAAGTGCGTGCAGAAGAGAAAGTGCCTGAGCCCCGTGAAGTGAAAGAGCCGGTGGTGATCAACGCCATTCCCAAAGATGCGCTGGTGATGGACGCCCTGCAGGTGAAAATTGGCTCTACGCGCTTCCTTAACGGCAACTGGCGCGTGGCGCTGGACGTTAAAGATCCGGAAACCGGCAAAGCCCCTGCTGTGCGCTTCCAGATCCAGAACAATAAAGGCACGGCACGCATTGTTCACGGTAAGAATATTACCTGCCGCGCGGATCTCTACTCCGGTCTGCATGGCACCGGTGAACTGATGATTAAGAGCCGTGGCAACGCACGTTGCAGTGACGGATCCCGCTACCCGATGCCGGAAATTTCCTGTAAAGCAAGCACCAATGACGTCGCGGAATGTAACGCGCGTTTTGACGCCAAAACCACTGTTCCGGTGACGTTCAGAAAAACAGGTGACTGAGTTTATGCTGGTTAATCTTTGCGACTACAAACAGAGCGTGACGCTGATTGCCAACAGCGGCGTGCAATTTCTTGATTTCGGCCTGACGCCGCAAGATCCGCCAAACAGCGGTCGGTTCGTCCGTAAAACCGCCAACGGCCCGCTGCTGCGTCTGGATTTCGACCTGCTGAACGGGCGCTTTACCCTGCCCGGTCGCGACGGCGGCCAACCAGAAGTGGTGAAACCGGAAAGCACCCACGCGTTACAGTATTCGCTGGCGCTGCTTGACGGCGTCTGGCTACCGATTCCCTTTTTACGCTTCAACCCGCCGCGTACCTTTGTTGAAGGCCCGGATAACTGGGCGCGCGTGCAGATCCGCAAACTGAGCGAGCCGGACAGCGCAGGTAATACGCACCGCGTGGCGCTGGCGCTCGACAGCCAGATTAACGATCTCTCGCCGGGCAGCCTTGCGCCGCTGGAGAACGATATCCTTAATGGCACCCGCTTCTCTCTGGCCTGGCGCGATGACGAAGTGGCGGATTTTCTCGATCAAACCTGGGTCGACGGCTGGTTGCGCGAAGCTTTTCAGCAGGCTACGCAAAACGAAAACCGTAGCGAGCGGGATATTAACCAGGCGCTGCGCAGTTTTGAGTACCAGGCGCACTGGTTGAACCTGATGACGCTGCTGGGTACGCAGTTGCAGGTGCCAGAAGTGAAGATCGTCACCCATACCCTGAGCACCCCGGCGATCCCGGTGGATTTGATTCTGGATGTCGGTAACACCCATACCTGCGGCGTGATTATTGAAGATCATGGTGATGCTAACGATGGTCTGCGTCAGACTGCCGAACTGCAGGTGCGTTCCCTGAGTGAACCGCAGTTCCTCAATGAGCCACTGTTTACCAGCCGTCTTGAGTTCTCAGAAGCCCGCTTCGGCAAGCAACATTTTTCCGTAGAGAGCGGGCGTGAAGATGCTTTTATCTGGCCCTCTATCGTGCGTGTCGGTGATGAAGCCCGCAAACTGGCGATGCAACGTCTGGGCACCGAAGGCAACAGCGGGATCTCCAGCCCTCGCCGCTATTTGTGGGACGAAACCCCGGTCTTGCAGGACTGGCGCTTTAGCCAGATGAACAGCAAAACCCAGCGTGAACCGCTGGCGACTGCATTCCCGCTGATGAACCTGATGAATGACGAAGGCCAGCCGCTGTACAGCCTGCCGCTGGATGAGCGTCTGCCGGTCTTTTCACCGCAGTACAGCCGCAGCACGCTGATGACCCATATGCTGTGCGAATTGCTGGCGCAAGCGCTCGGGCAGATCAACAGCGTTGCCACACGCTTGCGTCTTGGTTTCCCGGCTTCGCCGCGCCAGTTGCGTACCATCATTCTGACCCTGCCCTCCGCAATGCCAAAACAGGAGCGGGAAATTTTCCGCCGCCGTATGTTTGAAGCTATCGCGCTGGTATGGAAAGCCATGGGCTGGCATCCGCAGGATGAAGATTTCGCCAACCGTAAACAGCAGGAAAAAAGCGTTGTTCCGGTGCCGCATATTCAAATGGAGTGGGACGAAGCGAGCTGTGGGCAACTGGTGTGGTTGTATAACGAAGCCATTTCCCGTTTTGCCGGGCAAACCGAAACATTCTTCGCCGCGACCGCTCGCCCGGATCGCACCGACGCACCGGAGGCTGCGCCGGGTCGTTCGCTGCGTGTTGCCTCCGTGGACATTGGTGGCGGCACCACGGATATGGCGATCACCCATTATCAGTTGGATGACGGAACCGGCAGCAATGTGAAAATTACACCGAAACTGTTGTTCCGCGAAGGTTTCAAAGTGGCCGGGGACGACATTCTGCTGGACGTTATTCAGCGCTGCGTTCTGCCTGCATTGCAAACCCACATGCAAAAAGCCGGGATCACCGATGCCGCTGCGATTATGGCGGCCCTGTTTGGCGATTCCGGCCGTATTGATACTCAGGCGGTATTGCGCCAGCAAACCACGCTGCAACTCTTTATGCCTATCGGCCATGCCATTCTTGCCGCCTGGGAAGAGAGCGACATCAACGATCCGCTGGCCGGGTTGCACGCCACGTTTGGCGAGTTGCTTACCCAACAGCCAACGCGCAATGTGATGAACTACCTGAAGCAGGCCATTGATCATGCGCTGCCTGCGGGTTCTGCTGAATTTGATGTACTGGATGTTCCGTTACAGGTGAATTTCCAAGAGTTACAAAACGCCATGCTGGCCGGGCAGTTCACCCTTACCGCCCCGCTCCACGCAGTGTGCGAAGCCATCAGCCATTATTGCTGCGACGTGCTGCTCATTACCGGCCGCCCTGGCTGTCTGCCTGGCGTACAAGCGCTGATCCGCCACTTACAACCAGTGCCGGTCAACCGAATGGTGTGGCTGGATAAATATCGCGTGCATGAGTGGTATCCCTTCAGCCAGCAAGGCAAAATTGGCAACCCGAAATCCACCGCGGCCGTCGGCGCGATGCTCTGTAGCCTGGCGCTGGATTTGCGTCTGCCGCGCTTTAACTTTAAAGCAGCGGACATTGGCGCCTACTCTACCGTGCGCTACCTCGGGGTGCTGGATAACGTGGTCAACACCCTGCGCGACGAGAATATCTGGTATCACGACATTGATTTAGATAAGCCGGGCGCGAAGCTGGACGCGCGTTTACACTTCCCGCTGCGCGGAAATGTAACGTTGGGGTTCCGCCAACTGGCAAATGCCCGCTGGCCAGCCACCCCGCTCTATACGTTGAGTATCAACTCTCAGGAACTGGCGAAAGCCATTGCCGGAGACGGTGTGCTGAACGTGCGTCTGAAATTCAGCGGTGGTAACAAACAACATGGGCCGGAATCTTTCGCCCTCAGCGAAGCCTGGTTACAGGATGGCACACCGGTCGCCCCTGATGCGTTAACGTTTAAACTGAATACGCTGGCCGATCGCCGCCATAGCGGAAGCCATTACTGGATCGACAGCGGGAGTGTGTACCTGAAATGAGTGCGAGCGCAAAGACTACCCAAGCGTTGACGGCATGGATCAACGAAAACCGCCTGCTATCGCCGTTGCTGGACGACGATGCCGATGCGCTGCTGGCGCGCCTGACCACCGCCGCTGCTGAAGAGTCTGCCTTAAAAGAGGCGGAGGATGCTCCCTGCACCATCGGGTTGTATGGTCATTCGCAAGCGGCGAAAGCCCATTTGCTCAATGCGCTGTGTGGCACTGGCAACGGGCGGCTGAATGTGCGCCCTGGCGACAAAACGCTGGACTACTTTACCCATATTAATCCGGGGCACGGGCTGACCAGCATGGCGTTGCGTTTTAGTCCGCGCACAAGCGGGATGGATGAGAGTTTTCCGCTGCGTCTGCGCATTCTCAGCGAAGCTGAACTGGTGCAGGTTTTTATCGCCCATGCACGCCAGCAACCGGAACTGCGCGCCGTGGACAAATCCGTTATTGAAGATCGGGTAGCAAAATGGCGCACCCTGCGTCAGCCCAATGCGGTTCCCGGTATTTCGGCGCTGGAAATTGGCGCCATTGCCCGCTTCTGGCGTTCGGTGGTGCCATCATCACTGCAACATATGGACGATGCGTTATGGCATCAGTTCGCTTCTCTTCTGCCGTCGCTGGATCTCACCGCGCGCGCCAGCGCCTGGTCGCTGCTATGGGGTGAACAGCAAGAGCTGACGCAACAGTGGTTGTCGCTGGCCCATACGCTGCATCAAACCGGCAACGCCAGCGAACTGGCAGCCCCGCTTAGCGTACTGGTGGATAATTTTGCCCTGCCGACGGACGGTTTTCTCACCCCGGCGGAACACCGTTCTGAAGAGATTCAGGACGACGTGGTGGTGCATCCCTGGTCTAACGACCAGTTGCAAAATGCGGTGAGCGTGCCGCTGGCGACCCTTGCCCTGATTACCCGTGAACTGGTGCTGCCGGTTGAAAACAGCGTGCTGCCCTCGGTGGATATTCTGGATATCCCGGCCCCGGGTCTTCAGGAGGGGCAACCGCTGTGGCGCAGTAAATGCCGCTGGCTGCTGGACAATTATCGCCAGCGTCTGCAACCGGATGTGCTGATGATCTGTAATGCCACCGCAGAACGCGCAGCGACAGGCGTCACAGCCCGTGCCCTGCTGAACTGGGTTAAAGAGACGCAATCCGGTCAGGAAACGGCCTTACCGGGTCTGGTCTGGGCCATTACGCCACAGGACGCGCGTTTTACCCAGGCGCAAAACCTCGACGAAGCCGTTCAGCAATTAATTGGCAAACCGGGTCAGCACTGGGGCACATTGCAGGCGTTGGATGCTAGCAGCCTGCAACGCCTGTTGGAATGGCTGGCGCAGGCCACCGCACCGGGTCTGCGCCAGAACCGTTTGAAAGCGCTGACCGAGCGTCATCAACAAACGCTGCGGGATCTGCTGCAAAGCTGGGCCGCTGCGCCGGTCAGAGAAGTTACGGTACAGCGTGCGCGTGCGGAATCGGTTGTCCGTGAACTGCAAGGCCAGGCGTCCCGCCACGGTGAGTTGCTGGAAGGCTTACTGCCGGATATGCAGCAGTTCGATACGCTGTGGAAAGTACAGCAGCCCCGTGAAGAGAAAGTCAGCGGCCTGTTTAATGAGTCTATCGATCTGTTTGCCGAGTCCGCTGAAAACACGGAGCAGCAACCGATGGCGAAAGACATTGGGCAGCAGGCGCATGCGCTGTGGGTAAATCATGTTCGCCAGTGGAGCCGTAACGACGACAATGCTGCACGCCTTGGCATTTCTCCCGCTGCACTGCGCCATATGGCGGAGACGGTGATTATCAGTAGCTATCGCCTTAACCTGCCGGAGCAACTGCAAAAAGTGATGCAGCGCGATACTGCCTGCGCCGCGCAGTTGTACGCTGCGATAGGGAACTTTGTCGCCTGGCTGGGTTATGCCGATGTGCCGGAAGACAAGCGCCCGGCCAGCCGCGTACAAAAAGGCAGCACCATTTTTGCCAGCGCCGCGGTAAGCATGAATGATGCTCGCTTAACCAAACTCAGTGAGCAGCCGGTTCATGCGGCGACCCGCTACGTTTACGACTGGCTGGTTGCTCTCTACCATCGCGCGACAGAAAACATTGGCTACAGCCACCCGCTGGATGTTTCTGCCGCCGCGCGTAAGAAACTCAAAACCTTACTGCCTTAAAAAAACCCCCGGCCACGCAGGTGTGCCGGGGGTTTTACTCATGTTCGGCAATAAAGGCGCTCAGCGCACGTGCCAGCGCAGCGGGCTGTTCCCATGACATGGAATGCCCCGCCTGCGGAATGATCCGCACCTCTATACCTTGATCCAACACCTGTTGAGCATCGTTATCCGGTAGCGATAACTCACCAAAAATCAGCGTCTTTGGCCGTGGAAAACGGCTAAACAACGCCATCCATGACGGGGCAATACCGTCAACCAGGCTTTTCGCGCCACGCCACATAGCCCAGGACGCGTTACTTTGCAGGCTGCCTGCCCACGGTGTTTTCTCCTGGCCTAATAACATGGCGTAACCGCAGGTGACAAATTCGGCTTCCGCTTCAGCGGCAATCACCCGGCTGAACACCCCGCCTCCGGCATAAAAATTGGGCTCGGAAACCGCCAGCGCGCGAATCCGTTGTGGGACCAGCGCAGCCACTTCAATTGCAATACTGCCACCCATGCTGTGGCCATACAGCCAGCAAGCGTCAAGTTGCAGATGGTCAAGGAGTTCAACGATGACTTTCGCCTGTTCACTGGTACGGTAGGAAAAACTCGCCGGACGTTCGCTGTAACCGCTGCCGGGCAGATCGATAAGGATCGCGCGCCGGCCGCCGAAGGCTGGATCGGTTACCACGCGAGGGTATTCATACGATGATGCGCAGCCCAGTCCATGGATAAAAACCACCGGATCGCCGTGACCGGGCAGATCCTGCCAGCGAACCCACCCTTGTGCCTGCTGCGAATAAAAACTGTTCATGTGTCTCTCCTTTACCGTAATACTGTAATTATATACAGCAATCCAGTAAAGTGGCGAGAAACGTTAAAACAGAGAAAAAAGTAAGGCGACAGGAAAACTGATGGGCCAGGTTGCACCCACTAAAAAGGCACTGAGAATACGAATTTTGCGGGTATCACTCGCAAGGAAATACGTTATTACACCGGACACGACCGCCATAACACCGTAAAAGATGAGTAGCTTTGTATATAATTCCAACGTCTGTCTCCTGTCCTTAGGTAAAACATCCGCGGCATATGTTGCACTTTTTTTAAGATTTTTGTGTTTTCAGCGTCACGCTTCACTCAGAAGAGGGAAAACAATAACGCCACCGGGAAACTCATCGGCCAGGTGGAACCCACCAAAAAAGCACTCAACAGACGAATGCGTTTCCGATCGTGGGAAAGAAACCAGGTAATAAATGCGCAAATCAGCGCCATAACACCGTAGAAAACCAACATTTTTTGATAGAGCGACATAGCAAACATTAACCAGGAAGTAACAAAACGTGCGCAATATGCTCTTTTTGTTGACATATATCAAGTTTAATTACTTATACCTGAAATTCATGGGCGCGTATTTTGATCTAACCCACTGATGGGCATAAAAAAGCCGGGTGTTCTGTTCACCCGGCTTGCCCGTAACGAACGGATCACCGCTGTCGTTCGCGCCACGTTTTAATCATCTCTTTCGTCACTTCGTCTGCATAGCAAATGGGTGAGTATCCCCCCGCTCTGCTCCATGCGCTGCGTTTACCGCAGGCGCTACCATTACGCGCCTGGTTATAAGGACACGCACAAGGGCCAGGGTAGTTGGCGATCGATTCGGCGATAATCTCTTTTTTAACCTGTGCGTCGGAAAGCGCCTGTGTTTTTGCCAGTCCTTCTGATGTCATCAGCATACTCACAGCCGCGATCACCCCGCACAACACTGCATTCCTGTTCATTATATGCATCCAGAGAAGGTATGAGTTTATACAGTAGTATTCACATAGTGAATAAGCATTGATTAAACGCAAATTATTCTGCGGGTTTTTACGGCGACGTAATCTATAAAAACAGAGAACATTGTCTGTGGAGAAAAATTTAATTTAAGGTAAAATTAAAATATAAACGATGATGTTGAATAGCACCCTGAAGTTTGGCGACGATCGCGTAACTCTGTTATTGTCTGGCAGCAAGTCATACTTCAGGAGAAAAAGGTAAGGTTATGCAGAAATACGACGATCTGTGGCAAGCCATAGAAGTTCGGGTACGTGAAAACAATGACATAACGTACAACGATGTGACCACTGACAGTCCACGGGCGCATGCAGCCCGCCAGCGCACTGCGCAGATATTTATTCTTGAATCGCTACTCGCGCGCCATCGGGAAAAATATGCCAGCAGTTTCGTGCCGCTCTCCGGCGAAGAAGCATTGTATCATTTGATTCACAAACGCACCGGCTGGAAACCCTTTGAAATAAAGCAACTCTCGTTTCTCGACGTCATGTTTGTACTGGCTGAACTCTTCCGCGATGAAAACTTACCTGCGGAAGTTCGCGCCGTGCTGCGTTCCCAGGGAATCAAAGACGAGCCACTGCCCACCTACGACTTTTCGGAGAAAGACTGGGCCCCTCGCGAAAATGAAGTCTTTTTGAAAAGATAAGCATGCGAATTATTATAAAAAGAAGGGCTCATCAGAGCCCTTCTTTTTTTATTGAATTTTAATTGAGCGGCGATGACATCACTTCGCCATGCAACATATTCTCGATGCGTGCGAAATAAAACTCTTCGCCTTCGCAATAATAGGTTTCGATAGGCATGGCGCCGCGTGTTGCATCGCCATTGAGCCCTTCCAGTGCCCACGGAATAGAAGTTTCACCGTCTGCAACCGTCAGAAACTCAGACGTCCCGCCCGGACCGAGCACGACCACTGTTTTACTCATAGGTATATTTCCCCTGCCTGATTTTTTTAAAAGCCAGACATTATCGAAGGCAGTAATGACTGCGATTTGTCGCGTTAATGACATTAATGTGACAGGGCAACGAAGATGTCTGAGTGCGGTATTATTTAAAAACTTATATTTTGCCATTCCGCTGGTGGCTGATGATGATTAAACCAGTTTCTTGCGCATAATAACAGCACGAAAACAGACTATGAGATATACCTCAAAAATATAAGGATTTGGCTGCCTTCCCTGGCAGCCGATAATTCTGTTAATGCTTGATCATAACGTGACGCACCACGGTGTAATCTTCCAGACCATACAGCGACATATCTTTGCCATAACCAGAGAGTTTTTGCCCACCGTGGGGCATTTCACTCACCAGCATAAAATGCGTATTGACCCAGGTGCAGCCATATTGCAGCCGCGCGCTGAGACGGTGCGCCCGCCCGACATCTTTCGTCCACACCGAAGACGCCAGGCCATACTGTGAGTCATTCGCCCAGCCCAGCACCTGCTCTTCGTTGTCGAACTCAGTCATGCTGACCACGGGCCCAAACACTTCGCGCTGCACAATCGCATCTTCCTGCTTCGCCCCCGCCAGCAGCGTCGGTTGGTAATAGTAGCCCGCGCCCTCGCCTTTATTGCCGCCGGTAATGACGCGGATATGGCTCAGTGCACGAGCGTCATCCACGGCTTTGCTCACCCGTGCAAGGTGTGCTGCGGAGCTAAGCGGCCCCAGCTCCGTTGAGGCATCCTCTGGCGCGCCCATTTTCAGACTGGCAACTGCGGCACCCAGCTTTTCCACCAGCGCGGCATAAATGCCTTTCTGCGCGTAGATACGGCACGCCGCAGTACAATCCTGCCCCGCGTTGTAAAAACCGAATGTCCGTACGCCTTCCACCACCGCATCCAGATCGGCATCATCAAATACAATAACCGGCGCTTTGCCGCCCAGCTCCATGTGCGTGCGCTTAATGGATGACGCGGTGTGCCCGATAATGTGTTCACCGGTCGCGATAGATCCCGTCAGCGACACCATGCGCACTTTTTCGTGGCCGGTTAACGGATCGCCAACGGTTTTCCCCCGACCAAACAGGACGTTCAGTACCCCCGCCGGGAAGATATCTTTTGCCAGCTCTGCCAGTTTCAGTGCGGTTAACGGGGTAATTTCCGATGGCTTGATCACCACACAGTTACCGGCCGCCAGCGCCGGAGCCAGCTTCCACGCCGCCATCATCAACGGGTAGTTCCACGGTGCAATCGACGCGACAACGCCAATCGGATCGCGACGGATCATCGACGTGTGCCCTTCCAGATATTCCCCTGCGGCTAACCCGTTCAGGCAGCGTGCCGCGCCAGCAAAAAAGCGGAACACATCCACCACAGCGGGCAGTTCATCGTTCAGCACACAATGAAAGGGTTTACCGCAGTTGAGGGACTCGAGGCGGGCAAAGGTATCGGCATTCTCTTCAATGACCTGCGCCAGTTGCAGCAAGCACTCCGCCCGTGCTTTTGGCGTGGTTTGCCCCCAACTGGCAAAGGCGCGGTCTGCCGCCTGCACCGCCGCATCGACCTGGGCTGGTGAGGCTTCTGCGATCTCCAGCAACACCTCGCCGGTGGCCGGGTTGTAGACAGCCTGTTTCTCACCTTCGCCGTTAACCAGTTCGCCATTGATAAACAATTGATGTTGCATAGTTCTGTCCTTTCAGCGTTGTCAGTTATTTGCCGGTTTCCGCATCACGGGTTAGCCACCAGGCGCCGAGAATAGGCACGGTGGTGACCAGCATCACCAGCAGCGCAACCACATTCGTGACCGGCACATCACGCGGGCGACCAAGCTGGTTAAGCAACCACAGTGGCAAGGTGCGCTCGTGGCCCGCGGTAAAGGTCGTGACGATGATTTCGTCAAACGACAACGCAAATGCCAGCATCCCCCCCGCCAGCAGCGCTGAACCGAGATTCGGCAGCACCACATAACGAAAGGTTTGCCAGGCATTTGCGCCTAAATCCATTGAGGCTTCCACCAGACTCCAGGAGGTGCGGCGGAAACGGGCGATGACGTTGTTAAATACCACCACCACGCAAAAGGTCGCATGCCCCACCACAATGGTAAAAAAGCCCGGCTCCAGATTGACCGTTTTAAAAGCGGTTAACAGCGCCAGCCCGGTAATGATGCCCGGCAGCGCAATGGGCAACAGCAGTAACAACGAGATGGCGCTCTTACCAAAAAAATCACTGCGCCATAAGGCCATTGCAGCAAGTGTGCCAAGAATCAATGCGATAACCGTCGCCAGCGCGGCAATTTGCAGTGACAGTGAGACTGCATCTAGGATGTCACCCCGCGCCGCCGCCACGCCGAACCAGCGCAGCGTAAAGCCCTGCGGCGGGAAACTGAATGCCGCATCCTCAGTATTGAAAGCATAGATGGCGATAATCAAAAGCGGGAAATGGAGAAAGATAACGCCACCCCAGGTGGCGACTTTGAGCAAAAACGGTGCGCGGTCAGAGTGCATCAAAAGCTCCCAGGCGTTTGACAAACGCCAGATAAATAGCAATGAGCACGATTGGAACCAGCGTAAAGGCGGCGGCCATCGGCATATTGCCTATCGCTCCCTGTTGGGAATAGACCATGTTGCCAATAAAGTAGCCCGGCGGTCCCACCAATTGCGGAACGATAAAATCCCCCAAGGTCAGCGAGAAGGTAAATATCGATCCCGCCGCCACACCAGGGATCGCCAGCGGCAACACCACATAACGAAAGGTCTGGCGCGGATGCGCCCCCAGGTCCGCCGACGCCTGCAGCAGCGACGGCGGTAGCCGCTCCAGCGCGGCCTGAATCGGCAGGATCATAAACGGCAACCAGATATAGACGAACACCAAAAACCGCCCGAGGCCGGAGGTGGACAGCGTGTTGCCACCCACTGCAGGCAGCGCAAGAAGCGACGCCAGGACAGGCTCCAGCCCAAGGTGATTTAAAAACCACTGAGCAACGCCATCTTTCGCCAGCAATAGCGTCCAGGCGTAGGCTTTCACGATATAGCTCGCCCACATCGGCAACATCACCGCAATATAGAAAAAGGCTTTCCACTTTCCGCGACTGTAGCGCGCCATATACCACGCCATCGGGAAGGCGAGGATCGCGCTTGCCACAGTAACCGAAACCGCCATCACCAGTGTGCGTACAATGATGTCGTAATTGGCCGGATTAAACAGTGCCAACAGATTCGCCAGAGTCAGATCCGGCGTGACCGACATTGTAAAATCGTCGAAAGTGTAAAAACCTTGCCACAGCAGGGTCAGTAGCGACCCCAGGTAAACAATGCCAAACCACATCAGGGGGCCAAGGAGTAACAGCAACAACCCGAGTAGCGGTTTACGCCAGAATAGCCCGCTAAGGCTGGCGCGGCGCGATGACCTGCCGGTGATGCTCATCTCCATCTCACCCCGCTCCTTGGAGTAGCACCATCGCGTCCCGCGACCACGCGGCCCGCACTGCTTTCCCCGGTGCCAGCGTCTCTGGTAATAACGCATCGGAGAGATTGGCCTGGCTGACCAGCAGCCTGACGCCATCGGGCAGCGCCAGTTCAAAGCGGGTTGACGCCCCCTGGTATTGCACTGCCTGTACGATTGCGTCAACTTCGATATCACCCGGCGCGTTCAGACGAATATGCTCCGGGCGTAGCGAGTACATGCCCTGCATACCGCACAGTTTCCCCGCCAGTGCCGCATCAAACACATTCGAGGTGCCGACAAAGCTGGCGACAAACGCCGTACGCGGACGCAGATAGAGTTCGCGCGGCGTGTCGACCTGTTCAATTTTGCCATTATTGAACACCGCCACCCGGTCAGACATCGACAGCGCTTCTCCCTGATCATGGGTCACGAAAATAAAGGTGATGCCCAGATCCTGCTGGAGTTTTTTCAGCTCCAGTTGCATCTGTTCGCGCAACTTGAGATCCAGTGCGCCCAGCGGTTCATCCAGCAGTAAGACCCGGGGTTCATTCACCAGGGCGCGGGCAATAGCCACACGCTGGCGCTGCCCGCCGGAGAGTTGCGAAGGTTTGCGACCGTGCGCGAAGCCAAGCGCCACCTTCTCCAGCGCCTCACGGGCGCGGGCGTGACGCTGTTTTTTCTCCATCCCTTTGACCATTAATCCGTAGGCAACATTGTCGAGGATCGACATATGCGGAAACAGCGCGTAATCCTGGAAAACGGTGTTCACATCCCGCTCCCACGGCGGCAGTTCGCTGGCTTCACGCCCAAAAATACGGATCGCCCCGCCGCTCAGTTGTTCAAAACCGGCAATCAGTCGCAGACAGGTGGTTTTGCCGGAGCCGGATGGCCCCAGCATCGAGAAAAATTCCCCATCGCGGACGGCAATGCTCACGCCGTCCACCGCCCGAATGTCGCCATACAGGCGGGAGACATCCTGAAACTCTACTGCATCAGTCATGCGTCGCTCCCGGCAGATTAGCGGCCGCCCATAATGGCGATGTAATCCTGCGTCCAGCGGCTATAAGGCACATATTTACCGCCTTCAGCCACCGGTGTTTTCCAGAAAGCGATTTTGTCGAAGAAACTGTAGCCGTTTGTTTCACAGCCGTTTTCGCCCAGCAAGGCACTGGCTTTACACCCTTGTGGCACCACCGGCAGTGAACCAAACCAGGCCGCCACATCCCCCTGGACTTTTGGCGTCAGCGACCAGTTCATCCATTTGTAGGCGCAGTTTGGGTGTTTCGCCTGTGCGTGCAGCATGGTGGTGTCGGCCCAGCCGGTTACCCCTTCTTTCGGGAACACGGTGGCGATGGGCTGATTCTCACCTTTCAGGGCATTGGCCTGATAAGGCCAGGCGCTGGAGGCCACAACGCCTTCATTTTTGAAGTCGCTCATTTGCACGGTGGTGTCATGCCAGTAACGGTGGATCAGGAGATGCTGATCGCGCAGCACTTTCAACACCGCCTGGTATTGCGCTTCTGTAAGCTGGTAGGGATCGCTGATGCCGAGCTGCGGTTGTGTGGCTTTCAGGAACAGCGCCGCATCGGCAATGTAGATGGGGCCATCGTAAGCCTGTACGCGGCCTTTGTTGCTTTTACCGTCGGGGAGATTTTGCTGCACAAAAACCACAGACCAGCTATCTGGCGGTGTCGGGAAGGTTTTGGTGTTGTACATCAGCAGGTTCGGGCCCCACTGATAGGGCGTGCCGTAAACCTTACCGTCCACATTGAACCACTGACCTTTCACCAGCTTCGGATCGAGGGTATTCCAGTTCGGGATAAGCGCCGTGTTAATCGGCTGCACACGCTTACCCATGATCAATCGCAGCGAGGCATCGCCGGAGGCGGTGACCAGGTCATAACCGCCTTTCGCCATCAGGCTGACCATCTCATCGGAGGTGGCGGCGGTTTTCACGTTCACCGCGCAGCCTGTGTCGCTTTCAAACTGGCTGACCCAGTCATATTGCTTATCCGTCTGGCCGCGCTCGATATAACCCGGCCAGGCAATAATATCCAGCCGCCCTTCTCCGGGTCCCACTTCCGTTGGCACGGCTGCGTGTGCAGTCATCACAGTGATACCCAGCGCACACAGGCTGCTGCGGGCAAATTTCTTGCTCATCGGTTTTACTCCTGTCGCAATGAAAAATGAGCGGCAGCCTTGCCGTAAATATATCTCCCTTACTAAAAATAGTCGGCGGCCTGACGGGCTGAATGTCGCCCATCAGAAATTTCGCCAGGATGTGACTGACTCCGCATTACGTTAATTATGAAAATAATAAGCCGCGGTCTTTTAGAGTATAGACAAGGGGTTAGCGATGGCACGTTAATCTGTGTTGCTATTCACATTTCCTATGAATACACACAACGAAAGCGCAGAAAATAATGACGACGTAACCTCTGTTTACGCCGTCGCTATTTTTAAAATGAGAATGGTGTCTTCAGAAAATAAGAACAACTTGCCGACGTTTATTTCAACATGTCGCGGATTAATTCCCCCAGGCGAACGACCGCGCGTTCTTCTTTATCGCCCCACGACCAGGCACAATTAAAGCGGAAAAACGATCGCCAGTTATCCGTGGTCGAAAACATTTTGCCCGGCGCAATACTGATATGGTGTGCCAGCGCTCGCTGGCTCAGAACGCCCGCATCCAGACCGGCGGGCAATTCGAGCCATAAAAAATAGCCGCTTTCGTTACGGTAAATTTTCACCTCTGGCGGTAAATGGCGCAGCAATGCCTGCCAGGCCAGATGTTTACGCTCCGCAAGTTGCCTGCGCAGGCGGCGCAGATGGGCGTCGTAATGGTGGGTAGAGAGATAGTCCACCAGTGCCAGTTGCAGCGGAGAACTGGTAGATAAGGTGCTCATCAGTTGCAGTTGCTGAATGCGCTTCGCATGGCGACCTGCCGCGACCCAGCCCACACGAAACCCCGCCACCAGGCATTTGGAAAACGAGGAGCAGTGCAGCGTTATCTCCTGTTTATCCCACGCTTTGGCAGGCAACGGCTGTTCACGGCCGTAATAGAGTTCGCTGTAAACATCATCTTCAATCAGCGTGACGTTATGCGCGGCCAGCAGCGCGACCAGTCGCGCTTTTTTTTCCGCGCTGAGGGTAAAACCCAACGGGTTCTGGCTGTTGGTCATCAGCCAGCATGCCTTGACCGGGTACTCTGTCAGCGCCTGCGCCAGCGCATCCAGATCAATGCCCTCTTTCACATCTGTTGGTACCGACAACGCTTTCAGTTTCAGGCGTTCCAGCGCCTGTAATGCGCCATAAAAGCACGGGCTTTCAATAATCACCCAGTCGCCTGGCTCCGTGACGGCTTGTAAGCTGAGATTCAGAGCCTCCAGCGCCCCGGCGGTAATCACGATTTCATCTGGCGAGACATTCATACCCTGGCGGGCATAGCGCCGGGCGATAGCATGACGAAGCTGACTGTTGCCCGGTGGCAGGTTCTCTATCACGCTCATGGCGGCAGCGCTTTTGCTTACTTTCGCCAGCGAGCGATTAAGTTGCGGCATCGGGAACAGTTTGGGGTCCGGGAAGGCGGAGCCGAACGGCAACACGGAAGCGTCACAGCTTGCCTGTAACACGTCAAAAATATAGGTGTTGATATCCACCGCTTCATCGCGGGTCACTTTCATCTCCGGCGCGCGAGGCGTGCCCGGCGCGGGCGCTACGAAATACCCGGATTGCGGGCGGGCAATCACCCGCCCTTGGCTTTCCAGCAACTGGTACGCATGACCGACGGTCATAAAACTCAGCCCGCTGCTGGTGACCTGCTCACGCAGCGACGGCAGTTTCTCTCCCGGCCGCCAGACGCCCAGTTCAATCTGTTCACTGATTTGCTGCGCCAGGCGCTGGTATTTTTTCATATAACGGGAGCGTTCCTTTTCATATCAGTTATGAATATTACGACAAAAAACAGCGCCTGTTATAATTATGTTGCAAATAATCCTCTACAGCGGCACGTTTGCGGTCGCTCTGGCAACCGGCGCGATTGACGTCGCAGGCGGTGCGACCACCAGGCTTTTGTAGTAATCCATCACCGCCGTATTGCGAATTAATGCCACGTAATAGGCTGAAGCCCAGTGCGGATAATCAGGTTCGTTAATGCGTTCAGCCATGCCCACTGCCACCAGAGCGCTATCGCGTTGTGCCCGGCAGTAGCCGTCCACATTGACCGGGTTATGGGTCTGATTGCCTTTCTCAATAAAATTTTTGAGGTTGTTATGCTCCTGCCAACAATATTCCCGGATACGCTCAGCAATACGTAAACTATCAATATGCAATTTAATGCGTCTGCGATTTTCCTCCGACGTGTCAGGAGGAACAGTGAATGTCGGGTCACCTATTACCGTGACCGTATCCGGCTCAATACGCCTTAATGAGAGTTGAATGACAAAGCGTGTCCCTTCAAGGAGAGCGGAATAAAAGGGATGAATAAAAAAGCATCGCCTTTCATCGTCTGAATAATAGCGTTTGCTTTTAATTCGCGCGCAATATATGCATTGCGGAACTAAGTTATCGGGATAAATGGAAAACTCAGGCCAGTCACTTTCAGGGATAAAATGATCCAGCGTGTTAGGTTTTTCCGGGTAGCCACAATAAGGGCATTCAGAAAGGTCATTATTATTACGACGGCGCGATAACTCAGCACCCAGGTTTGCAGGTGCAGAATTGTAAAAATGGTTTAATAACTCTTTTTCAGGCCCAAAATCATCGCCATTCTTGAAAATACTGTTCGCTGGCCTGACTGTGTACCTTTGAATAATACGATCATACTGAGGGTAGCGAACACGTAAACGTGCAGAAATAGCATGCAACTGTGGAACTTTATCTTTGTCAGAATCCAGCGCCAGCGCTAACCAACTGTCATCATTCGGGATCCGCATATGGCTCAGTGCTTTCATCCCTGTCCCCCAACGTATAATGTGAATTATCCAGCTTGCTGAAAAGATATTGTTGTCCGTCTGAACCCAATTTCGGGAACAATATTCTTATTGCTTCTTCAGCAGAGTCATATTTCCTGATTTGCGCATCGATCTCTTCTTCAAACGGCTTGCTGCTGAAGTAATCGTTAAATGCTTCGCCAATGATCTGCTCAATAGACGCGGCAAAGGTTTCGCTTTGCGGTTGCATCACGCGTGTCGAACGCTGTGACGCGTTTCCTTCCTGCAAAATGGTGACGCGGTTTTTATGTATTTCTCGTACCATCAGCGCTGAGTGGGTGGCAATCACTGCATAGGAACGCGTTTCACGCAGCAGGGTTTTTAGCATCTTGATCAGGCCAATTTCCAGTTCCGGGTGCAGGTAAAGCTCCGGCTCATCAATCAGCACCAGGCTCTCATCCTCAATGTGGGCGATAAGCGGCGGTATCATATAGGCGTACATTAGCTGGCCTGAGCTCATGGCTTTTTCGTCGCCATTGCGAATAAAAGACAAGCCTGCTTTTAGATTGATGGCATCAAAGTCGATATCGTCGTTCGGATCAACGATGATCTGAAACCCATTTTTGTCGGTTAAGGCAATATGATCAAAGGAGAGCGCCCGGCGAAGGGTCTGCGTCAGCAGTGTAAACCGGGAGGTCTCTTTGAGTTTTGCAGAGACTTTTTCATGCTCAAGTATTTTTTGCAGCGCAATCACCGACTGCGCTTTTGGCCACTCGGTATCAAATACCCGTTGCGGGTTGCGAAAACCGATATAGGTATACGCGTCGAGCATTTTTATACGCCGGGCTTCTTCTTCTGACGAGCGAATCTGGATGGGTTCTAATTTTTCAATCTCATCGAGAATTTCTTCACGATGAGGGAAATTTTCAAAGGGGCTGAAAGCGGCGACAATGAGTTTGAGGAATTTACCATTGTTGGTTTTGTCTAATGAGATCCCGGCGATGCTATTGATGATTTCTTTCAACACCAGGGTCTTACCAAGCCCGTTTTTACCGATAATAATATTAATGTTATCGGTCAGCTCGCCACTGCGTCGGCGGCTGAAAGAAAATTTAACCGGTTCGAATGTCTCAGGTAGATCCAATTCTTCTATTGTCAGGTCTTGATGGGCTAAGTCGATAGCGCCAGGCGCAGCGATACTCACCCCTTTTGTTAATAAAGTTTCCGCTGTCGTTTTATTGCGCAGAAAGGCATTTTTATAACCGTTCCATGTTTTGAACCCTGTTTCACTATGAAACAGAGCGTAATAGCTGGCGTCGCATAAATTATTCAATAGCACCAGCGGTTCAAGACGATACTCCATTCTCAAGTAATTCAGCATCTTGTAGTAATCAATCTCATTGCCTAGCGAGATGATGTTATCGATGCGCATAAACCTTGATATATCATACAACCCTGAACGCACAATCTCGCCGTGCTCAGTAAAATAACTCGCGGTATTCATCCGGCTGCGACATAAAAATCGCGCCATACCAATATATTCTGTCTCTTGGCGACGACTGTGATAATGAACTGCAAACATCATCTCAAAGCCGAAATCATTCCACTGTGCGCTGTGGTTAGTGACGATATTATCCGGTACCAAATACAAACCCTCTGGCCCGTCAATCGCGAGTGAATTGCAAAAATAAACCTTCAACGTCCATCTCCTTCCGGTGAGAAGTCAGGCTTAACGGTTATGATCCATTCATAACCTGGTAAAATCTTAGAAGAGAATAAATCTAACACAGAGACATTTTGGCTACCACGCCACACGCCCTACCCGTATTGGCACTGAAACAGCATAGCTATATCAGATGCCACTAAACAGCATTATCAGAGCAACTGTTATGGAAAAATTTCCCTAATCTGTTTCTGCAAGTTCAGGCTCGCGCTCATTAACATAATCACCACAACGTTTGATTTGGGGTTGTGCATGTTTGGTTTAGACGCGTTTCACCTGGCGAGAATACAGTTCGCCTTCACGGTTTCTTTTCACATTATTTTCCCGGCGATCACCATCGGTCTCGCCAGCTTTCTGGCGGTGCTTGAAGGGCTGTGGCTGAAAACCCGCAACCCGGACTGGCGCACGCTCTATCACTTCTGGTCGAAAATCTTTGCCGTTAACTTCGGAATGGGCGTGGTTTCCGGGCTGGTGATGGCATACCAGTTTGGCACCAACTGGAGCGGTTTTTCCCAGTTTGCCGGCAGCATTACCGGACCACTGCTCACTTATGAGGTGCTGACGGCGTTTTTCCTTGAAGCGGGTTTTCTGGGCGTAATGCTGTTTGGTTGGAACAAAGTTGGACCGGGTCTTCACTACTTTGCCACCTGCATGGTGGCGCTCGGCACGCTGATGTCTACCTTCTGGATCCTGGCGTCCAACAGTTGGATGCATACCCCGCAAGGGTTTGTGATTGAAAACGGCCAGGTTGTGCCGGTCGACTGGCTAAAGGTGATCTTTAACCCCTCGTTCCCGTATCGTCTGCTGCATATGACCATTGCGGCGTTTCTCAGTAGCGCCCTGTTTGTCGGCGCTTCCGCTGCCTGGCATTTACTGCGCGGTAACGACACCCCCGCCATGCGAAAAATGTTCTCCATGGCGATGTGGATGGCGCTGATCGTGGCCCCGATTCAGGCGATGGTTGGCGATATGCACGGACTCAACACGCTGGAATATCAACCGGCAAAAATCGCCGCCATCGAAGGCCACTGGGAAAACCCGCCCGGTGAAGCCACCCCGCTGCTGTTGTTTGGCTTGCCGGATATGGCGCAGGAACGCACACGTTACGCACTGGCGATCCCGGCGCTGGGCAGCGTGATCCTCACCCACAGCCTGGACAAGCAGGTTCCGGCGCTGAAAGAGTTTCCTAAAGAAGATCGCCCTTACGCGCCGCTGGTGTTCTGGTCATTCCGCGTGATGGTCGGGCTGGGCGTGCTGATGATTGCGCTGGGCGTTGGCGCGCTGTGGTTGCGCTACAAACAGCGTTTGTACCAGTCTCGCCCATTTTTGCATTTTGCCTTGTGGATGGGGCCCGCTGGCTTGATCGCCATTCTCGCCGGGTGGGTGACCACCGAGGTTGGCAGACAACCGTGGGTCGTGTCCGGTTTGTTGCGTACGGCAGATGCGGTTTCGGCACATGGCGACCTGCACATGAGCATCAGCCTGCTGGCGTTTTTTATTGTCTACTGTTCGGTTTTTGGCGTCGGCTACAGCTATATGGTGCGCCTGATCACCCACGGCCCGCAGGCGTGGCATAAGGAGAGTCACTAATGGGTATCGATCTGTCGTTAATCTGGTTCGTCATTATTGTCTTCGCCACCTTGATGTACATCGTGATGGACGGTTTTGATCTCGGTATTGGCATTCTCTTTCCGCTGACGCGTGATGCCGATGAGCGGGATGTGATGGTCAACAGCGTTGCACCGGTCTGGGATGGCAATGAGACCTGGCTGGTGCTGGGTGGCGCGGGATTGTTCGGCGCATTTCCGCTGGCTTATGCGGTGATTGTGGATGCGCTGACCATTCCGCTAACACTGATGCTACTGGGGCTGATTTTCCGCGGCGTGGCGTTTGAATTCCGCTTTAAAGCCACGCCTGCACATCGACCGTTCTGGGATAAGGCTTTTTTGTCGGGCTCACTGCTTGCTACGTTTGCCCAGGGCGTAGTGGTTGGAGCGGTCATTAATGGCTTTTCCGTCACCGGGCGCAGTTACAGCGGCGGTGCGCTGGACTGGTTAACACCTTTCACCCTGTTTTGCGGGGTGGGCCTGGTGATCGCCTATGCCTTGCTGGGGGCAAGCTGGCTGGTGATGAAAAGCAATGGCCCGTTACAGGAAAAAATGCGTCATGCATCGAAGCGATTATTGCTGGCGCTGCTGGCAGTTATTGCTGTTATCAGCCTGTGGACGCCGTTGACACATGCGGCGATTGCCGATCGCTGGTTTAGTCTGCCAAACCTCTACTTCTTCTCACCGGTACCGCTGTTGGTGGTAGCGCTGAGTCTTTGGTTATGGCGTAGCCTCAACAATCCGGATTACCACACCTTGCCTTTTGTACAGACACTGTGGTTGATTTTCCTTGGTTTTAGCGGCCTTGGCATCAGTATCTGGCCACACATTATTCCGCCAGATATCACCCTATGGCAGGCGGCAGCACCCGCGCAGAGCCAGGGCTTTATGCTGGTCGGCGCGCTGCTGATCATTCCAATTATTCTGATTTACACGTTGTGGAGCTACTACGTGTTCCGCGGCAAAGTGCAACCTGGCGAGGGGTATCACTGATGAAACAAACCTTCCTGAACCGCTTGATTTGGATGCTATTAATCTGGGGTGGCAGCGTTATGGCGCTGTTCGCGGTCAGTATGGTTTTCCGGCTCCTGATGTCGGCGGCGGGGTTTAAATCACACTGACAATCGCGAAGCAACGATGATCACGGCTAGAAATAGCCGGGATCATTCACTACGCTTTTTTGTTATCTGATTTTGATTAGAGCCGCGCTTTTTCATGCAGTTAGGGAGAGATGATGATTAACCTTGTTCAGACGCCTTACGATCTCAACTCGGGCTATCCGATTGTTCGTCGCACGCTGGAAGACAAAAAGAAACTGGTCCGGCATGAGGGGTTTGGCCCGGAATCGTGCTGCGCGACCATTGAATACACGCTGCGCGGTAACGCCCGCTATGCGTTTGGTAATAGCCAGATGCAGGTCGAAATGCCACCAAATATCTACGCGCACAACTGGGTGAAACTGCACGGAGAAATGGCCGCGCTGATGGCGGCGATCCGGCGTATTGAACGCGCTGACAGCACCAACATCGTTCTGCCAATCACCAGTGCTTACATTGAACTGCGGCCTTGTGAAGCCAATTGTCTGCCAGCACTGCAAAACATCCTTCCCGACAACATCACCGTCTACTTCTCTTTTCTGCATCCCACACAAGTTGATCAATGGAAACAGAGCGCTCGCGCACTTTGTGCTGCTTGATCCCAGACAGAGACGCTAATGTTCGCGATTAGCGTCTCTGTAAACCTGCTGTTTTACCCGTGCATCACCACACTCTGTTCGACAGGAATACGCGGCATACGGACTTGCGCCGAAGGCGCGGTCGTATCGGCATAACCAAACGAGATGCCGAATAACAGGCGATAGTCGCTGGAAACACCCAATTCCTTTCTGATCATATCAGCGTGAAAGCCGAGCAGGGTTTGCGGGATCCCGGCAAAACCGCGCGCAGTGAGCGAAAGTAAAAAACTCTGCGCATACATACCGATGTCCGACGCCACACGGATGTTATCGCCAAACGATGGCATAAACAGAAACGCGGCGTGCGGTGCGTTAAAAAACTGATAGTTACGTAAATAAGCCTCTTTGCGGCAGATTTTATCGTCGCGGGCAATGCCGAGTGCCTCATAGTAAATGCGTGCCTGCTCATGGGCACGATCGAAATACTCCCCGTGAAAATCCTCATAGGAGAAGCTGAAATCCGGCGTCTGGACCCCCGCCAGATCGTTCGCGGTCATCAGTTTTCCCAGCCGCGTTTTCGTCTCTCCGGAAACCACATGCACGTGCCACGGCTGCGTGTTGCAGTTTGACGGTGAATATTGCGCATCCTGCAATACCGCGCGGATTTGCGCATCACTGAGCGGGGTGGGTAAAAACGCGCGGACGGAAGAACGCTGGCGAACGGTTTCATCAAATGCCAAAACTGTGTGATTCATCATACTCTCCGGTGCTTATCGTTCGCGTAGCTTAGCGATGAATTCTGTGCGTAAAAACACTACAATGCGCTATGGACCATTGCAGATTACGCAAAAATGAAATCACTCAGCCAGATTAGCGCCCGTTCGATGCACCTGTTTCTCGCCATTGTGCGTGAAGGGAATTTGTCGGAAGTGGCACGTAACGAAGGTCTTGCCGCGTCGTCGCTTTCACGTGTTGTTCAGCAACTGGAAGAGGCGCTGGAAACGCAATTGCTGTATCGCAACACGCGCGCGGTCATTGCCACCGATGCGGGTCATATCTATGCCGATGCTTTTCGTACCATGCTTCAGCAACTTGCCGATGCGCAAATACAGGTTGGCGAAAGGCGCGACCAACCCGGCGGCCGCATTCGCATTAACGCGCCGATATCCTTTGGCTTGCGGCATATTGGGCCGCGTATCAGTGAATTGAGCGAGCGTTACCCGGCACTGAACATTGAACTCAACCTGAATGAT
Organism: Kosakonia oryzendophytica; assembly: GCF_900094925.1. Classification (GTDB taxonomy): domain Bacteria; phylum Pseudomonadota; class Gammaproteobacteria; order Enterobacterales; family Enterobacteriaceae; genus Kosakonia; species Kosakonia oryzendophytica. Next base: position 192,499 of record NZ_FMAY01000005.1, on the reverse strand, counting down.
GACTACATCGACCCGTTTGCCGATGGGACGGATCTGCTGTTACGCATCGCCTCTTTGAAAGATTCAGAACTTCACGGCCGGCTGATCGCCAGCCAGCGTTGTCACCTTGTGGCCACACCCGCTTATCTTCGTCGTTTTGGACGACCAGAATCCCCGGAAGCGTTACAACAGCATCGGTTGCTGGCCTATCGTGGGAAAACGGGTCTGCAGCGCTGGCGTTTTCATACCGGTGAGCAGCATTATCAGTTTTCACCACAGGCAAAAATCGTCTCCGACAATGCCGAATTGTTACTCCAGGCAGCGAACAATGACGCCGGGATCCTGCTTTACCCGGACTGGCAGGTGGGTGAAATGCTGAATCGCGGTGAGTTGGTTGATCTGTTGCCGGAATTTTCACCGACCTACTCCGCGGCAGAGCAATCGCTGTGGCTGCTTTATCCTGGCGGGAGATACCCGTCGCTCAATACCCGCACAGTGATTGATTTCTTACTGGCGAGTTTCGGTTCGCCACCCTACTGGCGCTATCAAACGCCCTCTGCCTGGCATACTCCCACAGGGGGTTAACTCCATCATTCCTTCACTTTTTTGGCGTCAAATTCACGGCGACGCAATACAGAGTGAGAAAGGAAGTCGTATGAAAAAGATTGCACGCGTGTCTGCCATCCTGGCGGTGAGCGTCTCTTCGATGGTGTTTGCCGCAGACCATGAACCATTGCCGCCGGAAAACGCCCCGGGCCAGCAACACCACAAAGCAGAGAAAAAACCGCTGCCGCCGAAACATAAACCGGCGAAGCCGCCAAAGCGTGACGAGAAGAAACCCCCAATGCCCGAAGACCAGCGTTAAGCAAAACGGGTGGCTAAGCCACCCGTTCTTTTAGCGGTTTTTCGGCAGTGTTTTCAGCAACTCATCAGGGCTTATCGACGCCACCACGCTGCCGGAGAGCGGCATTTTCAGTATGTGGTTTTTAATCTTGCCCACCACGTGCATTTCGCACGGGCGGCAGTCAAATTTCAGCGTCAGCACTTCATCACCGTGGATCAACTGCATTGGCGTCGCGCGCCAGCTCTTGATGTTCCCTTTCGCCTGTTTCGGGCACAGGTTAAAGGCAAAACGCAGGCAATGCTTCGTGATCATCACCGGTACATCGCCCTTCTCTTCATGGGCTTCAAACGCAGCATCGATGAGCTGAACGCCGTAGCGATGATAAAACTCACGCGCCTTGTGGTTGTAAACGTTCGCCAGGAAAGAGAGGTGGGTTTCCGGGTAAACAGGCGCGGGTGTCGCCACGGGTTTACGGCTGCCGCGCTGGTAACTCGCCAGGCGCGCCTCTTCCAGCATCTCCACCGTTTCACGGCGCAGTTGATTGAGCAGACTGTTAGGCACAAATAACGCGCCTGGCAGGTTGACCGCTACCGTTTGTGCGTAATAGCGGGTTTGCCCCAGTTTACTCAGGCCCTCTTTCAGGTTTTCCCGCGCTTTTTCTGCATTATTGGCTTCGTCGAACTGCCCCTCCAGCGTATGCGTTACGCTTACGCCATCTTCGCTGGTCAGCGTCAGAATCAGTTGCTCCTGCCAGCCGCCAAGCTCAATATCCACACCAATACGCCGCTCGCTGGACGTTTTGAGTAGCGCCTGCTGCCAGTTATGATCGAGGTTACGGTTCAGCGGATGGTGCGGACGCAGGGTTTTCAGCAGTTCCGGCATTTCATTCGGGAAGACGCGATAGCGATTATCTCCCGTCTTTTCGGCTACATTGACGCGAAACCCGACCACTTCGCGTTTCACCAGCACGTTCAGGCCATCGCCATTCGCCAGCGGCTCGGTCACCGCCACATCGAGGTGATCTTTGCCCACTTTCAGCACTTCACCCACCGGCAGACCGATAAACTTCGGCGAATCAAATGCACCGATATCGCCTTTACGCGCATTAACGAAGTAGTCCGTACTACCGCGATGGAAGGTTTTGTCGGTCGACGGAACAAAGAAGTGCTCGGTACGCCCGGCGGATGCCCGCGCCAGGTCACCGCGATCGGCAATGATCGCATCGAGCATCTGGCGATAATGCGCGGTGATGTTCTTCACGTAGCTCATATCTTTGTAGCGCCCTTCAATTTTGAAGGAGCGCACGCCCGCGTCGATAAGCGCTGCCAGGTTGGCGGTCTGGTCGTTATCTTTCATCGACAGCAGATGTTTTTCATACGCTACCACGCGCCCCTGATCATCTTTCAGAGTGTAGGGCAAACGGCACGCCTGCGAGCAGTCGCCGCGGTTGGCGCTGCGTCCGGTTTGCGCATGAGAAATGTTGCACTGCCCGGAATAGGCCACGCATAACGCACCGTGAATGAAGAACTCAATGGTTGCATCCGTTGCGCTGTGAATGGCACGGATTTGCTCAAGGTTCAGTTCGCGCGCCAGTACGATCTGGCTGAAGCCGACATCGGAAAGAAATTTGGCTTTCTCAACGCTGCGAATATCGCACTGGGTACTGGCATGCAGCTCAATGGGCGGAATATCCAGCTCCAGCACCCCCATGTCCTGCACGATCAACGCATCAACGCCTGCCTGATAAAGGTCACCAATCAATTTCTGCGCCGGTTCCAGCTCGTCATCATGAAGAATGGTATTCAGCGTAATAAAGACTTTTGCACCGTATCGATGTGCAAACGGCACCAGATCGGCAATGTCGCGCAGGCTGTTTCCGGCGTTATGGCGGGCGCCAAAACCGGGACCGCCAATATAGACAGCGTCCGCGCCGTGAAGGATTGCCTCACGGGCGATAGCGGCATCGCGGGCGGGGCTTAACAGTTCAAGGTGATGGGGGTGCAGGCGCATACAATCGTCGTTATCCATTATGTGCAAAATGGCGGCTATTGTAGTCACAAGCGGGCCGTTTCACCACCTGCGACCGGGGGAATTTGCGTACGCTGGCAATGCAATGTTGAAATTGCTATTTCCGCTGCGTTTTGCTGAACAGTAAAGTGGTGACTCGGACACGCCTTGTCACGTTGTGTACCCGTGATAGTTCAGGTTGCAGGTGCATTACTGGCTTCCTGTCCCCTGCGTTATTTTGGGTCGTCTGATTGTTAATCGTCGTCGTTATTTGCCGCAGGCTTGCTTGCGGCTTTTTCTTTTGGATAGTGGATCAGCGACTGGAAATGCACCGTCTGCAATGTGCTATTGCGATAAGCGTGCGCCTCATCACCGGCAAAACGTACCCCCCTGCCAGCAGTTAATGTCTTCCACTGCCCGCTAATACACATATCCAGCGCGCCGCTAAGAACAACCACATGCTCAATCACCCCTTTCTCGTGCGGAGTGGACTCGCTTAACGCACCCGGTGCCAGGGTAATCGAGAACATGTCGAAATGCAGTTGTTCATCCCACGGGAAAATGGGAGTGACCACCATCGCCTGGCTTTCGGGATCGTACGCCAGCGGCGTTTCCCCTTCCGGCGGGGCAATAAAGGTTGAGAATGGCACATTCAGGCCAGTGGCGATCTTCCATAAGGTCGACACCGTCGGGCTGGATTCGTTGCGCTCAATCTGCCCAAGCATCGCTTTTGACACGCCTGTTTCTTCTGCTAAACGAGAAAGGCTCCAGCCGCGGTCCTGGCGTAAATTTTTTAGCGTTGCTGCCAGATAAAGCGTGAGATCCATGACTCCTCCTGATGACTTGTGCGCTATAACGCTCGATGATAAATTAGTCGGATGCTATAACGCACAAGGAAACCTTATGCGCCTTACCACTCTGCCCTTTAACACGTCCATCCCCTTTACCAGCGTGCTGGCAGGGTTCGTTGCCGTACTGGTGGGCTACGCCAGCTCTGCCGCCATTATCTGGCAGGCTGCTTCTGCCGCCGGTGCCACACCCGGGCAGATTGCCGGTTGGATGACCGCACTTGGCCTTGGCATGGGCGTCAGTACACTGGCATTAACACTGTGGTACCGCGTGCCGGTGCTGACCGCCTGGTCAACGCCCGGCGCGGCGCTTCTCGCCACCAGTTTACAGGGTGTTTCCCTGAACGAGGCCGTTGGCGTATTTATCTTCGCCAATGGGCTAATTGTGGTGTGCGGTGTGACCGGGTTATTTGCCAGGCTGATGAAAGTCATTCCTCATACGCTGGCGGCAGCCATGCTGGCGGGGATTCTACTCCGTTTTGGCCTGCAGGCATTTAGCAATCTGGGGGGCCATTTTGCATTGTGCGGCAGTATGCTACTGGCCTGGCTTGTCTGTAAAGCCCTCGCGCCGCGCTATGCTATTGTTGCAACATTAATGATTGGCGCACTGGTGGCAATCGTTAGTGGTGACGTTGTCACGCAGAGTATTTCCCTTGCCATCGTCACGCCAACGTTTATCGCGCCTGCATTCAACGGGACCACGCTGCTGAGCATCGGCATTCCGTTTTTTCTCGCAACGATGGCATCGCAGAATGCCCCCGGCTTCGCCACCATGCAGGCCGCTGGTTACCGTGTTCCGGTGTCGCCCTTGATCATCTTTACCGGTGCGCTGGCACTGCTGCTGTCCCCGTTCGGGGTCTATTCTATTTGCATTGCCGCCATTACCGCCGCCATTTGTCAAAGTCCGGATGCCCACCCGGATGCGGGTAAACGCTGGCTGGCCGCTGCTGCTGCTGGGGTTTTCTATGTACTGGCGGGTATGTTTGGCGGTGCGATTACCGCTGTTCTGGCCGCATTGCCGCTAAGCTGGATCCAGACGCTGGCCGGGCTGGCGTTACTGGGGACCATTAGCGGTAGTCTGCAGCAGGCGCTGGCGAAAGAGAGCGATCGTGATGCTGCCATTGTCACCTTCCTGGTGACCGCCAGCGGCGTCACATTGTTAGGGATCGGTTCAGCATTCTGGGGATTAGCGATCGGAGGTGTGTGCTACGGCGTATTAACGCTGGCGCGCCGCACGTAATTGCGAAGGCGTGAACCCCGTCGCGGCTTTAAACCGGTTGCTAAAGTGACTGGCGGAGTTAAACCCACAGGCCAGCGCAATGGCGGTCAACGGCTGGTCACTACTGGTTAACAGCGTTTTGGCATGCATCATTCGGCGCTGCATGACGAACTGATGCGGCGCAACCCCCATCGACTGGCGGAACATGCGCGCAAAGTGATATTCGCTGAGAGCAGCCTGTGCCGCCAGATCCGACAACAGCAACGGCTCCGACAAGTGCGCATCGATATACTCCAGCACCGTGCGCAGCGCGACCGGCGCTAAGCCGCCCGTAACCGTCGGCAATTGCCACTGCACATTGCTGTAGTGCTGCACCAGGTGCGTCAGGAGCAGCGTTGAGGCGGTGCTCAGCGTTAGCTGGTTGGCGTTTTGTTGCCAGTCGCAGTCCAGCAGAAACTGGCGATAAAGCGTGGTGATACGTGGATCCTGGGCAAAGGTTTTTTCGTCCAGGGTGAAGGTGGCCGGGCTGCGATCCCACACCCGTTCACCGACCTCACGCAAATGTTCATCGGTGCAGTAGAGATGCACAAAGGAGAGGTCGTCGCGAATATCCCATACCGATTCGCTCTCTTTCGGCATCAGGCAAAACCGGTCCGGTCCCCCGCCATTTTTCCAGCCGTATGCGGTTTTGTGATAGCTCTCGTAGCCATCGGCGATATACAGGCTGAGGGTATGGTGATCGCAATATTGCGTGATGTTATCGCGTTTATTTGACCACGCCGCCAGCTGGATCCCAGAGTGAAGCGACACCGAGTTGTGCAGCACGGCGTTGTGTTTACGCAGGTTTTCAAAAGCGTCGTAATGGTCAGACATTCACAGAAATTATCTAATAGTAACCAGGTAGTCAGTCTATAAATAGCGGACAGCGGATACCAGCATTGTGCAAACAAAAGCGCAAGAATATGCAAGTCTGCGGCAAATCCGTGCAAGCCCGCGCCTCCCTTTCTTGCCACACTCAGCGTTCGTTTTATCGATAGGGAATCAACATGAACGCATTGCTTTATGGCCTGGTGGTGGTGATTTGGGGGACAACCTGGATTGCGATTTTTTTACAACAGGGGCCGGTGCCCGCGCCGGTGTCAATTTTCTGGCGCTTCGCGCTGGCCACCGCAGCCATGATGCTGATACTGGCCGTTCGCGGCAAGCTGCGCGCCCTGCCGCTCCGCGATCACCTGTTTTGCCTGCTGCAAGGTTGCTGCGTGTTTGGCTTTAACTTCTGGTGTTTTTATACTGCTGCTGCATGGATCAACACCGGGCTGGAGTCGGTGATCTTCTCCATGGCGGTACTGTTTAACGCGGTAAACAGCTTCCTGTTTTTTGGTCAGAAACCCCCGGCGCGCTTTTTTGTCGCCGCCCTGCTGGGGTTAACGGGTATCGTGACGCTATTCTGGCAGGATCTGGTTGCCAGCGGTTGGAACAGTACACTGTTGATGGGTATTGCCCTGTCGGCGCTGGGCACGCTGGGTTTTTCGTTTGGCAATATGATAAGCCTGCGCCATCAGCGCAAAGGGTTGCAGACCATGACCACCAATAGCTGGGCCATGCTGTACGGGACGCTGATCATGGGGATGATTGCCCTGTTGCGCGGCGATGATTTTTCCCCGCAGTGGACGGTCAGCTACCTGGGCGCACTGGTCTATCTGGCGTTGTTCGGTTCGGTTGTCGCCTTTGGTGCCTACTTTACGCTGGTCGGCAGAATCGGCCCCGGCAAAGCCGCCTACAGTACGCTGCTGTTTCCTCTGGTTGCGCTGACCATTTCGACTTTCTATGAAGGCTATGTCTGGCATATCAATGGCATTGCCGGGTTGCTGCTGATCCTGACCGGCAATCTGGTGATGTTTGCCCGCCCGGAAAGCTGGCTGAGCGGGCGTCTGCTGCGGCGAAAAGCTAACGTTTGCTGATATCAAACAGGGTGGCGTCGGTCGCCATACCATCAATGACCTGTTTCAGGGCATCGACAGTGACCGGCGCATTTTCATTACTGAGATCTTTCCCCTCGCCTTCACGCACCACTTTCAGCACCGGGGCGTTCGTTTGTGCGTCTATCAGTTCGCCTTCAAAATAGAGGTGTGTATTCATGGTGCGATGACCTGTCGCCATCTGCGTGCCCGCGATCACCATTGCCACCGGCACCACTTCATAGAACTGCAATCCCTGTTTGCTGGCGTCCACACCGGTTATTGCACCGCGGAAGATCAGGCTATGCTGGCCCGGCGAGGTCACCAACGGTTTTCGCGCCGCGGCTGCGGCTTTCAATTTCGTGTTGGTATAAGTGAGCACACCATCAAGCACCTGTTGAGTGATCTGTTTGGTCGGTTTTGCCACCGGGTAGTACGTCACCGGATGGTAAACAATTGAGTCATATTTCGCCGGATCAAAACCTGGCGCGACCCAGCGCAGCACGGGTTTTCCGGTCGCCGAGGTTGTTTCCTGTAACCCAGAGTAGTCTTTTAAAAAACCGGAGTACTTCTCCGGTTGTGTCACTTTTGACGCGCAGCCTGACAACACCAGCAGGCCAGTAATAGCGGCAACGCTAATTAACGCATGAGTACGCATAGGCATGTCCCTTGAGTGCAGAATTGCCATTAAGTTATAGCAAACGAAGGGGCACTACGCCGGAGGGAAAAGGCCGCCCGGGAAACCAGGCGGCGGCGGTTTATTTTTTCAGATCGACCGGCCAGAAAATATGTTTACCGAACGGATCGATTTCATACCCCTGCACCTCTTTACGTACCGGTTCAAAAATCGTCGAATGGGCAATCATTACCGCAGGCATCTGATCGTGCATCATCTGCTGCGCCTGTTTATACAGCGCGACGCGCTTATCATGATCGGTCGTGGCTTTAGCTTCTGCTATGATCTTGTCAAACGGCTGATAGCACCATTTTGCCGAGTTAGAGCCCCCGTTGGCGGAAGTACAGGTAAATAACGGGCCGAAGAAGTTATCCGGGTCGCCGGTTGCGGTGGTCCAGCCCATTAAAGCCGCCTGATGCTCACCACTCTTCACACGTTTCAGGTATTCACCCCATTCGTAAGTGACGATTTTCGCCTGAATGCCCACTTTTGCCCAGTCCGCCTGGATCATCTCGGCCATGCGTTTGGCATTCGGGTTGTAGGGGCGCTGCACCGGCATTGCCCACAGGTCGATGGTGGTTCCAGGCGCGACGCCGGCCTCTTTCAGCAACGCTTTGGCTTTCTCCGGATCGTAGTCGTAATCTTTTAACGTGCTGTCAGCGCTCCAGACGCCGGGCGGCAACAGGTTTTTCGCCGCAGTACCCGTACCCTGAAACACAGCCTGAATAATGGCCGGTTTGTTGATTGCCATGGCCAACGCCTGCCGTACTTTCACATTATCCAGCGGCGCTTTTTGCGTATTGAACGCGAGGAAGCCGGTATTCAGCCCGGCTTTGCTCATCAGCGTGATCGCGTTGTTCTCTTTCAGCCGTGGCAGATCTGCCGGGTTCGGGAAAGGCATCACCTGGCACTCATTCTTTTCCAGTTTTGCCACGCGTACGGAAGCATCCGGGGTGATACTAAAAACCAGTCGATCGATTTTCGCTTTACCCTGCCAGTAGTCATCAAACGCGGTGAACAAAATGCGCGAATCTTTCTGGTACTGCGCCAGGCGGAACGGCCCGGTGCCTATCGGATCACTATCCACCCGTTCCGGTGTGCCAGCTTTCAGCATCGCGTCGGCATACTCCGCCGACAGAATCGAGGCGAAATACCAGCCCAGGTCAGCAACAAACGGCGCTTCCGGGTGAGCGAGGGTAAAGCGTACCGTATTGTCGTCAACTTTATCGATGGCGGTGATCAGGCTGCCGAATTCCAGACTTTCAAAGTTTGAGTAGGTGCCGTTAGAGACATTGTGATAGGGATTATGCGGATCTTTCTGGCGCATAAACGAAAAGATGACATCGTCCGCGTTAAAATCCCGCGTTGGCGTGAAATATTTATTGCTTTGAAACTTCACCCCTTTGCGCAAGTGAAAGGTATAGATTTTGCCATCTTCACTGACCTCCCAGCGTTCTGCCAGACTCGGTTGCAACTCGGTAGTGCCGACTTTAAAGTCCACCAGTCGGTTATAGACAGGCACGGCGCTGGCATCGACGCTGGTGCCGGAGGTATAGAGTTGCGGGTTGAAATTTTCCGGTGAACCTTCTGAACAATAGACCAGTGTTTTTGCCGCCACAGTAGAACTCACTGTCAGCGCGGCCAACACCAGAGCAAGTGTTGTCGGTTTGCTAATCATAGTTTTTCCTGTTGTTTTATTGTAAATGCTTGTTGTTTGCCCTCTCATAAATAACATTAAAGCGAATGTGCAAACACCTGATATTACAAATAAAGAAGGAATCACTATGCCGTCGTCGCTTGCCAGTCAATTAACGCAACGCTTCTTTCGTTATCTCGCCATCACCAGCCAGAGCGATGCTGCCGCCACCACGTTACCGACGACCGTCGGGCAATTCGATATGGCGCGTGAACTGGCGAATGAGTTGACATCACTTGGGCTGGACGAGGTTGTCCTCGACGATCACGCCACCGTGACGGCGGTAAAAAAAGGCACGGTTCCTGGCGCGCCGCGCATTGGTTTTATCACCCACATTGACACCGTAGATGTCGGTTTATCGCCGCATATTCATCCGCAAATTCTGCGTTTTGAGGGTGAAGATCTCTGTCTGAATCCGTCGAAAGATATCTGGCTACGGGTAAGCGAGCATCCGGAAATCCTCGCCTATCCTGGCGAAGACATTATTTTTAGTGACGGCACCAGCGTACTCGGCGCGGACAATAAATCCGCCGTAACGGTTGTGATGACGCTGCTGGAGAACCTCACCGCAGCGCATCTGCATGGCGATATCGTGGTGGCATTTGTGCCGGATGAAGAAGTGGGTTTACGGGGGGCAAAAGCGCTCGATTTAAAACGCTTTGATGTGGATTTTGCCTGGACTATCGACTGCTGCGAACGGGGTGAAATCGTCTATGAGAATTTTAACGCCGCCAGCGCGCAGATCCGTTTTACCGGCGTGACTGCACACCCAATGTCGGCAAAAGGCGTGCTGGTCAACCCGCTACTGATGGCCATGGACTACATCCGCCATTTTGATCGCCAGCAAACACCGGAACATACTGAAGGCCGCGAAGGGTATATCTGGTTTAACGCCCTTGATGCGGTACAAGGGCATGCCACGCTGAATGCCAATATTCGTGATTTCGATAGCGACAATTTTGCCCGCCGTAAACAGCAGATTGCCGATGTGGCCGCGATTATCGCCGCGCAATACCCGACGGCCAAAGTGGAGTACAGCATCAGCGACACCTACAGCAATATCAGCAATGCCATTGGCGAGGATCGCCGGGCGATTGATTTGCTGTTTCAGGCAATGGAATCGCTGGGTATTACGCCTAAACCCACGCCGATGCGCGGCGGTACGGATGGCGCGGCACTGTCGGCAAAGGGTCTGCTAACGCCGAACTTTTTTACCGGCGCGCATAATTTCCATTCCCGTTTTGAGTTTTTACCCCTGAGCGCGTTTGAAGACGCGTACCGTGTGGCGCTGCAACTCTGCCTGCTGGCCGCGCGCTGATTTACACCTGCAGGATTGGCACCGTACAACTGATGGCAAAAGAGCGCGCTTGTACGGTGCTCCGCACAGTAGCAAAGTAAAAAGAGAAAAACGAAATGGCCGATGCCGATAAAAATGGATTATGCGGGCAGCGCGGCCCGCACGGGGGTCGCGTTACGCAGATTTGCGTGCCAGAATCGTGGCAAAGCGCAGTTTGATGCGGTTTCCGTTGGCGTCAGTGCGGTGAAGTTCACCGACGTCTTCATTGTATTTCAGCTGTTCCCAGCCTGCGTAATAATTGCTCAGCTCCCCCTCTTTAAAAGCAAACGGGAAGCCGACCGTGCAGGGAAAGTCCGCCGTATCCATCGCCGCAACAATCAGGTTGTAACCACCCGGTTTGGTGCAGCGCTGCATATTGGCGATCAACCCCGGAATGGTCTTCGCTTCCAAGAACATCAGCACCACCGTTGAGAGAATAAAATCGTACTCGCCGTCAAAATGCAGGTTGTTCAGATCGGCCGCTGCCACCTGCAGATTGTCCAGTCCTTCCGCATCACGGATGCTCTGCAGATTACTCAGGCTGTTGGGATTTTTATCCCACGCGGTAACGTCGAAGCCTTTGTGCGCCAGATACAGACTGTTGCGGCCATTGCCGCAGCCGAGATCCAGCGCTTTACCCGGCGCAATGTAGTTCATGGCGTTTAGTACTTCAGAGTGCGTCGGGGTCATGTTGTATTTTTCAGTAAACCAGGTGTCGGTGCGGGTCGTCATTATGGTCCTCAAACTTTAACATGTATATTAAATGCATTTTATGGTTTTCGTCGCCGGATCGCCAGCGCCGTAAAATTTGCTACGGTTAATTCAGGCTGATGGGAGAACTGTAACATGAATAAGTATCGGCTCAGTGATGAGCAACGGGTGTTGAGTTACCTGATGGGCGGAGAGAAAAAAACGGTCGCGCTGCGCCAGCTTATTGCTATGCGCGATTTTAGCGATGTCGCCGCAGGAACTGCCGGTGGCTGGGTCGATAGCGAAAATGTCCTCGATCAACAGGGAAACTGCTGGATTTACGACGAAAATAGCATGGTGTTTTATGGCAGTACCGTACGGGATAACGCACGCATTACCCAGCCGTGCGTTATCTGCCATGAGGTAAAAATCCGCGATAACGCCTGGGTTGATGGCAGTGAAATCAGCCACGGTGCCGAATTAAGTGACAACGTCACTGTACAATCCTCAACAGTGCGCGGCGTATGCCGTCTACACGGCAATGCGCGTATTCTCAGCGGTTGCGCCATTATTGCTGCGCGTGGGCTCACTCCGGATAACGAGCAGCTATTACAAATCTACGATCGTGCAACGGTCAGCCACTCCCGCGTAGTACACCAGGCGCAAATCTACGGCGATGCCATCGTCAATTACGCGTTTATTGAACATCGGGCTGAAGTGTTCGATTTTGCCCTACTTGACGGCAACGAACTGAATGATGTCTGGATTTGTGACTGTGCCAAAGTTTACGGGAATGCCCGCATTGTGGCCGGAACACAGGACGATGAGATCCCCACGTTGCGCTACAGCTCGCAAGTGGCTGAACACGCTGTCGTGGAAGGAAACTGCATCCTGAAACACCATGTGCTGGTCGGTGGTCACGCCTGGCTGCGCGGCGGTCCATTACAGCTGGACGAAAAAGTGGTGATTCAGGGAAATGCGCGCATCCAGGGAGATGTGCTGATCGAGCATCAGATTGAAATTACCGATAACGCCGTGGTGGACGCGCGGGACGGAGAACGTATTTTACTGCGCGGGCCGAAAGTAATTAATGACGGTCAAATGATCACCCGCACGCCGCTTGTTGGTTCACTGTAACCCGTCGACAATACGCGCCCAGATATGTTGATCATCATAGTGACCATTCAGAAATTCCGCCTGCTTCAGGCAGCCTTCCAGCGTAAAACCATTGCGCCTGGCAACCTGGTTGCTGGCTCTGTTTGCCACACGACATTTGATGACAAAGCGGCGAACCGTGCCGCGACGGGCATAGAAGTCGATCATCGCTTGCATCGATTGCGACAACATACCCTGCCCGCAGGCATTTTCATCCATCCAGTAGCCGATGTAGGCCGTCTTATTTAACGGTTCAATGGCGTTAAACGCCAGCACCCCCACCAGTACCTCATCGCGAAGGATCATAAACGTCTTGGCGTAACCGCGCTGATGCAGGATCATGTTGCTTTGCACGGTTTTACGGGTGTCTTCCACGGAATGCACATGCTGCGGCCAGTCGAGGAACTGCTGAAGCCAGTCGCGGTTTTTCACCACCAGTTGGTAGAGATCGTGAACAAAACGGTCATTCACCGCATGCAGGGTGATGTGTTCGTTTACGGTAATCCGGGCATCTTCCATTTAGACCTCCCCAACGCATTCTCCCCCTTGCGGGGGAGAATTTAAGCTTAGCGCATCACTCTGTCGTCAACGTAATTACGTTTATCCGGTGCGGGCGGGAAATACTGATACAGCCAGGTTTCGCTGATGGCGTCGCCCTGGCAGCGCAGGAACAGACGCATCTCAACCGGGTCGGTGGAATCGTTGGTCGGATACCAGTCAAACAGAATGCGATAACCGTCGAACGGTTCAACATAGAGGATCTCTACCTGTTTCGCTTCACCGTTAGACAAGGTAATCACCGGTTCAATCCCTTTTGGCGCGGCGGCTTTCAGGTCTCCGCCCACGAAATCAATGGCGAAACGACGCGCCCATTTATCCGGGTAGTGTTCCCCCGGAGCCCAGCCTTCCGGGAAACCGCCCATGCCGGTGCGGGTGGCGTAAACGCGTGCCAGCGGTGAACGCACCGGCGGCATAGCACTCCAGTAAAGGCGATATTCAAAGGTGAATTCGTCCCCCGCTTTCACCGGTTTTTCCGGCTGCCAGAAGCAGACAATGTTATCCAGCGTTTCACCGGTGGTCGGGATCTCCATCAGGCAAACGGATCCTTTGCCCCACTTGTTACGCGGCTCAACCCACAGGCTTGGACGTTTGTTGTACCAACCCATCACATCCTGATAATGGGAAAAATCCCTGTCGAGTTGCAGCAGGCCAAAGCCTTTCGGGTTGGTATCCTGAAACGCATTGAATTGCAGTTTTTGCGGGTTGTTCAGCGGGCGACAAATCCACTCGCCGTTACCTCGCCACATCGCCAGACGATCGGAGTCATGGATCTGCGGATGAATGGTGTCGCACACGCGGCGCTCGTTATTGCCGCAGCTAAACATACTGGTCATTGGCGAAATGCCCAGCTGTTTGATCGCTTTACGGGCAAACAGGCGGTTTTCCACATCCATGATCACCTGGCTGGCTTCACAGTGGATGGTGAACTTAAACGCACCGGTAATGCTCGGGCTGTCGAGCAGCGCATAGACGGTAAATGAGGTATCCGCCGGTTTCGCGGTTTCAAACCAGAAGGCGGTAAAGTCCGGGAACTCTTCCGGCGTATCGGTAAAAGTGTCAACCGCCACGCCGCGCGCGGAAAGGCCGTACTGGTAAGTGCTGTCCACCGCGCGGAAATAACTGGCACCAAGGAAGGAGACAATATCGCGGCGCGCCAGTTCCGGCGCTTTAAATGCGCGGAAACCGGCGAAACCGAGATCGCTTTGCCCTTCCAGTTGTTTGGTGTCTACACCGGCATCGTGGTAGTTAAACAGCTCCGGACGGAAGTGGATTTCACGCGCCTGGTGGCTTTGTTGATCGAGCGAAAACATGCGTACACGGCGGCGGAACCCCATGCCGACATGGAAGAACTGCACATCAAGCTGGCGACCGTCGATGTTATTCCACAGCGAGTGTTTCGCATCGTACTGAATACTGTTGTAAGCCTGCGGCGTGAGCGTTGCCAGCGTATTCGGCAGCGCTTTCGGCGCGCCGCCCCACGGTTGTGCCGAGAGATCGTGCGCCATGGACTGCAACACGGAGAAATCAAAACGACGGCTTTGGCCATCGGCGATATCGGAGTCTGCCGCGAATGCCGCGCGGGAGAAAAGCGAAGCGACGCCGGTCGTACCGTACGTTGCTGCGAGCGCCATGGATGCCTGAATAAATCGTCTGCGGTTCATGCCTGGTAACACGTCCTTCTGGTCGTAAATGGACATTTCGCGGTGTTGCGAAACAGCGGCAAAAGCGATTGTTGATGAACGCACACTCTAGACAAAATTCATTGAGAATCCAATTGTTGGGCGCTGATTATCTGCGCAAACCGTGAAATATTTCCTGTCGATCGGATCAGCCCGAAAACAACGTAAAGATAAGGATAGCGGCGGGTAACTACAGCGGAATAAAAAAAGCCCCGGCCGGAGATCAAACGGCTGGGGCCAGAATAGTAAGGCTTTACTGTGCGTTGACGCTGACGTCAATACCCGGGAAGTATTTTGCCGCCAGCGTGTTGATGGTGCCATCAGCACGCACTTTATCAATCGCTGCGTCGAGTTGTTTTTTGGTGGCGTCATCCCCTTTGCGCAACCCAAAACCGATGCCGCTGCCGAGAATGGTATCGTCCGACACGGGTTTGCCAATAAAGCCAAACCCTTTGCCCTGTGGTTTGCTCAGGAAACCGGCCTGTCCTGCTGCGGACATCACCAGCGAGGCGTCAATGCGACCGTTCAGCAAATCGGCCCACGCCATATTCTGATCTTTGTAAGACACCACCGTGACACCCTGCTTTTCCCAATGCTCTTTGGCGTAGGTTTCCTGGATAGATCCTTGTAATACGCCAATGGTTTTGCCCTTCAGACCTTCCGCCGTCGCTTGCATGCCGTCACCGCTTTTTCCCACTAACTGTGAAGGGATACGGTAAATCGGCTGCGTGAAATCAATACTCTTTTTGCGCTGTTCGGTGATGTTCATTGCTGAGTTGATAGCATCAAACTTCTTCGCCACCAGCCCCGGGATCAACGCGTCAAATGACGTTTCCACCCAGCTGCATTTCAACTGCGCGGCTTTACAAATCGCTTTCCCCAGTTCGATATCAAACCCTTCGAGTTCGCCAGAGGCATTGCGGCTTTCGAACGGCGGATATTCCGCTTCCACGCCATAACGCAGTTCCGTGGCGGCAAACGAAGAGAGTGAGCAGAGCAACCCCATGCCCAGACAGAGTGCTTTTAATTTCATTATTAACGCTCCTTTAGCGTGGTTTAACACGGCACAGGGCCTGCGCACCTGCCCTTAACGTCGCTTCATCTTTCGCAAAAGAGAGGCGAATCAATTTGTTATCAGTACCATCAGTGTAAAACGCCGACAACGGGATCGTGGCGACGCCGTAATCGGTAATCAGTCGTTTCACCATTTCGCTGTCGCTCTCCTCGCTGAAATGGCTGTAATCCGCCAGCATAAAAAACGAGCCTGCGCTGGGTAATAAACGGAATGGCGATTCAGCCAGAAGAGTGTGCAGCAGGTCGCGTTTGCGTTGGTAAAAAGCCGATAGCGACAGCCAGCTTTGTGGATCGCGCATATGATCGGCAAAGGCATATTGCATCGGCGTATCGGCAGAGAACATCAGAAACTGATGCACTTTGCAGATCTCCTCCATCAGTTCAGCAGGCGCAACGCAGTACCCTACGCGCCAGCCGGTCACATGGTAGGTTTTACCAAACGAGGAGATAATGACGCTACGCTCCGCCAGTTGCGGGTGCGTCGCCATGCCGTGATGCGGTTCACCGTCAAAGACCACGTGCTCATACACTTCGTCGGAGAGGATCACAATATCCGTATTGCGGGTGATCGCAGCCAGTTGCTCCAGGTCCGCGCGGGAGAACACCTGCCCGCTCGGATTGTGTGGCGTGTTGATGATGATCATCCGAGTACGTGGCGTGATGGCGGCGCGCACCTCATCCCAGTTGACGGCAAAATCCGGCACTGTCAGTTTAATCGCCACCGGCGTGGCGCCCTGCAAACGGACAATCGGCGCATAGCTATCAAACGACGGCTCAAAATAGATAACTTCATCGCCAGGGTGCACCAGCCCGCTTATCGCAGAGTAGAGCCCTTCGCTGGCGCTGGCAGTGATCAAGATTTCGTTATCAACGTCATAGTCAGTGTGGTACAGGTCACTTATCTTCTGCACGATACGTTCTTTCAGCGCGTGCAAGCCGGTCATCGGCGCATACTGGTTATGGTTATCCTGCATCGCACGGGTAACACCGGCCACCAGTTGCGGATCGCACGGGAAGTTGGGCGCGCCCTGAGAAAGATTAATGGCGTTATGCTGCGCGGAAAGCTGGCCAATTACAGTAAAAATGGTGGTGCCAACATCGGGTAATTTGGAGCGAAATTTTACCGGGGTACGCAACGTCATGTTCAATCCTTTCTCATTAAAAGTGCATAACCATTCAAACCAAAACAGCATTGAGCCGACAAGCGAATTGTTGTCATAATAGCCATGAATAAATTGCATAGCTGGAGCCGCCATGTCGCACCGTACCCTGCCGCTCAACGCCATTGACGCGTTTCTGGTCACCGCGCGCCATCTGAATCTGACCCATGCCGCCAAAGAGCTCTGCCTGACGCAAGGGGCAGTAAGCCGCAAAATTGCCACGCTGGAAGCCTGGTTTGGCTTTACACTGTTTGAGCGCCATGCCCGCGGGCTGCACCTGTCGCCACAGGGCAGCGCACTGTTACCGGAGTTGCGCAGCGCATTTGATCATCTGCTGAAGGTGGCAGATCAGGCACAGGCCCAGCAAACGGTGGTGCGGCTGAAATCCCCCACCTGTGCCATGCGCTGGCTGGTGCCGCGTCTGGTGCAGCTGGAACACCGTTATCCGGAATTGCAGATCGCGCTGACTACCACCACCGATCACACCATTAACTTCAAAACAGAACCTTATGACGCCGCTATCGTATTCGGGACACAATTAAGCGCGGGCGATCTGCTGTTTGAAGAGGCGTTAACCCCGGTCATGAGCGCGGACTATTCACATCACGATGCACTGGAAAAAGCGACGCTGCTGCACCCGACGCGGGATAAAACCGACTGGTCATTGTGGCTGGCGAAGCAACAGGTTTTTCAGCCCGCCATGAGAAAAAATCAACACTTCGACACGATGGATCTGGCGATCACTGCCGCCATTCAGGGGTTAGGACTGGCCATTGCCGACGAAACACTGGTCGAGGAAGATATTCGCGCCGGGCGGCTGGTGCGGCCGTTTTCCCGCAGTGTAAAAACCGGGGCCAGTTACCGACTGGTCCTGCGCGAATCACACAACAAAGCCGCCGGGCTGGCGGCTTTCCGGGAAGGATTGTTGGGGATTAATCCAGTTTAACGTGGTGGCGCATCACCCGGCGAAAGAAGCTCAAACGGGCACGCATAAAGCGATTAACCAGGCGAAATCCTGCATGTTTATTCAACCCGATACGTAACAGACGGTCGCGTCCACGCACGCAGGCCAGCCAGCGAACCGGCCCCTGTAATACTTCTGTCTTATGGCTGGCGACGTGCGCAAACTGCACCCAATAATCGGCGATGTGTGCGGCAAATGCATTGTCGCGATCGTTCACATAGGCGCACGCAGGTTCCGACAAGTGCAAGTTATCGAAGACATACGGCACTTCATTGCCATGCCACGCGCCATTGGCATAGATATCGTGTGCGGCTTCAGCAACATAATCAAACCAGTAACGCCAGCAGGGCTGTCTGACCCGCTGCTGCGCTTGCATCACCACCAGGCCCAGCGTGGTAAAAGCCATATCGCGGCATACCTGCCGGCCGAGTTCAGCATCGCCCCTCACGCCCGGATAGAGTAAACGGATCAGCCCAAGGCCGAGCCGTTGTTCGCGACGCATCTTCTCGATTTGCCCGGCAAGATCAACGCCAAACTCTGCCATCACGCTGGCTTCGTCGCTGTTGGAACCGATAATCACCGGCAGTGGGTGCTGGCGACCAGCGAAGAAGACATCCAGGGTTGGGTCCGGTAAAACCGCATCCCCCACAATGGGCGCCGGGGCAATTTTCAGTGGCGCAACCAGCGGCCAGAACGCCTGCGCCGGGATTGCCCGCAACTGTTCCGCGCTGGCATTTTCCAGCCCGAAATGGGCGGCAATCGCCTCACCTTTTGCCAACGCGCTCGCCCGCGGCGTATCCGGGAGTGTATAACTACTCTGAATGATGGCCTTGTGAAACAACCCTTCCGCCAGCGGTGAGGCCATAAGTGCCATGACGCTGCGCGCCCCGGCGGATTCGCCAAACAGCGTGACATTGCCGGCATCACCGCCAAAAGCCGTAATGTTCTCCTGGACCCATCGCAGCGCGGCAATTTGATCGAGCAGACCGAAGTTGCAGATACGTGCATCCGGCGCTTGCTCCTGCTCCAGCGCCGGATGCGCGAAAAAGCCCAGATGCCCCAACCGGTAATTGAGGGTGACCAGCACCACACCACGCGCCGCCAGTTGCTGACCGTCGTAAGGCGGTAACCCACCGGAACCGATGGTAAAGCCGCCGCCATGCAGCCAGACCATGACCGGCAACCGTTTGTCACGGCGGGCAGGCGACCAGACATTCAGATAGAGGCAATCTTCAGAGAACTGCCCCGGATCGCCGCCGCCAATCTGCTGACAGTCGTCACTGTTCTGCCAACAGGCGGGGGAAAAACGGTCTGCCAGGCGCACCCCCTGCCAGGGTTCAACGGGTTGCGGCGCACGCCAGCGCAAGGCATCGACAGGCGGTGCGGCAAAGGGAATACCGCGCCAGACATGACAGGCGTTTTCACTGCGCCCCATTACCAGGCCCTGACGGGTCTGCGCCAGTGGGGCTGAAGGATTTTCCATAACAACATCCAGAAGGAACTGATTTCTGGCAGAGTACCTGTTTTACAGAAGTCCGCAACGTCGTTTGCTCCGTTCGGAGGCCTCGCGGTAAAGCGTGAACTCATCAAGCACCGGGCACCCCAGGGCTTCCTCAAACTGTGCCTGGCTGGCGTTGCCGTGGTTGCGTGCCTGCGTTTCATTCCCGAGATTAGACTGGAAGATCCCGGCAGCACTCACCGGCAGAAAATCCTCATACGTGATGGGCTGAGCGACCACCCACCCGCGCTCAATCAGCGGCTGCGGATCATCGCCAGGGCGGATCGCCTTGCGATGAGCTTCGCCAGTCGGCGTCAGGCGATAGCGAAACCATGCCAGTTCTTGTTTGCGCAGTAACATTTCGCTATCCGGAAACGCTTTAAATACCTCTTGCAAATGAAGCTGGTGCGTCAGGTTGTCTTTCCCTGTTCCGGCCTGCAGTAATAACTGGTCATACAGCGCCCGCCCCTTTTCCGTCAGCGCCACACCGCGCTGTTCGATTTCGCCAAAACGCGCGGTATGCGTTCCCTGATGTTCGCCGCTGAACAGCACCGGTTCATCCAGCGCTTTAAAACTGGTTTGGCGCAGCAGGATCGGCACATCCCGACGCGGTGGCCCTTCGATAAGGATTTTGGGTTCAATACCGTATTCCGGCATCAGCGCCTGCACCCGGTCGATATCCAGCGTACGCGGGGTTAAGTGGTTAATATGGCAGCCGGGAAAGCAGACCACATCGGCGATCAACCGATGTTCGCGGTGCAACGCCAGGTAGGTTTGCTCATCCACGGTGGCGTGGCGATGCCAACGAAAAGTTTCCAGCGCTTCCTGCACAAATGCCTGTGCCTGTTGTGGGGTAAACCCACCATTCAGCTCATGCAATTCAATCAGTTGCCGACAGGCTGGGGTAAAAATGTCGCGCTTTGCCAGAATCGTGGCGGCTCTGTTGCGCAACGCCGGGTCTTCAATCAGCTCCAGCCGCAGCAGCGAGGTAAAAATGCGAAACGGATTGCGCGCCAGCGCCGCGTCGTCAACCGGGCGAAACGCCGTGGAATGCACCGGCACACCCGCCTGCGAGAGATCGTAATAGCTGACCGGATACATGCCCATAATGGCGAACATCCGCCGCAGCATGGATAACTCCTGCGCTGTACCCACGCGGATCGCACCGTGACGCTCAACATTCAGTCGGGACAGCTCATCGGCATTGGCCAGTTGTTCGTGTAAACGGGGGTTGTGCTCCAGCACAGCCAGGTTCACATCAGCTACCAGCTCCAGCAAGGTGCCGTACTGTGGAACTTCCTGCTGATACATTGCCGACATGGCCTGTGAAAATTGTTCGCGAATATCATCAGCCGTGATGCTGTACGTCATATTACTCGTCCTCCAGAGGTCTCTCTCTGGAGTGTAGAAAGGCCTTTCGCCACCGTGTCGGGAAATTTACAAAGTGTGATCGTGGCTGAAAACGCACACGGTTTGCGCAGCCACGAGCATAACCTCCGCTTATGAAAAACAATTCGGACAAAACCACACCAACCTGCTGGTTACGTCACATTGCAGAGAAAATCCGTTTGTAACTCAAAGAGATTAAATGTTAATAATAGTTTGCTATCAAGTTATCAAAATTAAACAAACTTACTTGTCACCGGCTCCGCTCAGTTTTTAACATCATCTTATGGAAAAAAACGGCCTGTTTTCACAGCGCATACGTCTGCGCCATTTACATACTTTCGTTGCCGTCGCTCAGCAGGGAACTCTGGGGCGCGCGGCTGAAACCCTTAACCTGAGCCAACCAGCACTGTCAAAGACCCTCAACGAACTGGAACAACTGACCGGTAAACGGTTATTTGAACGGGGGCGCATGGGGGCGCAACTGACGGTGGTGGGCGAGCAGTTTCTCACCCATGCAGTGCGCGTGCTGGACGCGGTGAATATCGCCGGGCAATCGCTGAACTACAAATATGAGCAAAAAACAGATGTGATCCGTATCGGTGCGCTACCCACCGCCGCGCTGGGTATTTTGCCCGGCGTGATTGGTCAACTACATAAGCAGCAACCGGATCTCACTATTCAGGTGGCCACCGCTAACAATCCAATGTTGCTGGCCGGGCTGAAGTCCGGCGAACTGGATCTCGGCATCGGACGCATGTCCGATCCGGAACTGATGACCGGGCTGAATTATGAGTTGTTGTTTCTGGAGTCGCTGAAACTGGTGGTGCGCCCTCGTCACCCATTGTTGCAAACCACGGTGACGCTAAGCCGCGTCCTTGAGTGGCCGGTCGTCGTCTTACCGGAAGGCACGGTACCACGGCAAAACGCGGAAGATCTGCTCAGTAGTCAAAACTGCCGGTTACCCTCTGGCTGTATTGAGACCCTTTCGGCGTCATTGTCGCGCCAGCTGACTGTCGATCATGACTATGTCTGGTTTGTGCCGTCCGGTGCAGTAAAAGACGATCTGCGTGTGGGTACGCTTGTGGAGTTGCCGATTGCCCCACCGGGTGTTGGCGATCCGATTGGCATTATCACCCGTGTCGATACGCCGCTTCCCCCGGCCGCGCATACGCTGATTAGCGCCATTCGGAAAATCATGCCGGGGTGATCCCTGGCATGGCGATCTGTGCGTCTCGTTGCGCAAAGAGTAAACATTGCGTTGCTTGTGTGATAAAAGGAGTTGTTAATTAAGGGTTGTTGTTACGCAAATTAGACTAACGCTGTAACAATCCGTCTCCGGAAGAACAGATGAAATTCAAAACGGCTATCAAACCTTACCACGCTGCTGCCGGTGGTCTGGGTTCGCTTGAAGCAACCACACGCTTCGTTATTGACAGCAAAAATGCCCTCAAGAATATGCGCAACCTGCTGCGCATGAATAAAGCCCGCGGCTTTGACTGTCCTGGTTGTGCCTGGGGCGACGACAATAAAAGCACCTTCAGTTTTTGTGAAAACGGCGCCAAGGCCGTGACATGGGAAGCCACCCGTCGGCAGATTGACGCCACCTTCTTTGCGCAACACAGCGTGAGCGCCCTCACCCGTCAAAGTGACTACTTCCTTGAGTACCAGGGGCGACTGACCGAACCGCTGCGTTACAACCCACAAACCGATCACTATGAGCCGGTGAGCTGGGACGATGCCCTGACGATGATTGCTGAGCATATTCGGGCGATGGATAACCCGGATCAGATGGAACTCTACACCTCCGGCCGCGCCAGTAACGAAGCATCTTATCTCTACCAGTTATTTGGCCGCATGGTCGGCACCAATAACTTCCCTGACTGTTCTAATATGTGCCACGAAGCAAGCGGTGCAGGGCTAAAACGCAGCATTGGCGTCGGTAAAGGTACGATTCATCTCGCCGACTTTGACAAAGCGGATGCCATTTTTGTGTTCGGGCAAAACCCCGGAACCAACCACCCGCGTATGCTGCACAGCCTGCGCCATGCTGCCGATCGCGGTGCACGGATCGTGACCTTTAATACCCTGCGCGAGCGGGGCCTCGAGCGTTTTGCCGACCCGCAAAAACCGCTGGAAGTGGTGACGCCGATGGCGGGCGTGATCAGTTCCTCTTACTACCAGCCGAATCTGGGCGGTGATATGGCTGCCGTACGCGGGATCGCCAAAGCGTTGCTGGAGACCCAGCGCCAGCGCCTTGCCGCCGGTGAAACAGGGATCTTCGACGACGCGTTTATTGCACAGCACACTCAGGGCATTGAGGCATGGTTTGCGCAAATCGACGCCACCGACTGGAGCACCATTGAACAGCAATCCGGTTTACATCAACAGCAACTGCGTGATGCTGCAGCCGTCTGGCAGCAGGCTGAACGGGTGATCTGCACCTGGGCAATGGGCATTACCCAGCATAAACACTCGCTGGACACGGTGCGTGAAATCACCAACCTGCAACTGCTGGGCGGTCATCTTGGTAAACCTGGTGCGGGGCTCTGCCCGGTACGCGGCCACAGCAATGTGCAGGGTAACCGCACAATGGGCATTGATGAGAAGCCCCCGGCAGCGCTGCTGGATAGCCTCGCCCGCCATTTCAATTTTGAACCCCCGCGCGCACGCGGCCACCATACGGTGGATGCCATTCAGGCGATGCTGCGTGACGAGGTGAAAGTGCTGATCGCCTTAGGCGGTAACCTCGCCGCCGCCGCGCCGGACACACCACTTACCTGCGAAGCGCTGCGCCGCTGCGGGTTGACGGTCTATATCAGCACCAAACTGAACCGCAGCCACCTGATGCCAGGCAAACAGTCGCTGATCCTGCCAACGCTGGGGCGCACAGAAGAGGATGTGCAAGCAACCGGCCGCCAGTTTGTGACGGTGGAGGACTCCTTCAGCATGGTCCATGCCTCGGAAGGGATCGGTAAACCGCTGGCTGCAACGCAACGCTCTGAAACGGCCATTGTCGCCGGGATCGCGCATGCCACTCTCGGTACAGAAAAGCTGGACTGGCTGGCGCTGGCAGACGATTACAACCTGATCCGCGATCACATTGCCGCCACACTGCCCGGTTTTCAGAACTTCAACGCCCGCTGCGAAGCGCCAGGCGGGTTCTGGCTGGGGAACGCCGCAGCCGAACGGCGCTTTAACACGCCCTCCGGGAAAGCGGAATTCAGTGCAGCACCGCTGCCGCAATCGGTATGCCCGGAAACGGACGCGCCATTTGTTCTGCAAACCCTGCGCTCTCACGATCAGTACAACACCACCATTTATGGACTTGATGATCGATACCGTGGCGTTTACGGGCAGCGCGATGTGGTGTTTATGCACCCGGACGACATTCAGTCGCTGGGGTTAGCGGACGGCGATCGGGTTAACATTGAGACCTGCTCCACCGATGGGATTGTGCGCCGGGTAGAAGATTTCCGTCTCGTTGCTTATAACATCCCGCGCGGGAATCTGGCAGCGTACTACCCGGAAACGAACCCACTGGTTCCCCTGACCCGTTTTGGCGAGGGGACCGGCACCCCGACATCCAAATCTATTCCGGTCGTTATCACCCCGTCCCGACCTCGCGACACCCTGCGAATTGCCTGAGGTTGACCCGGTACGTCGTCATGGATGTAAAAGGCCCGATTCGGGCCTTTTTTACGTCATCGCTGCAACCAATCTTAAACAAACATTTCACTCGCCAGACACGTATTCGTGGCACTGATAAACTCAATCATATCCATCATAGCGACCGGAAGGTTATTGCCATGCAATATGAAGAACAGCAGCTTATCAACGGCCTTTTTCAGCGTCTGAAACAGACTGAGCAGCAGAACAGCCAACGGGATGCTGACGCAGAGCGGCAAATTGCGGAGTTCGTTAAGCAGCAACCTGCTGCGCCCTACTATATGGCGCAATCCATTTTGATTCAGGAAGCCGCACTGAAACGTCTGCAAGCCAGAGTCCAGGAGCTGGAAAGCGAGCTGGCGGCGCAAAAAAGCAAAGCGACATCAACAGGCGGCAGCTTCCTTGGCGGGTTGTTCGGTGGCGGTAAGAGCCAGAGCGCACAGCCGGAAAATAACTGGACCCCACCACCGCAACCCGCGCCTGACTATGCGCGCCAGGCGGCGTCCACGCCTCGCGGCGGCGGTTTTATGGCTGGCGCATTGCAAACGGCTGCGGGCGTCGCGGGCGGCGTGGTGCTTGCCGAGATGCTGACCAGTATGTTCCATCAGTCCCGTCCGGAAGAGATCGTCAACATCATTGAAGAGCCCGCGACGACCACAGGTGGTACGGCGTTTGATGCAGGACAGAACGACCGTTTTAACGATGTTTCTGACTCGCATTTCCTCGACAGTAACGATCCGTACCAGACGGATAACGACAACTATCAGGATGATGATTTCGATGACAGCGACTATAGCAACGATGATGACAGCTTTATTTAATCATCCCTGGCGTTGAGGATAAAATAGCGATGCCACCTGGCAGTGATGCCCGGTGGCATTTCTCTTTCCGCCGCCGGAAACCCGTCAGTGGATTTGACAAATAGCTTCACGCTGCCCCGTTTCTGACGATAGCACGGGCATACGGATCCCCCAGATTCAGGCCCCAAAAAAAGAGGCCTTACGGCCTCTTTCGTGTTTCGGGTCTGGCAATCAGAACGTTTCCCAGTTCTCACCGTTCACCAGCGCAGGACGCTGCGATTTAAGGGCTTTCGGCGTTGACGACGATGATGATGATGATGCACTACGCTGCGGCGCAGCACCACTCAGACGAAATGCCCCCACCGCTTCGGTCAGGCGCGCAGCCTGCTCTTCCAGCGATGCCGCAGCAGCAGAAGCTTCTTCCACCAGCGAGGCGTTCTGTTGCGTCACATTATCCATTTCCGTGATCGCCTGGCTGACCTGCGTAATACCTTTGCTCTGTTCGTCAGAGGCAGCGGCAATCTCCAGCATGATATCGGTCACGCGTTTGACGGCCGTCACGATCTCTTCCATGGTTTCACCTGCCGCAACCACCTCACCCGACCCTTGTTCAATCAGGCTGACGGAGTCGCTGATCAGCGCTTCGATCTCTTTCGCGGCCTGCGCACTGCGGCTGGCCAGCGTACGCACCTCACTCGCAACCACGGCGAAGCCACGCCCCTGCTCACCCGCACGCGCGGCTTCAACGGCGGCGTTCAGCGCCAGGATATTGGTCTGGAAGGCAATACTGTTAATCACTGCGGTGATTTCAGAGATTTTGCGGGAGCTGGAGGTAATATTGCCCATCGTCTGCACGACGCCAGACACAATCTGCCCGCCTTTGGTGGCTTTGCCGGAAGCATCGCGTGCCAGGTTGCTGGCATGGTGGGCGTTGTCGGCGTTCTGTTTCACCGTTGCCGTCAGTTGCTCCATGCTGGCTGCCGTCTCTTCAATAGCCGCCGCCTGCTGCTCGGTACGGGAGGAAAGATCGGTATTACCGGCAGAGATTTCGCTGGTACCACGGTAGATCTCTTCTGCCCCCTGACGAACCGTAGAGACAGTCGTTACCAGTGAATGCTGCATTGCCTGCAAGTCACTGCTGAGACGACCAATTTCACTGCGACCTGCCGCTTCGTCCGCGACGGTCAAATCCCCGGAGGCAATGCGCGCAATGCGCTGTGCGGCACGTTGCAGCGGGTTAATGACCACGCGGCGCAGCACGGTGAAGGTGATCACAGTCAGCACCAGCGCAAAGGCAAACGCGGCCGCCATAAACATCAGACCAAGCTGTGTGCGGCTGTGCGCTTCTTCGGTCAAGTGCTGCGCACGTTCAGTACGAATTTGAATGGCTTTCAGCAACACCTCGTTATAGGTGTTGTCCAGCACGCGGGCTTGTTCACTTTCGTGGTTAATAATGGCTTCGAACATGCCGTTTTTGGCATATTTCAGCATCGGTTGCATGCCCGCGATGTAGGCATTAAACCGGGTGGTCAGATCATCATCCAGCGCCTGGTCCGCCGGGGTTTTTACCGAACGTTCCATATATTGTTTAAAGCTATCCGACGACTGCTGGATACGCTTTTCGGCGTCAGACACGTTTTTTTTCATATCATCCATTTCGGCGATGCGGCTGGCCGCACCTGCGTGGATCAGGTTGAGACGTGCGATGCGTAAGTTATTAGAGCTGTTAGATAATCCCATGCGCACCTGAATTTCTTTCGTCACATCCTGCTGGTCGCGGTCTGCTTGCATCAGGAAGTAGCCTGCCAGGCCTGAACTTAATGCAAACAGCATCAGGATGCCGCCGAGAATAGCTGAAAACAGGGGAACCAGGCGAATATTGTGCATAAATCCAATGCCTTGTGTTTTTTGCATTGCTGCTTTGTTATCCATGGCTATCGACTCTCATATTGATCTGATACGTACATCAGGGATGATATATAGGCATCGGCAATAATTGGATTATTCTTATGGCGAAAAGCGATACAGCGGTCACAGATTTGGAGATTAATGACGCCAGCGGTTACACCGCTGGCGTGAGGCGGGATCAGTTATCGCCGAAATGGATAACGGTGCGGATGGATTTCCCTTCGTGCATCAGATCAAACGCGTCGTTGATCTGCTCCAGTGGCATGCGGTGCGTGATAAACGGATCGAGGCGAATTTTGCCCGCCATCGCGTCTTCCACCATGCCCGGCAACTGGCTACGCCCTTTCACACCGCCGAAGGCGGAGCCACGCCATACACGGCCCGTCACTAACTGGAATGGACGGGTGCTGATCTCCTGACCGGCGCCCGCAACACCAATAATCACGCTTTCGCCCCAGCCTTTATGGCAGCACTCCAACGCCGAGCGCATTACGTTGACGTTACCAATACACTCAAAGCTAAAGTCCACGCCGCCGTCGGTCATTTCCACGATCACATCCTGAATCGGACGCGCGTGATCGTTGGGGTTGATAAAATCCGTCGCGCCCATCTCTTTTGCCAGCGGGAATTTATCCGGGTTGGTATCGATAGCGAGAATGCGCCCGGCTTTCGCCTGCACTGCGCCCTGGATCGCCGCCAGACCGATACCACCGAGGCCAAAAATCGCTACAGTGTCGCCCTCTTTCACTTTCGCCGTGTTGTGTACCGCGCCGATGCCAGTAGTCACACCGCACCCCAGCAGGCAGACTTTATCCAGTGGCGCGTGTTCGTTGACTTTCGCCAGCGAGATTTCTGCGCAAACGGTGTATTCGCTAAAGGTACTGGTGCCCATATAGTGGAAAATCGGTTCGCCGTTATACGAGAAACGGGTCGTACCATCCGGCATCAGACCTTTCCCCTGAGTCGCACGGACGGCCTGACAAAGGTTCGTTTTGCCGGATTTACAGAACTTACACTCGCCGCATTCTGCCGTGTAGAGCGGAATAACATGATCGCCAGGTTTCAGACTGGTAACTCCTTCGCCAATTTCCACAACGATACCGCCACCTTCATGGCCGAGCACCGCCGGGAAAACACCTTCCGGATCGTCACCAGAGAGGGTAAATGCATCCGTGTGGCAGACGCCGGTATGGGTAATACGCACCAGCACTTCACCTTTTTTTGGCGGTGCAACATCGATTTCAACGATTTTCAGCGGTTGACCCGGTCCGAACGCTACAGCTGCACGTGATTTCATAAGTCTGTTCCTTTTTTGTGAGTACCTTGATGCTTATTTTAGATAAGAGCGCAAAAGATGACCGACTTCCGCCATGCGCACCGCACGTTGATCGGCTGTGGTGTCGCCAGCGACCAGTTCATCTTTGAGGTGAATTTCAACCATTTCGCCCATCAGGCCGTTGGCTGCGCCGCGAATGGCGGCGATTTGTTGCAAAATCGCGATGCAAGGCTCACCGCTTTCCAGCGCACGTTCCAGTGCATCAACCTGCCCGCGGATACGACGAACACGCGTCAACGCCCGTTTTTTGTCTTCAGGTGAATGTGGCATAAAATCTCCTGCATACTATAGGGGGGTATACTACATGGGAGGTGGTTTTGCTGTAAACGTCAGGTTTTATGTGGGTATTGTGAATGTCACAAGGTCTTTATCGGTGACCTCATAAGGCGTACATTTCAGTACCTTGCATTGCCACAGTCAGCAACGCCAGAGAAAGGTGATGTTGCGATTATTCAGCCTTACCAAGGCGGGAACGGAATCGGCCATATGACGATGTTTGAGGGTAAAACAGGGTATGCTGATTTCAAACAAAGGGATATGTACCCGGGACCTAAGTACCGGCAATTCCGCCTACCTTATGTTATTTACAGGGAAAAATGATGCGTTACCTGCTTACCTTGTTACTGGCTATTTATATTCCTTTTGCCAGCTCAAATACTGAGACGGATATTCAGAAAAGCATGACTGATTTTTATTCATTCTATTTACATGAATATGATAAGACACCATCAGGTGACATTATCAAAATGGATAAAATGCATCAGTGGGTGTCAAAAAAATTACTGGCACGTATGGCCGCTATTTATGAAATGCCTGAGCAGGAATTACTTGAGGCGGATTATTTTATTTATGCTCAGGATTATGATCCTGCATGGATACCACGTATGAAAGTATCCCCTGCTTATCGTGATGGTGACAGTATGAAGCTGGATGTCTGGTTGGGTATACAGGACAATAAATTGAAGCATTTGCAGGTCTGGACCCATAAGGAAGATGGAGAATGGAAAATCTGGCGGGTGATTGATGCCGGAAACCATATCGAGCAGAAGCTCTATTGAGTTCATATATTATTCGGTTAATAAAGTCCGTGCCGGCACGGGCTTTATTACTGCTTATTTACCCACTGAACAGACAGATAGTTAGGGATAATCCGACATGAAATAGATCCTGACAGGATAAGAATGGCTTGGGGATTTCAGGCTATCCGGAAAGCTCCGCAGGACATATCTGCATTTTTGATGGAAAAGTTCAGGTCAGTGATTTTGTTCAACTCCATGGAATGTACCCAAGAATCGCATACAGAAGGCGTCATCCTTCCTTTAAAATCTACAGCTATGATTAATATGAAAGCCTTAAGCCTCGTTTTGCAATTATTGGGTTTCGTATACCGCCGGTGACGCCTGCTCCTTGCACATAGCAGCCATCTGTAATACACGACAGGCGGCTATGAGTCGTGGTTCTTAAGTTAATATTATGATCTACAAAGTGAATTTCCGCGTCGATTTTAACTCTTTCGCAGCGGAATGAGGCGCGCACAGACCATAAATGATCGAAGAGTAATTACGGAAATTATCATCTATTATCTGACAACTGCACTGGAAAGGCTCCCCAGCGGTTGAGCATTCATGCAACTGGATATGCTCGGCATCAGCGTTAAAGTCGATCGTAATGTTAGCCTCTTTTACCCAGCGTTCAGGTACTTGCTGTTTAATCAGTAAGCTCTCGAGCATGTCTGCGTAGTGATGCGTAATAAAACTGAGCAGATCACAGACGGTACTGATCTTAAGAGTGCTAAGAGAAAAAGTTATTGATGTGAGGCCGTTATTGATGGCTAATGATTTTAACTGACCAATAGACCAGTATCCTTTAAAGTCGTTATTTCGACTAACAAAGCTCCCTGTAAGAGCGTTAGCTATACCTTGAAGTTCACGTCGACGAGCCATTGACTATTCCCTGATTGGTTTCCATGTTCATCATGAGCAACGTTAGTGTCGATGACATCCTTGTACCAGTTTAGGCTGCCATTTTCCTGTTCTGAACCGCTATTAGTCATTGCCATTCGGCGCAATTGGTTACATCCGCGCCTTGCACTCAGCAGCCTTCCCCACCTCACCGTTCCCGTCACTGTGTCTTTGGGTAATACACAACGTTAACCAGTGTAACCCAATTGATCTCTTCTTGAGGGCACTAATAATCTACTGATATTTGCCCCATTCTCCGAAAACGCACAGTTCTCCGTAATCTCAGCGGCGAGTTTTTTCGTTGAATCATACCACCAGTCGCTCACCGCTCTTTTCCGTCCAGAACGTAAAAATACCTTTTACGAGGATAACGCATAAATAGTGGCAAATATCGTCGACGAGATAGCGTAATCCTTTGCGAACTCCTCAAGGGCCTGGAGATTTTCCTTAAAGTGCGTGATCATCTTATCCGTCGCGACGGATTCATTTTCCGCCGTGGTGTCAAAAGGCAGTTTATAAAAACCGTCCGCTTTCAGTTTGCTTTTAATTTCAGGCGTCACGCTGTCCCTGGCGTAAACGTTAATCGCGATATCATTTGCATAAAAAACGTATTTATTCATTTTTGTCTCTTATTCCATCGTTATCATTGGGTGGTGCTGTCTGCGCCTTTCAGCAGGTCACCCATCCGTTGTATGTAGACTCGACACCCGGTTACGCCCGGCGGATTTGCTTTGATAAAGCGCCGTGTCGGCGTCGTGCAGCAATTGGGTCCAGCTACCGGCTTGTGTGGGGATAGTCCATGCAATACCAATGCTCAGGGTGACAAACGGGCCGATATCAGACGTGGCATGAGGCAGTTCCAGCGCTTTTAACGCCTCCAGTATGGCGTTTGCACAGAAGATTGCACCCTTTTCATCCGTGAACGGCAACAGGCAGGCAAACTCCTCGCCACCATAACGAAATGCCAGATCCGCCGGGCGATGAAGCGTGGCTTTCAGGGTGGACGCAATGGTTCGCAAGCAGTCATCGCCGGCCAGATGCCCGTAATGATCGTTATAGCGTTTGAAAAAATCGACATCCATCATCAGCAGCGCAATGGGGCGCTGTTCCCGGCGGCAGAGCAGCCAGTTTTTAGTGAGTAATTCATCGAACCGGCGGCGATTGAGCAAGCCCGTCAGACCATCAAGCCAGGCAATATTACGCATATTGTCCATATACAGCTTGAGCGTCAGATGGGTAATGGCTCGGGCCCGAACCACCGCCGGGTTAATCGGTTTAGCGATAAAGTCCACTGCGCCAATTTCGAAGCCATAGGCTTCAACGTCCGCTTCGGTCTCTGCGGTCACAAAAATCACCGGGATAAACTCAGTCAGGGGATCGGCCTTCAGGCGTCGGCAGACCTCGTAACCGTCCATCTCCGGCATAATAATATCCAGTAGGATCAGATCGGGTTGCTGCTCTTTTGCCAGCGCCAGCGCCTTCTCACCGGTTGTCGCCATCAGCACATCAAACTGTTCGGTAAAGACGTCGTTTAACAGGCGAATGTTGATAGGCTGGTCATCAACGATCAGCACACGAGGCTTAATGCCTTGCTGGTTCAGCTCCTCAAGCATTTTTTTCCACATCCCGCACCTCCTTAATCTGCTCCAGCACCTGCTTCGCCCTGTTAAAGTCGAGATTTTCGGTCGCCTGAACAAGCGCCTCCGCGAATGACTGCCATGCCGGGTTCTGACTCAGTTGCCAGGCGAGTTGTTCTGCCTGATCGACGGCCTTCATATTGCTGCTGTTAAGACTCTGCGACAGGTCATCTATCAGCCTGTCCAGCTCAACCTGAGCAGGTTCCGGTACATCAGGGGTGGGCATCATGCCGGCAACCCACTGGCTGATATTGCGGTGCTCTTCCTGCGCCAGGTCTTCAATCTGTGCAAGTATCTCATCCAGTTGTCGGGCTTTATCCTGCTCACGGGCAGTTTTTAATGCCGACTCGCTGTTAACAACATAGTGATAGAGATTATCCAGCCCGACGGAGCCAGTGGTTCCCTTCAGGGTATGCAGCGCCATCATCGCGGCTGGCCAGTCTTCATTGCGGCGCGCGTCTCGTAAAGCGGTCACCAGTTCGGAAAACGATGGCATAAATGCGCGCAGTAATTTTTGATAAATGATCAGGTTTCCGCCAAAACGCTGTAACAGTTGGTTCGAGGCCGGTTTTACATCAGCGGCAGCCTCGACGGCGTGGGTCTGCCGCCCGCTAATTTGCAGGATCACGGCAATCACATCCGTGAACACCAGCGGTTTACTGATATGCCCGTCCATACCGGCAGCAAGGCAATTCTGTTTATCTGATTCGCTTACGTTCGCCGTCATCGCCACAATCGGCAACGTTGCGAATGCCGGATTCGCGCGTATCCTTCGGGTGGCTTCAAAGCCATCGATGTCCGGCATTTGCAAATCCATCAGTACCATATCGAATCTCTGGCGCCCCTGAATCACCGTATTGACCCCCTCTTCTCCCCCGGAGGCAATAGTCACGAGCGCGCCTTCGCTCATCAGCAGCTCTCTGACTACGGTCTGGTTAAACGCATTATCCTCCACCACCAGTAAAGACAAACCGGCCAGCATATGACTCGCGGCCGGGTCAGGGCTGGTGTGAGATTTATCGCTGGCAGACGCTGTGCTTATGGCGTCCAGTAATTGCTGCGGGGTGATGGGTTTCGACAGGACTTTATCCAGCGGCGAGTGCGCACCGGTATCCGGCAGATCTTCATGGTGCGCTGCACTGAGTAAAATCAACGAGGGTATGCGCGGCAACTGCATGTCATGACGAATATGCTCTGCCAGAGCAATGCCGTCCATCTCCGGCATGATCCAGTCCAACAACACAGTATCGTAAGGCGTACCGGCATCGGAGGCGGCTTTCACTTTCCGGATAGCCTCGGCGGCGCTGGGCGTGCTGTCGGCCTGGACATGCATTGCGCGCAACATGTCCACGATCAGCGTTCGGGCAATCAGATTATCGTCCACCACCAGTACGCGCGGTGTGTCACCGCTAATGTGCAGAGGCTGCCAGGTGACGCGGGTATCGCGCGGGAAGTGCAGTTCAAAGGCGAAGGTACTGCCATGCCCAAGCTCACTGTCAACGGTGAGTATGCCGCCCATTTGCTCAACCAGACGACGGCTAATAACGAGCCCCAGTCCGGTTCCGCCATAGCGCCGTGAGGTCGAGGTTTCGGCTTGAGTAAACACATCAAATATCCGTTTCTGCTGCGCTTCGCTGATGCCAATGCCGGTATCAGACACGCTGATACGCACATCAACACTCTGCTCAGATAACGCCAGCAGTCGGGTTTGTACAATCACTTCCCCTTTCTCAGTGAATTTGATCGCATTGCTGACCAGGTTGATCAGGATTTGCTGCAATCGCTGTGCATCACCAATGATGTTCGGCGGCAGGGAATTATCGAGATCGAACAGCAGCTCCACGGATTTGTTACGCAAATTACCGGAAAGAATGATTGCCAGTTGCTGCATCAGACTGTGCAAATCGAGCGGATTCAGATCCAGTTCCAGTTTACCGGCATCAATTTTTGAGTAGTCCAGGACATCATTCAGCAAACTAAGGAGCGATGTTGCGGCGACATGTGCCTTGAAAGCGAAATCATGCTGTTTTTGCGTTAGCCCGGTTTTCAGCAGCAGTTGCAGCATACCCAACACAGCATTCATCGGCGTACGGATTTCATGACTCATATTGGCAAGGAACAGGGATTTCGCGGCGTTCGCCGCATCGGCCTGTTCTTTGGCTTCAATTAAATGCAATTTCAGTAAGCGATCTTCGGTAATGTCCTGATTTATTCCGGTCACGCGAACCGGCTGACCGTTGCTGTCGTATTCAATGTTGGCGGCAGCCTGAATAAAGTGCTGCGAGTTATCACTACGAAGAATGCGAAATGTCGGAAGATACTCATCGTGCGTGACAATGGCGCGGCGCAGATCATTGACCGCAATGTCGACATCTTCCGGATGGATACGCGAGGCCCAGCGCTGGAATGTTAACCCGTTTTCCGCCAGCGATGGCGGCAAATCATAAAGCTCATACATCTTGTCGTTCCACTCCAGCGCATCGGTGGCTATATTCCAGCTCCAGATCCCCAGCTCCGCCGTTTTCGAAGCAATCAGCAGGGTTTGTGTGGTCGACAATAACTGATCGCGGGCGGCCTCCAGCGCTTGCTGGGCCTGGCGCTGTTGCGTAATATCCGCCGCAATACCGAGATAACCAATGATCGCGCCGTTAGCATCGCGCATCGCCGTGACCACCAGATTGACGGGGAAACGCGTACCATCCTTGTGCTGATAGGTCCACTCAAAATGTTCCGGACGACCATTGCGCGTATGGTAAATTAAGACATCAAACCCTTGAATATCTTCATTATATTGTTCACTGAGTTGTTTACTCCGCGCGAGGATTTCTTCTGGCACATGCAGTATTTCCGGCGTCGCTTTCCCCACCATATCCGCCTCGCAGTAGCCCAGCATCCGCTCCGCGCCACGGTTAAACAGACGGATGGTGCCATCCAGATCGGTGGCAATGATCATAAATTCATACGTGGCGGATAACACCGTGCTGAGCATTGCGTTGACGGTGGCCAACTCTTCGGTACGCTGCCTGACCTGCTGCTCCAGATTGATATTAAGATCGCGGATGCGCTGCTCTGCTTCTTTCTGAAGTGAAATGTCCCGCACACTTTTCGATGCGCCAATGACCTTTCCGTCAGCGGAACAGATGGGGGCTATCGTTGTGGCGACAGTAAGCTCCGAGCCATCTTTGCGATGGCGCACCGTCTCCAGGCTTTCGATAGGCTGCCCGGACATCACCCGTTGCAGGATCTGGCTCTCTTCTTCTTTCAGCCGTGCGGGGATAATCAAGTCCACCATCTTCTGCC
This sequence comes from Kosakonia oryzendophytica, assembly GCF_900094925.1. GTDB lineage: Bacteria > Pseudomonadota > Gammaproteobacteria > Enterobacterales > Enterobacteriaceae > Kosakonia > Kosakonia oryzendophytica. The sequence continues at coordinate 157,158 of NZ_FMAY01000005.1, read as the reverse complement.
CGATAGCTTCCTGGCGGGCATAGCCAAACATGCGTTCGGCCCCCTTATTCCAGCTAATCACTGTTCCGGTGGTGTCCTTCCCGATAATTGCATCAACGGAGCTTTCCACAATCAGCGTGAGCTTATTTTGCTCAATGAGCAGCCGTTTACGATCGGCATTGCGAGAGACGGCAATATTGACCAGCATAACGAGGATCAGCGTCATCCCCCCGCCCAGCAGCGCGATCCACACTGGGGAAAGCAGATTCAGCCCGGCGACCCAGGCGGGTGTAACGGTCAATGTAAAACGCCAGATCCTGCCCAGAACCGGAATATCTTTGCTGTAGGGATAAAGCCCCTGTTCACTGCTGTTGCGGTAAAACTCCTCAACATCCTGTGGATTGGTTGCATCCTGCAGCGACAAAATGAGCTGGTCATTACGAATGCCGGAGCCCGCGAGAATTTCATGCACATTTAATGGCGCAAAAGCCCAGCCAAAACCGCGCTGCATTCTTTCCATGGCGGTGGCGGGGGTTTTTGCGCCGTCATAGATGGGCAGCAGAATTAAAAATGCATCCAGCTGCTGGGGTGAAGAATATTTCAGGGTTAAGGGTGATGTGATAACGGCATCGCCGCTCAGCATGGCGTTATCCGCCGCCAGCTTGCGCATATATTCTGACGCAATATCCAGGCCTATGATATTCGCGTTACTGCTGACGGCAGCAGGCTCCATATATTCAATAATGTAATGTTCGTGCTGGTTCAGCCCGATGGAGTAGATTCGGAAATCGGGGCGACCTTCTTTGCGTTCTTCAGCCAGATAATCAGCAAGTTTCAGGTGAGGTACCCTGCGAATAAACCCAAAGCCTCTTGCCCCCGGGAAGTCTCTGCTCAAATCTAACGATTGGGCAAAACCGACAAAACCCTGGTCTGTCACCTCGCGGCCACCGCTACTGAGGACTGCCGTGCGGGCTTCGTACAGGCCATACCGATATCGGTTGACTCTTTCCATTAACTCGTTGAATTGTGGCTCTGCATTTTTAATAACCGATTGCCGGATATGCTGTTCATTCAGCCGGTGCACCACCAGAACGGCCACCAATGTAAGCAGCAACCCTGCCACCAGGGTGATTATCGTTACCAGTTGTGGGCGGCGCTTTTCTTGAATCTGATAGTTATTTCCCGATGGCTGCATACAGTGTCCCGGAATATATTCTCTGGTGGGTCTTCGCGCACCAGAAATACCGATGGTAACGTTAACGCCCTTTACCATTACTTAAATCATTTATCGCCAGAACCGAACACCCATTTCGCCGCCACACCGCGACCATTTTCGCCATCACAGATTTTACTTAAGCGCTATTTCAGGCTGAAGTTTTTGGTGTTTCAGCGCCTTGCATAAAAACTGACCGTGCATGGAACAGACTGTCGCACCAGCCTTTAGGGGTTTTGTGAGTGATACAGAATTAATAATAGCAACACTCTTTGGATTGCCAGTAATTTTTCAAACCTTAGCAGCCCCCCTACCTCACCGCCCCATGGCACTCAAAATGGTGAGACATTTTGCGGGTCAGGCTGGTGAGCATGAACCCGAGCAACCATATAAAAATTACTCAGTAAACTTTTGAAAATTTCTTTAGGTTTTACGCAGCGACATTAAATATTGTTATTAGCCATAGGCGCAGACTTTCTTATTTGTTAGGATTTTTCTCACAGGGAATATGTTCAAAAGAAGGAGGAGTTATGCACTGGAATATTACGGATATGCTGGTATCCCCCGCCACCGGCACGGCTTTCGCCCTGGCGCGAAATACATCGGAACTGTCTGTTATCATATGGTATAAAGGCTCCTATTTTTTACGTCCAAACAACAAGTTAAAGACGGACGCTCAGGGCGTTATTGTTGATGGCAAATCACGAAACTTTAACATTGTCCATACGATGCCTTTTTTTCCTTCCGTCTGGCGAACGATAAAAAACAGTTGCAACTGCCCCGGCAATGATAATGTTTCTTTAAGAAATTGTGACCAGCAACAGGACTGCTTATTTGAACTTTGCCCTTACGGAATAAAAATGATTTCCTGAGTTAATATTGCGCGTATATTTATCAACTCCGTTCTCATTAAATAACGCGATAAGATGGATATTTACGAACAGATATATCAGCGGCTGTACGCCAGCGGGGAGCCAGCCTGGACCGGCAGCGGTTACCCGCGCGCATGGCATAATTTGCATGAAAATCTGACAACGCTGAAAGACGCCGCATTGTTACCCGCACCGGGCAGCAGGATCCTTGAACTGGGTTGTGGTAACGGATCCATGGCGTCGTTGTGGTTTGCCAGAGAGGGCTATCAGGTAAGCGGCGTGGATATTTCCCCAACCGCAATCCGTTGGGCACAGGAGAATTTTTTCCGGCAAGGACTCTGCGGCGATTTTCAGACAGCCGATGTTTGCCATCTCAATCAGTTGCCTGAACACCCATTTGCGTTAATTTTTGACGGGAGCTGCATGCACTGCCTGACGGGAAAACAGCGCGAGCAGGCCTGGCATGAAATCAAGCGCCTGCTCGCGGTCGATGGCCACTTTGTGCTGAGTAGCATGTGCGGAGAGCCGCGAAAAGAAGAAGATCGCCGACACTACAACCCGGCGGAGTATGTCCTTTATCGGGATGGTCAACCCTGGCGCACATTATTGCCGCTGCCATTATTACGGCAAGAAATCCTCGAGCAAGGTTTTATTATTCAACACCAACAGGTGACGAATAATCCCTGGTGGGATCACGTCACACTGTGTGTTGTAGCCCGCTAATGCCCCGCCGTGCAGGCTTCAGCGTTATCGTTTAAGTGGCTTACCGGCGGTTTCACGCGCGCGCATGACCGTCAGGAAAGTGATCAGTGCCGCGCCCATCACATAGTAGGCGGGCGAGAATTTGTCGCCCGTGTTGGTGATCAGCCACACAGAGAACCACGGCGTGATGCCGCCAAAAAACGCCACTGCAAAGTTATAGGCAATCGACAGCCCGCCGTAACGAATACGGGTCGGGAACAGTTCAGCCATCGCCGCAGTGCAAGCCCCGTCAAACGCCGCAATGAAAGCCCCCAACATTACCATTGCCAGCACCGCCGAGAGCACATCGCCATTCGCCATCACCATCATCGCCGGATAACTTAGCAAAATAAACCCGGCACAGCCGGTCAGCATCAATGGCTTACGCCCGTATTTATCCGACAGATAACCCATAAAGGGCACCAGTACCGCAACGGAAAACAGCCCAATGGTGGTAATGGCATAGGCATTCAGCCTGGAAAAGTGTAACTCGGTGGAAAGGTAACTCGGCATAAAGGTTTGTAGCGTCCAGTGCCCGACCGCCTTGATGACCACAAAACCAACGCAAAACAGCAATGCCGCCCATGCCGTGGTGACGGCTTTACGCAGCGGTGCGGTCTCTGTTTGCCCGTTTTTCATGGCATCAACAAATTCCGGCGAATCTTCGAGGTGTTTTCGTAAATAGAGCCCTACCCAGCCCAGCGGCCCGGCGATCAAAAAGGGAATGCGCCAGCCCCAGTCGTTCATGGTGCTTTCACCCAGCGTTGCGGTCAGCAGAAACACTAACCCTGAACCGGCGACAAAGGCCATAAAACCGAAGTTATCGATCCAACAGGTAAAATAGCCACGGCGCGCCATAGGCGCATATTCCGCCAGGTACGTTGTCGCCCCGGAACTTTCACCACCGGCAGCAAAGCCCTGAACCAGACGGGTGATCACCAGCAACACCGTCGCTGTAATGCCAATCTGATGATAGGTTGGCAATAACCCCATCACGAACGTGGCGCCGGAAGTAAGCAGAATCACAGTTGCCAGCACTTTTTGCCGCCCTTTGCGATCGCCCAGTGATCCGAAGAACAGCCCACCCAGCGGGCGCATCACAAACCCGGCGCCAAAGACGGCAAAGGAAGAGAGCAATGCCACGCTGGGGTTACCCGCCTGAAAGAATTGCAGACCGATAATCGCGGCCAGTGTGCCGTACAAACCGAAGTCGAACCACTCAACAAAATGGCCAATACCGGTGGCCAGCAGCACTTTACGTAATTTACGGCTCCCGGAGGCCTCTTCCTGCGACGCCATCCGATCGAGAGACTCCTGTACTGGCTGTGTCATATCCCCCTCCACTCACGATAGTGTTTCTATAATAGATATACTATCTACACCGCTTGTACGAATTCAGCACAGCACAGATGGCGCAAAATGTGATTCCCCCCGGTTTTTCTGCCGTAAAAACCAGACAAGATCACATTTTAGCCGTCGGGAAAATAAAAAAGCCCCGCAGTATAACGAGGCTCAGAGATTGGGTTTTACGTGCCGCGAAGCGTTATGCCTGTTTTTTCGGCATCATTCGCAGCAACGTATTGTCTTTAAAAATGTAATGGTGCGCCAGCGCAGCCGCCGCGTGCAGGCCAATCACAAAATAGCCCAGATTCGCCAGCAGCTCATGGAGCTCTTTTAGCGTATCCACAAGATCGAAATTGGCTTCAGCCGCATACGGCATCGCTATGCCGAACGCCATCCACGGACCACCACGGTTGTACATCATCAGCAGACCGATCACCGGCAATGCGATAAACAGCAGATAAATCACCAGATGGCCAAGGTGCGCCAGCCCGGTCATCATCGCGGATGGTTTTGGCACAATCGGCGGTGTCGGGTTTTTCAGCCGCACCAGTAACCGCGCAACCATCAACACCAGAATAGAAATGCCACAGGAGACATGCACCATATTAAACGCCGGGCGATAACTGCGCGGCGCAAAACCGCGAAACTCCATGGCGCAATAAGCGGCCACCACCAGCAGAAATACCAGCCAGTGAATAGCGATTTGTAAGCCGGAATAGTTGCTACGCATAACGACACCCCACAACAAACGGAGAACGGACCGGCGTTCAACATACCTGGCTTTTCTTAAAAATTCATTAACTTTACTGTATCAATTTTCAATCACTTATCGTTACATGAATGTGATTCAGTTGCCCAAACCTCCTCCCCAGGCTATCACTGGACGAGTGCAATGCTGTGATTCATTCAATCCTGAGGGAGAAAATCATGAGTAAAATTGGCATCAATGGGTTTGGCCGTATCGGTCGTCTGGTTCTACGTCGCCTGCTGGAAACCAACAGCAGCGCAGAAGTGGTCGCGATCAACGATCTGACCTCACCGAAAGTGCTCGCCTATCTCTTAAAGCATGACTCCAATTACGGCCCGTTTAACTGGAGTGTGGACTTCAGCGAAGACGCGCTGATCGTCAACGGTAAAACCATCACCGTTTACGCCGAGAAAGACGCTCAACATATTCCGTGGCGTAGCGCAGGTGCAGAGATCATTGTTGAATGTACCGGCTTCTATACCTCCGCAGAAAAATCACAAGCACATCTCGATGCCGGTGCCCAAAAAGTGCTGATCTCTGCCCCGGCAGGCGACATGAAAACCGTGGTTTATAACGTCAACGACGACACGCTCAACGCCCAGGACACCCTTATTTCCGTCGCGTCCTGCACCACAAACTGCCTGGCACCGATGGCAAAAGCCCTGCATGACAATTTCGGCATTAAAGCGGGCACCATGACCACTATTCACGCTTATACCGGTACACAAGCGCTGGTTGATGGGCCACGCGGTAAAGATTTGCGCGCATCGCGGGCAGCGGCGGAGAATATTATTCCGCACACCACCGGCGCGGCCAAAGCCATTGGCCTGGTGATCCCGGCGCTCAACGGCAAACTGAAAGGCCATGCCCAACGCGTACCGGTGAAAACCGGCTCAGTCACAGAACTGGTGTCGGTACTCGAGAAAAAAGTGACCGTGGATGAGATCCACGCCGCACTGAAAAAAGCCACCGCCAATAACGAATCCTTTGGCTACACCGACGAAGAGATCGTGTCGTCCGATGTGATTGGCAGTCATTTCGGTTCGGTATTTGATGCCACTCAGACAGAAATCACCGAAGTGGGCGATCTGCAACTGGTGAAAACCGTCTCCTGGTACGATAACGAATACGGCTTCGTTACCCAGCTTGTGCGCGTGCTCGAAAAATACCGTACGCTCTGATCCGCAATCCTGTCGGGTAGGTTCCCGCTACCCGGCATCTCTTTGATCTCGCTGTCCCCCAACCCGCTCACAATCCGCCTATGCTATACAGCAGATACGATGTAAAAGGAGTGCAGGTGTGAGAAATATGAGTCGGGAAGATCTGCTAACGCTGATGGATGTCGCCGTGCAGCATTCCACTACCTTCCCCGTCTGGCCGCAGAGAGAAGCCCCCGGCGCACAGGTAAGCCCGGTGCATTTCCAACTGGAAGAACGCCACACAGGGCCGTCCCGTTTTGATCGTTCAGTGACCGGTGTACGCGCCCCGGAGATCACCGTTTACGCCCCGCAAAACCCGAATGGCGTGGGCATTCTGGTGACGCCAGGCGGCTCCTACCGCCGCGTGGTACTGGATAAAGAAGGCAGCGCACTGGCATCCTGTTTTAACGCCAAAGGCTACACCCTGTTTGTGATGACCTATCGCCTGCCGGGAGACGGGCATGCGGAAGGCGCCGATGCGCCGTTGGCGGATGTTCAGCGAGCCATGCGTACGCTTCGCGCCAATGCCAGCACCTGGCATATTGATCCTGAGCGCATTGGTGTGATGGGGTTTTCTGCCGGGGGCCATGTCGCAGCAAGCCTGGGCACGCGTTATAACGAATCCGTTTACGCACCGCTTGACGCCATTGATCAGCAAAGCGCCCGTCCGGCGTTTATGGCGCTGGTCTACCCGGTGATCACCATGCAAAAGGAGATTGATCACCCGCAGTCCCGCCAGCAACTCATTGGTGAGACGCCAACGGCAGATCAAATTCGTCGTTATTCCGCAGAACAAATGGCAGATGAACACACACCGCCGACGTTTTTACTGCATGCGGTTGACGATCCCGCAGTGAAAGTGGAAAACAGCGTGGTGATGTTTACCGCCCTGCGCCGCCTGGGTGTACCGGTGGAGATGCACCTGTTCGAACAGGGTGCGCACGGTTTCGGCATTCGCGATGCGCTGGGTTTGCCGGTCGCCATTTGGCCGGAGCTGATGATGGGGTGGATCGCCACCAAAGTGTGAAACGTGCCCTCACACGCGTCGGGGGCAGCGCTTATCAGGATTGCAGATAGACCATCTGGGTTTGCAGGTATTCGTTCAGGCCGTGGCGACCGTCCGCTCCGCCGATCCCGGATTTGCGCCAGCCTGCATGGAAGCCTTGCATCGCTTCGAAGTTTTCACGGTTGATATAGGTCTCCCCGAATTTCAGCCCGCGCACCGCTTTCATTGCCGTATTGAGATCCCGGGTATAGATCGATGATGTCAGACCATAATCACTGTCATTGGCCATCGCCAGCGCTTCATCCAACGTGTTAAACGCCACGACCGGCAGAACCGGGCCAAATGTCTCTTCGTGCATGATCGCCATCTCCTGGCGCACATCCAGCAGCAGCGTGGGCGGGTAGAAATAGCCTTTACCGATCACCGGTTTACCCCCGAGCGCAACCCGCGCACCTTCGGACACCGCGTGCGCGACTTTCTGCTCTACGCGTTCCAGCGCCGCTGCGTTGATAAGCGGCCCCATAGCAATGTCGTTGCGCTGAGAGGGATCGCCAAACTGCACAGCCTTCATGGCCTCGCCAAGGCGATTAACAAAGCGGTCATAAATACCGCGCTGGACATAAACACGCTCAGCACAGTTACACACTTGCCCGGTATTAATCACGCGGGAGTCGACAATGGCTTTGACCGCCAGCTCCAGGTCGGCATCGTCCATCACAATCGCCGGTGCTTTTCCGCCCAGTTCCAGGCACACTTTGGTGATGTTTTTCGCCGCTGCGGCCATGATCTTCTCACCCGCACCGACACTGCCAGTCATACTGACCATCGCCACTTTCGGGTTGCCTGCCAGCTCCTGTCCGACCGTTTCCCCACGGCCAAGCACCAGGTTAAAAACACCTTTCGGCAGCCCGACATCGTGAACGATTTTCGCGAAAGCGATGGCGTTATTCGGCGTAAATTCGCTGGGTTTAATCACAATGGTATTACCGGTGATCAGCGCAGGCGCCATTTTGCGAGCAATCAGAAAGAACGGGAAGTTCCACGGTAGAATGCCGGTGGTGACGCCCAGCGGGCGTTTGAATACAAAGATATTCTCGCCTGGACGATCGCTTTGCAGGATCTCACCTTCGTAGCGCCGCGCCCACTCGGCCATATAGTCGATGTAATCGGCGGTGAATGACACTTCCACCTCTGCCAGTTGCTGAATTTTTCCACCTTCTGCAACAATAAGCGCGCTGATTTCACTGACTTTTTCGCGAATACCTGCGGCAATCTTACGCAGCCAACCTGCACGTTCGATGGCGGGAAGGGCTTCCCAGGCGGGCTGGGCGCGTTCAGCCGCGTCTATCGCCCGGCGGGCGTCTTCCGCCCTGCCATCGGGAATGCGCGCCAGTATCTCTTCCGTTGCCGGGTTAACGACATCCAGCCATTTGTCGCCCTGCCAGCTTACAAATTGACCGTCGATAAACATAGGGTGTTGTACCGGTGCTGTCATGACTCGCTCCTGTAATGATATTGTTTTTAACAAGTGAACTTGCTGTTAAAAATCTATATCCGCACAGGGCATTTCCCAGACAGGAAGCGAACTTTTGTGAGAGAACTCATAAAAGCACAGCGAAAAAGAAACAAAAAAATTACATTATCGCGGACAGGAATGCCCGTTTGCGACAAGGGCTGCGCAAACGGGCATCAGGCTTAGAGAGAACGGCTTGATAAGGCATCAGCCAGCGTGCGATCGGCCAGTAGAACCTGCCATGCATCTTCAATATGTTGAGGAAAATCAACATGCACCAGGAAATCACGCCCGCCAGGGCCATAACCATTGGCATCATCGCGCAGACGCGGAACTTCGCCGAGGATCAGGGAAAGATAACGCTCCACCGACCATAAGCCTCTCTGTCGCGGCTGGAAAGTTACACCCTTAGCCGTGTTGACCAGTCGCGGTGTAAAGCCGGGCCAGCTCAGCCAGTGTGGGGCGTTAGCGCACTGCTGGCTAACGCGGGCAAAGGTCGCCATGGTGCGGCGCTGCATGGTCGGATCTTGCACTACCATTGCCGTCTTCGGCGTCATCCCCCGGTTGACGAGCATATCGATGCTGAACCGTGCGTTTTCACCACAGTTAGCAGATTTTTCTTCTACCAGTATCTGTTTATCATCCAGTTTCCAAAACTGTCGGGCGATGTCTGCAAGGATCGCCGCCTCGCTGCGCCCGGTCGTACGCAGCACGTTATAGCGTGGGTGGCGGGCAATGGCGGAATAGAGAAAGGTCGTTGAGTGGCCAATGCCGCCGCTGATGAGCAGCGGTGTCCCCTGCGCCGCCGCCAGTGCACAGGCCGCATTGATGGTGGGTATCACGGCGTTGCCCGCAAGGATCACCACATCCGCCCGTACGGGCGTCGGTTTGCCGACAAAATCATTCTGCGCCAGCCACGCGCCTAACGCATTGGCGGCCGCCAGCGTCTGTTCAGGCAAAGCGGGAAACGTTGTCAACATGAGCTAAACCTCCTTCGTAAATCTTTTTACAGCCTAACGCGCTGGCGCGAGCTGAATAGCGGATCACTCCGAATCCTGTTCGTGGTCGTTCACGTAAGTTTCTGTAACAAAAATTGAAATAAGCAAAAACCCCCCACCATAGCGGGTTACAGCCAGGTCTGTCTGATTACACAAATATCCCTGTGTGATTTACTCGCGGTCTGCCTGGGCTGGCGATACCAGCGTTTTTTCAAAACAGACCGCTTCCGCATTACCGATATAGCGCCCGTAATTTTCGCGAATGCGGTAACCATGCCGCAGGTAAAAGTCGAGCGCCCGTTGATTGATCTGGCGGGTTTCCAGCCACAGGCTGCGATATCCCTGCGTCAGCGCTTTGGCTTCCAGCGCGTGTAGCAATTGCGCGCCAACCCCGTGCGTACCCGGTCGGGCATACATACGTTTTATTTCGCCAATCGAGTCGGCCAGGTAACGCACCGCCACGCAACCTACGGCATACTGGTTGTCGTCCTGCGCCAATAGAAAAAAATCGTTTTCCCCCCACGCCTGGGTATCAAAAGATGCCCTGCCGCTACTCCCGGTTAACGCCTGAAGCGTGTTCGAAAGCGCATCCTGCAATTGCAGACATGCCGGATCAGAAGGTGTCGTTACAGTAATAGTGATACGGTTCATTGTGACACTGTCACCTTATGTGAGGTTATTTCTTATCACTTAAGCAGATTGATTACTGTGAGTAATCTATCATGTTCTTATGCACTTGCATTCTGTTTACCTGCGCACGTAGAATCATTAGCACCCTAACTATTTCCATTGACAACATCTTATTGCTATTGCGCAAGGTTGAGGAGACCTGATGCGTTTACCGAAACGCGATCCGTACGCACCGCGTGAATGGGCGCCCCATGAAAAACCGGTACTGCTGGGTTCGCCCTCTACGCCGTTTCACAGTACGCCACGGCGTATCGCCTACGGCATTGTTGGTCTTCTGGTCTGCATGACCGGGGCGCTGGGCAATGCTATGGTCACTGCGAACCTGCAAAATCTGCAAGGCACCTTTGCCGCCTGGTCTACCGAGATTGCATGGTTACCCGCGGTGTACGTGATGACCAACGTCTCCATTAACCTGCTGTTGGTCAAGTTTCGCCAGCAGTACGGTTTGCGCGCCTTTACCGAAGGGTTTCTGGTGCTGTACGTGCTGGTGACCTTTTTCCATCTGTTCGTTAACGATCTGAGTTCCGCGCTGATCGTCCGCGCCGCACATGGCATGGTAGCGGCAGCGCTCAGCTCATTAGGCATCTATTACCAGATCCAGGCCTGGCCTGCGAAACACCGCTTAAAAGCGCTGACCATCGGTATCACCGGTTCCACACTGGCGATCCCGGTCGCGCGTCTCTTCTCCACCGAACTGTTGCAACTCGACGAGTGGCGTGGCCTCTACTTTTTTGAACTGGGGCTGGCGCTGATTTCGCTGGGCTGCGTGATTGCGTTGAAACTGCCGCCTGGCGATCGCAGAAAGGTGTTTGAAAAGAAGGACTTTATTACGTTTTTCCTGCTGGCACCGGGTATCGCACTCGTCTGTGCGGTGCTATCGCTGGGGCGTCTGGACTGGTGGTTTGAAGCGCCGTGGATTGGCTGGTCTCTCGCCGGGGCTGTGGTACTGATCGTCAGTGCCATGGTGTTCGAACATAACCGCAGCAACCCCTTGCTCAATACCCGCTGGCTTTCCAGCGGCAGTATTGTTCGCCTCGGGTTGATTATGCTGCTGATCCGTATTGTGCTGGCAGAACAGAATACCGGCGTGTTTGGTTGGCTGCAGTATGTCGGTTTGCAAAACGATCAAATGACTCACCTTGCCTGGTCGATTCTCGCCGGGATCATTTGCGGTATCGTGGCCAGTTGCCTGACTATCAAACCGCAGCGTCTGGCCTGGCCAATTATCACCTCTCTGGCGCTGATGATTATTGCTTCGCTGATGGACAGCCAGTCCACCAGTCTGACGCGCCCCGACCAGCTTTTGGTCAGCCAGTTTTTGCTCGGCTTCGCCAGTGCGTTTTTTATCGCCCCGGCTATGCTGGCAGGGATTGGCGGCGTTGTTGCAGAGCCGCGCAACCTGGTCAGCTTCTCGGTGCTGTTCGGTATGAGCCAGAATATTGGTGGTCTGCTTGGCTCGGCGATTTTAGGCACCTTTCAAACCTGGCGGGAAAAATACCATTCCAGTCTGCTGGCGGATCAGCTCACCACATTAAACCCGCTCGTCAATGAGCGACTGCAACTCTACAGCCAGCTTTACCAGAGCATGATCGGTGATAGCACACTGTTAAGTACGCAGGCCGTGACGCAGTTGCAAAACGTCTCAACGCTGGAAGCAAATATCCTCGCGTACAACGATACTTATCTGTTAACGGCTTCGGTGGCTACCGCCACGCTGATCTGGATTTTGTGGCGCTTGTTGCGCCTGCGTATAACTGCCCGTCTTGCACTGCGACGGGCAACAGGAACCAAATAATGTCGTTATTATTTCCGGAGTGTTTATGAGTCAGCAGGATGCCGCCAAAGCGCAGGCAAATACCCGTAGTAATTTGCGTGTGGTCTCCATTTTTGCCGCCGCCGCGATCGGTCTGGTCGGCGTACTGGTGATCCTTTACGCGTGGCATCTGCCCCCTTTTACCCGCCATTCACAGTTTACGGATAATGCCTATGTGCGTGGCCAGACGACCTTTATCAGTCCACAGGTGAACGGCTATATCACGGACGTCCCGGTACAGGATTTTGCTAACGTGAAAAAAGGCGATCTGATTATGCAGATCGATGACCGCATCTACCGCCAGCGCGTTCACCAGGCGCAGGCGACGCTGGCGATGAAAACCGCGGCGCTGGAAAACAATCTCCAGCAACGAAAAAGCGCCCAGGCGGTGATCGCACGCAATGAAGCGGCGTTAGCCAGCGCGAAAGCGCAGGATTTGAAATCGCAGGCAGACCTTAAGCGCGTGAAAGAACTCACGGCAGACGGTTCGCTGTCGATTCGCGAACGCGATGCGGCGCTGGCGACCGCCGCGCAAAACACGGCCTCTATCGCTCAGGCGCAGGCCACGCTGGAGATGTCCCGTCAGGATTTGCAAACCACCATTATTAACCGTGCCTCGTTGCAGGCCGACGTCGAAAATGCCAAGGCTGCGCTGGAGTTGGCGCAAATAGATTTGCAAAACACGCGTATTGTCGCGCCGCGAGACGGGCAACTCGGGCAGATCAGCGTCCGTTTAGGCGCTTATGTCAGCGCGGGGACGCATTTGACGTCACTGGTTCCGGCGCAACGCTGGGTGATTGCCAATCTGAAAGAGACACAGTTGGCGAACGTGCAGGTCGGACAGCCCGTGCATTTCACCGTCGATGCGCTGGATGACGAAACGTATCAGGGGCGCGTGGAAAGTCTCTCTCCGGCAACCGGGGGCGAGTTCAGTGCAGTCAGCCCGGACAACGCCACCGGCAATTTCGTCAAAATCGCCCAGCGCATTCCGGTACGCATTGCCGTTGACGCAAAACCCGACATGCTGGCGCGTCTGCGCCCGGGAATGTCTGTACAGGTGCATATTGATACCCAGGAGAAGCTGAAATGAAGCTGCACAGCGCCCTTGTTGCGCTGACCGTCACGCTTACCGGGTGCCAGTCCGCGCAGATCGAACCGGCGCAGCCGACACTGCACATTCCTGCGGCCTGGCGCAGCGACACAGGCCCGCTCAGTAAAGCAGATCGCGTCTGGTGGCGTCAGTTTCACGACAATCAGCTCAATCAGTTTGTCGATCAGGCATTGCGTTATAACAGCGATGTGCTGATTGCCCGCGAACGGGTTAACGAGTATCAGGCACGGGTTTATGCGGCCGACAGCGCGCTGTTTCCGGAGCTGGACGCAGGATTTTCCGCTACGCGCGCCCGATCGCAGTCGGCCGCCACGGGATTGCCTGTCCACAGTACGTTGTATAAAGGCAACCTGACCGCCAGTTATACGGTGGATCTGTGGGGCGCGAATCGCAGCGCAGCACGCGCAGCGGATGCGTCGCTGGACGCGCAAAAAGCAGCGGCCGCGGCGGCGGATCTGACGGTTGCCACAAACGTGGCAACGGGTTACCTGACCTTACTGTCGCTGGACGAACAACTTCGCGTCACCTGCGCGACACTGAAAGCGCGGGAAGACGCCTTGCAGCTCGCCCGTCACCAGTATGAAACAGGCTATACTTCACGACTGGAGTTGATGCAATCCGATTCAGAACTGCGGGCAACACGGGCGCAGGTGCCGGTGTTAGCGCATCAAATCAATCAGCAGGAGAACGCGCTGAGCCTGTTGCTGGGCCGTAATCCAGGGGCTATTGCACGCAGCGCGTTTGCCGGACTCACGCCGCTCGCCGTGCCTTCGCAGTTACCATCAACCTTGCTGAACCGACGACCGGATATCGTGCAGGCTCAGCACCAGTTGGTTGCCGCCGATGCAACACTGGCATCATCACAGGCGAAGTTACTGCCCTCTATCAATCTGACCGCGTCCGGTAGTGTGCAGGATGATACGCTGCCCGGTCTGCTTGATAACCCACTGCGATTATGGAGTCTGGGCGGCAGTATTCTGGCACCATTGCTTAACCGACAGGCATTAAATGCGCAGGTAGATGTGTCGATGTCCCAGCGGAATCAGGCGCTTTACACCTATGAAAAAACCGTGCGCAGCGCATTCAAAGAAGTGAACGACAGCCTGGATGCCATCACCCGTCTCGGCGAACAACTGCATGAGCTGACCGGGCAGGAGCAGGTAGCGCAGGAGACACTGCGGATTGCACAAAACCGTTATCGCAACGGCTATTCCTCTTATCTGGAGGTACTGGATGCTCAACGCACGCTGTTTTCCACCCAGCTTAACGCCGTGCAGGTGAAAAATAATCTGTTGCTGGCGCAGGTGGATCTCTACCGCGCACTGGGCGGAGGGTGGTCCGGGCTGAATTAAGTTATCAAACACCAGAGGTAATGCTATGCAGCAAAAGTGGTCCATGGTTGATGAATACTTAGAAAAACAGTTAATTGCAGAGGATGAGGTTCTGGCGCAGGTACTGGCGAACAACCGGCGCGCCGGTCTCCCTGGCATCGATGTTTCGCCGGTGCAGGGGCAGCTACTGGCACTGTTTGTACGTATGGTGCAGGCAAAACGCATACTGGAAATTGGCACACTGGGCGGTTACAGCACCGTGTGGATGGCGCGAGAGTTGCCCGTTGGCGGTGAATTGTTAACACTGGAAGCCAATCCGTTACATGCCGCCATCGCCAGGGAAAACCTGCATTTCGCCGGTGTGGCGGACCGGGTCACCGTCGCAGAAGGTCCGGCATTGCATACGCTGGAAAATCTCGGCGACCACCCACCGTTTGATCTGGTGTTTATCGATGCGGATAAACCCAATAACCCGAATTACCTCAAATGGGCACTGCACTATGCCCATCCGGGTACGCTGATTATTGGCGATAATGTGGTGCGCAACGGTGAAGTCACCAACCCGGTGACCACCGATGCCAGCGTACAGGGCGTACGAACCTTTATTGAGATGATGGGCGCAGAGCCACGGTTGACCGCCACCGCCATGCAAACGGTGGGCGTTAAAGGCTGGGATGGCTTTACTCTGGCATGGGTCAACGCCTGAAAAAATAACGCCGGATAGCGGCAGATACCGCATCCGGCCAGGGAAAACAGAGCGTCGCTATCCGCTGATTTGCTCCATCGCCTGCAAAATACGCTTATCGGAGATGGGATACGGCGTACCAAGTTGCTGCGCAAAATAGCTGACGCGCAACTCTTCGATCATCCAACGGATCGCTTTGACGTCTTCCTCTTCACGTCGTGCTGGCGGGAGCTTATTCAGCCACTGCTGCCATGCCTGCTGCGTCTGCTCGACTTTCAACATCTGCGCACGATCGCGGTGCGGATCAACCGCCAGTTTCTCCAGGCGTTTCTCAATAGCCTGCAAATAACGCAGCGTATCACCCAGGCGGCGGAAACCATTCCCGGTGACAAATCCGCGGTACACCAGCCCGCTCATCTGCGCTTTGATGTCAGACAGCCCCAGCGCCATCGTCATGTCCACGCGCCCTTTCAGCCGCTTATTGATGTTAAAAACCGTCGTCAGGATCTGCTCGACCTGTTTAGCGATCTCCACCACGGTGTCATTCAGCTCTGCGCGAACTTTCTCGTGCAGCGCTGCGAAGTTCTCCTCCGTCCACACCGGGCCGCCCGCATCATCAATCAACTTATCTACACCGCAGGAGATACAGTCATCAATCAGATCCAGCACTTTGCCGTACGGGTTAAAGTAGAGCCCCAGTTTGGCTTTATTGGGCAGTTTTTCGTGCAGATACTTAATGGGTGAAGGAATGTTCAGCAGCAGCAAACGGCGGATACCGCGCCACATCGCCTGTTGCTGCTCCTGCGGGTTATCAAACAACTTGATGGCCACACTGTCGCGTTCATCCACCAGCGCGGGCCAGGCTTTGACCTTATAGTTGCCGCGCTTCTGCTCGTAGCTTTCCGCCAGCGTGCCAAAGCTCCAGATATGCAGCCCGCTCTGTTCGATACCGTCATCAGCAACGGCGGATAGTGTCTCCTGCACTTTGCCTTTCAGGCTCTCTTTCAGTTCAGCCAGCGAACGCCCTTCAAGCAGCTTTTTGTTTTTGTCATCCACCACACGGAATGTGATTTTCAGGTGCTCAGGCACCTGATCCCAATGCCAGTCGTCGCGATCAACGGTAACGCCGGTCATGCGGCGTAGTTCACGTTCCAGGGCATCCAGCAACGGCAGTTCCAGCGGCGTAACCCGCCCGAGAAACGCCTCGGCGTAGTTGGGTGCCGGCACAAAATTTCGCCGCGTCGGCTTCGGTAATGATTTGATCAGCGCAATGACCAGTTCACGACGCAAGCCGGGGATCTGCCATTCAAACCCGCTCTCTTCCACCTGGTTAAGCAGCGGCAAGGGAATATGCACCGTCACGCCGTCGGCGTCCGCACCCGGTTCAAACTGGTAGCTGAGGCGCAGTTTCAGGTTGCCCTGATGCCAGAAGTTGGGGTAATCCAGCTTGCTGACGCTCTCCGCGCCTTCTTTGATCAGCATGCTCTTCTCAAAGTTGAGCAGGTCCGGCGTCTCACGGCTGGCTTTTTTCCACCAACTGTCAAAATGACGGGCGGAAATCACCTCATGGCTGATGCGCTGATCGTAAAACTCAAACAGCGTTTCGTCGTCCACCAGAATGTCACGGCGGCGGGATTTGTGCTCCAGCTCTTCCACTTCCGCACGCAGTTTCAGGTTGTCGCGGAAGAACGCATGGCGGGTTTGCCAGTCGCCTTCAACCAGCGCGTGGCGGATAAACAACTCGCGACACAGCGCCGCATCGATCTGGCTGTAGTTGATCTTGCGCGCAGCAACAATGGGCAAACCGTAGACAGTCACTTTCTCCGTGGCCATCACGGCGCCCTGCGCCCGCTCCCAGTGCGGTTCACTGTAGGCACGCTTGATAAGATGCTGCGCCACCGGTTCAACCCACTCCGGATCGATACGCGCGGCAATGCGCCCCCACAGACGACTGGTTTCCACCAGCTCTGCGACCATCGTCCATTTTGGCGGCTTTTTGAATAATCCGGAGCCCGGGAAGATAGAAAAACGCGCGTTACGCGCACCGGTGAACTCCTGCTTGTCGGCATCTTTCATACCAATGTGCGACAACAAACCAGTCAACAAGGCGATATGGATTTCACGGTACTCCGCCGGTTCGCTGTTCACCGGTATTCCCAGCTCTTTCACCACCTGACGTAGTTGGGTGTAGATATCCTGCCATTCGCGCACGCGCAGGTAGTTAAGATAATCGACCCGGCACTGGCGGCGGAACTGATTCGAAGAGAGCGCTTTTTGCTGCTCGCCGAGGTAGTTCCACAAATTCACAAACGCGAGGAAATCGGACTCTTTATCGTGGAAGCGCTGGTGTTTCTCATCTGACGCCTGCTTTTTATCCAGCGGACGCTCTCGCGGATCCTGAATCGACAGCGCAGAGGTAATGATCATTGCTTCACGCACGCAACCGTGTTTTTGCGCCTCCAGCACCATACGCGCCAGACGCGGATCCACCGGCAACTGCGACAACTGGCGCCCCATCGGCGTCAGTTTATAGGCCAGCTGCTGCTCATCAGTGGTGATGGCACCCAGCTCTTCCAGCAGACGAACCCCATCCTGGATATTGCGTTTGTCCGGCGCTTCCACAAACGGGAAGGCGGCAATGTCGCCCAGCCCCAGCGCGGTCATCTGCAAAATGACCGAAGCAAGGTTAGTGCGCAGAATTTCCGGGTCGGTAAATGCCGGGCGCGACAGGAAATCATCTTCGGAATAGAGACGAATACAGATCCCTTCCGATACACGGCCGCAACGACCTTTACGCTGATTGGCAGAGGCCTGTGACACCGGCTCGATGGGCAGACGCTGCACTTTCGTTCGGTAGCTGTAACGACTGATACGCGCCGTTCCGGGATCGATCACATATTTAATGCCCGGTACGGTGAGCGATGTTTCCGCCACGTTGGTTGCCAGCACAATGCGTCGACCACTGTGCGGCTGGAATACCCGGTTCTGTTCGCTGTTGGACAACCGCGCATAGAGCGGCAGGATTTCCGTATGGCGCAAATCACGCTTACTGAGTGCATCGGCGGTATCACGGATTTCACGCTCACCGCTCATGAAAATCAGAATGTCGCCCGCGCTTTCGCGCCCCAATTCATCTACAGCGTCGAAAATCGCCTGTAACTGATCGCGTTCCGTGTCGTCCGCGTCTTCGACAATCGGGCGGTAACGGACTTCGACCGGATAAGTGCGACCGGACACTTCAATGATGGGCGCATTATTGAAATGGCGAGAAAAGCGCTCCGGATCGATGGTCGCCGACGTGATGATCACTTTCAGGTCGGGACGGCGTGGCAACAGTTCACGCAGGTAACCCAGCAGGAAGTCGATATTCAGGCTGCGTTCGTGCGCTTCATCAATAATGATGGTGTCGTACTGCATCAGCAGGCGATCCTGCTGGATTTCTGCCAGCAAAATCCCGTCCGTCATCAGCTTGACCAGGGTGTTATCGCTGACGTGATCGCTAAAGCGCACTTTATAACCGATGCAACCGCCCGGCTCGGTTTTCAGCTCTTCGGCAATACGGTTTGCTACGGTGCGCGCCGCCAGACGGCGCGGCTGCGTATGGCCAATCAGCCCCTTAATTCCGCGCCCCAGCTCCATACAAATTTTCGGCAACTGCGTGGTCTTACCGGAACCGGTTTCCCCAGCGACAATCACCACCTGGTTGTCACGTACCGCTTCGAGGATGGTCTGCTTCTTCTGGCTGACCGGTAAATTGTCAGGATAGTCAATGACCGGGCGCGCTGCTTCGCGCAGCAGGACTTTCCCTGCCGCCTCGGCCATCTCCCCGGCTATCTGGCGGAACAGCGCTTGCTGAGATTCAGGATTTTTAACTTTCTTACTGCCCTGGAGCCGACGGGCGAAGCGCTGCCTGTCACGCAGCATCAGCGTATCGAGTTGATGGTGGAGATCGGTAATCGTTACTTTATTTTGTTCTGTCATGGCGTTATTGGGCAGAGCACTGCCGGTAAACATCTTAAGATTTTAGTCACGATAGAATACCACATCGCGGCATGCCTTTTCTTGTTCAAGAAATTTGAACATAGGAATCGATATATTGCGCTATTCACACGGGCGAATTGTGCATAGAGTGTCACGAAGAAACGGGGCAACCCACATCAATACAACAAAGGAAACACCCAATGAGCAAAGTATTAGTTCTGAAATCCAGTATTCTGGCAGGGTACTCACAGTCAGGTCAGTTGGCAGATTATTTCGTTGAACAGTGGCGCGAAAAACATGCTGCCGATCAGATTACCGTTCGCGACCTGGCCGCGAACCCAATCCCGGTGCTGGATGGCGAACTGGTTGGCGCGCTGCGCCCGAGCGATGCGCCGCTGACGCCGCGTCAGCAGGAAGCGCTGGCGCTGTCCGACGAGCTGATCGCCGAACTGCAAGCTCATGACGTGATCGTTATCAACGCGCCGATGTATAACTTCAACATCCCAACGCAGTTGAAAAACTATTTTGACCTGGTCGCCCGTGCTGGCGTGACGTTCCGCTACACCGAGCAGGGTCCGGAAGGTCTGGTGAAAGGCAAACGCGTGGTGGTAGTTTCCAGCCGCGGCGGTATCCACAAAGATACTCCGTCTGACCTCGTCGCACCGTACCTGAAACTGTTCCTCGGCTTTATCGGCATCACCGACGTGAACTTTGTGTTCGCCGAAGGCATTGCTTACGGTCCGGAAGTGGCGACCAAAGCGCAAAACGATGCGAAAGCAGCGATCGACAGCCTCGTCGCCGCCTGATATTTCTCCCTCTCACCCCCCGGTGGGAGGGATCTCCCCGACATTCCATCTCCCACGCCATCGACGCTTTCGCTACCGCGCGAATGCTTTCCAGTATGGCATCAAACTGCGGCGACTGCGCAAAGCGCACCGTTCCCCGCCAGCGCAGGGTACACGTCAATAACGGTGCATTATAGGGTCGATACCTCTGACTACTTCTTCAACCACTTACCGTTAATGCCCTGGACATAATCACCGGGTTTGGCACGCTCAACCAGTTTCTGCCCGGCCATTTTTGCCACATCATCGACCGGAATGTTGTTGCGATCCGCCAGTTGCTGGTAGCTTTCCGTCCGCGCTTTGTTGATCCGGTCAACCAGCGCCAGCGTCTCTTTATCTTTGCTGATGGCCGCTACATAGCCAGTAAGCGTTTCACCCACCCGCCCCTGTGTGCGGGCTTCCTCAAGGGTCAGCGCCTGTGCGGTTGTACTGAGCAAGCTCATAGCCAGTAATGCCATTACGACTCTTTTTTTCATCATGGCCTCAGAACAGATCGCTGCGTGATTTCAGCAGGGTTTCAACGTCTTTATCCACTTTGATGTGGATTTCATGTTCGATCTTCACATTCATATTGATGGTGATTGGCTCTTTCGGTGCCGCGACTTCTATGCGCGGCGTACAGCCAGAAAGCAGCATCGCCAGCAGAACGCCCGGCACGGCTATCAGGGTTTTCATTTTCTTTCCTCACACACTTCGCCCTTCGCGCAACGGGCTTCAGGCAGCGCCGCATTTTGCTCAAGCCATGACTGCAAATTGTCGCCAAAACGTAAACTACGCCATAAGGTGAAGACGTTCTCTTCATGTGTATAGTTCAAATTTACCGTACTGCTCTTCCCTTCGACAAAACTGGTGCCACCAAGGGTGGCCTGCATGGTTAACACGCCCAGGTTGTCGAGGTTTATCCTGGTCCACGACCGGGAAATTTCCATATAACGCAACCAGTTAATGGCCGCACCCGCCGCCATATTGTCATTGACCACCGCATCGGCCGTGTCTTTATCAATACGCAGCGTCATCGGACCGGGATTATGCAACCAGCCATCTTTGATAATCCACTGCGGATTATCAAGCCACAACGGCAGCGCGCCGTCGAACGGCCCGGAGAGAGCAAACTGTTTCGGATTCACTGCGCTTATCAGTTCACTGGAGGAGATATGGTTAAGGCGCAACAGCGCTGGATCATGCTGCGGCATCCGCAACTGCTGCATGGTGATTTTGCCACCGAGGGCATCGACACTGACATCACTTAAGATCAGCGGGTTTCCTTCGCTCCACGGCCAGGCGCCCTGCAAATCCGCAGTGAAATTTTTCGCTGTCACCTGGTTAACAATTTCGCCGATACGCAGCGACACCGGGCGGCGTGTGCCTAATTGCCAGGTCGCGTCGCGATAGCGAAACGGCAGCACGAAATCGACACCGCGTATCTCATTATCCGGCGTCCATACACTGCCGCTTTTCAGTACACCATGGCCGCCCGCAGCAAATCCCTGGCCAGCAGCGGCGGAGAACGCCACCTGCGCATTCAAAGCGCCATCGAGCAATTTCATTTTCCAGTCCGGGGGGATCAACGGTTGAAACACCGTCAATGACTGACGAGGCCACCACGCCTGCCCGCGCAGACGTTCGCCATCCCAGCGTCCATTAACCTGCACCGGACCGATGGTATCGGCGCGAAGATCACCTTTGAACTGGAACAGCGTCGGCTCGGTACCTTCAACGCGGAACTTCAACCTTGACGGCGGTAACACGCTACCGCCGCTAAAGGTGGTTTGCCCGGCATCCAGCGTCAGCGCGCCATCAAATTGTGGGTTTTCGGCATCACGGATCCAGCGAACAGGCGCATCCAACGCCAGTCTTGGCGTAGTCATGCGCATGCCCCCATATTGCAACTGGTCAAAACCGGTCGACAGAGCGGTCAGGGTAATGGCGTTATCCTTCCACTCGCCGTGCCCGGTGACATCCCAGCGTGCATTCATTGGCGTAAAATGCCCGTCCCCCCAGTAGCGCCAGCGCCAAAGACCGTCATCTGGCAAGAAATCTCGCGCCTGACCGTCCAGGTGCAGCCGGAAGTCGCCCATCGCATTTTCGTGGGCGCGTAAGATGGCCTGTAAACGCCCGTCAATACCCCGCTGTGTCAGCTTTACGCCCGCGAGCGGCCAGCGCACTTCATCAATATTCAGTGAGTCAATAACGCGCCCGCGCGAGCGCAGCAGTGCACCAGGGGTGAACGCCAGCTGTGGGTCATCAAGCGCACCGCTCAACCGGGCGGGCAGTACCGCATAAAACACCAGATCGCCCTGCTTTGCTTCCCCGGTTAATTGCAACGGCATCTCGCTGTTGTCCATGCTCAACCGGCCCGGCCCGATGGTCAGAACGGCATTGCCTTTGCCCGCATCGCCTTGCGTGAGTACGTTCAGCCTGCCGCTGAACAGGGCATTCTCCAGCCCCTGTTGCCAGTTTTCGATCTTCAAACCTACACGACCGCTGAGCGGAAACCCTTCATAGGGCCAGTTCCATCGCCCATCGCTAATGGTGAGTTGCTGGCGGGTCAATTGCCAGGGCAGATCCAGCAGCGGATCACCGCCGTCACGCGCCATCACCACCAGTTGCCCTTCATTATTTCGCCACTCCAGATCGGTATCCACCAGCCCTGGCTGCTGTGGCAGCGTTAACGTGCTCTGTATATGGCCATTGACCGGCACCCCCTGCGGGATCTCAGGCAGCGTAAACTCGCCGCCGAGCGTCAACGGGGGTTGATCGTCAAACAACCGCACGGCCAGCCGTTTCACCGTCAGTGCCTGGCCACGCAAGCGTGCACTGACCTCCACACGATCCCCGGTGTAGTTCAGCGTCTGGAGTGCGGGCGTCAGAGCGAGTTGTAACTTACCTTGCCACGTCTGCCACGGGCTCAGCGTCACGCGATCAACAGTCAGCCAGGTATAAGGCAGCATCGATTGCCACTGCGCGAGGGTGCGGGGTGCGGAAGAGGATTCAGAGGCCGGCAGTGCGTTCAGACAGGCGCTGTCAATGTCCAGCGAAGCAATGTGGAGTTGCCAGCGACTGGGGTGCGTAAGCTCCGCATTTTTTATCTGTGCAAGCTGGCAGTCACCAACCAGATAGCGCAAATCAGGGATTTTCAGGGCATGGCGGGTCAGTCGCGGGCTGGTTTCCATCGCGATGCGCGTCCCTGAGGGTAGCCAGATGCCGGCAAGTGTCGGCACCCAGTACGCAAGGGTCAGCAGCAGCGTTAACGGCAGCAGTATGAACAATAAAACCAGTGCGATGGCGGCTTTGTATTTACCCTTCATGGGCAGGGAATATCCTGATGTTGTCTATGATTAAGCCGATTCTGCCCGTTATTGTGGCACGTCTGGCCAGGCCTTTGAAGCAGCGGTCTGCTTTAATAATACGCTGACTGTTGCATTTTCAGTAGCGCAAGCAGATAGTGCCGACGTTTCATTTATTTATGGATGTTGATTATGTTTACCAAAGCGTCACTGATTCGTGGTTGGTTTGCCGGAGCCACGGTTTTTACCTGTTTCAGTCTGGGCAGTTATGTCGGTGAACAGGACTTCCACGGTTCGAAAATCCCCTGGCTTATCAGCGTGTTTATTGCATTTTTCATCTGCTGGGGCGCGCGCAGTTCACTCAGACATCTCCGTTAAGGATGACCCCGGTTCAGCCGTTATACTGAATTCAGGCAAATTAACCCTACCTGGCATTATCAATTAAATTTGAATGTTTACATAATAATTTTAAAACGTGATAATAAGGGTAGTAAACCATTGGAGAAAGTCTTATGAAACTCGCGGTATATAGCACAAAGCAATACGATAAAAAGTATTTGCAGCATGTTAACAAAGATTATGGCTACGAGCTTGAATTTTTCGACTTTCTGTTAACCGAGAGGACGGCGAAAACGGCCAACGGCAGCGATGGCGTCTGTATATTCGTTAACGATGACGGTAGCCGCCCGGTGTTAGAAGAGTTGAAGAAACACGGCGTGAAGTTTATCGCTCTGCGCTGCGCCGGTTTTAATAATGTCGATTTAGAGGCAGCCAAAGAACTGGGCCTCCGGGTAGTGCGTGTCCCCGCCTACTCGCCGGAAGCCGTTGCAGAACATGCCATTGGCATGATGATGGCGCTGAACCGCCGTATTCACCGTGCCTATCAGCGCACACGTGATGCTAACTTCTCTCTTGAAGGTCTGACCGGTTTTACCATGTACGGCAAAACCGCTGGCGTGATTGGCACGGGCAAGATCGGCGTTGCCGCATTACGCATTCTGAAAGGGTTTGGTATGCGGCTGCTGGCGTTTGATCCGTACCCGAGTGAAGCCGCGCTGGAGCTTGGCGTCGAGTATGTCGACCTGGAAACCCTGTTCTCCCAGGCGGACGTGATCTCCCTGCACTGCCCGCTGACGCCGGAAAACTTCCATCTGCTTAACCGCGCCGCCTTTGCGCAGATGAAAGATGGCGTAATGATCATCAACACCAGCCGCGGCGGCTTGATTGACTCGCAGGCGGCGATTGATGCGCTGAAAACGCAGAAAATCGGCGCGCTGGGAATGGACGTGTATGAAAACGAGCGCGATCTGTTCTTTGAAGATAAGTCTAATGATGTGATTCAGGACGACGTTTTCCGTCGTCTGTCGGCGTGCCATAACGTGCTGTTTACCGGCCATCAGGCATTCCTTACCGCCGAAGCGCTGATCAGCATTTCCGAAACGACGCTGGAAAACCTGCGCCAGTTACGTGACGGCGAAACCTGCCCGAACGCACTGGTCTGATTGCTGCGCCCCTCAGTACGGGGGCGGCTTTAAGAAAATCCCCGATGACACACCAACGCGGCCTGATACACTGCCGCGTTTTGATGGAAAAGCCCTTAGAGGACGAGATGAAAAAGATCATGACCTTAGTGGCACTGAGCGCGGTGCTTTCTGGCTGCGTCAGTTCACGCAGCGATACCCTGAAACCAGAGCAACTGGCGAACCAGCGATTTGTGCTGGAAACCGTTAACGGCCAACCGGTGCAGTTAACCGGGCAACTGCCGGAAATCAGTTTTGATAAGGACTTACGTGTTTCCGGCAAAATGTGCAACGGCTTTACCGGCCAGGGGAAACTCTCCGGCGGCGAGCTGACCGTTAAGCATATGGGTATGACCATGATGTTGTGTGCAGAGCCGCAGCGCAACGAACTGGATCACACCATCAATGAGCTTCTCAGCAACGGTGTGCAGGTAGATCTCACCAACAATCAACTGACGCTGGCGACCGCCAATCAGTCTCTGGTCTATAAGCGCGCGAACAAAGCTTAGTAGCTGCCGCAGCTCCCGGTGGCAAGCGCCTGTTCGCTACAACGTTTGCCATTGGGTAATGCGCACATACCAACCATCGTGCCGTCGAGCTGACGTGCTGCAGATAATGCACCGCCAACCATTGCGCAATTCGCCTGTCCACCGCTCGACATCGCAGCTTTAAGCCCCGGCGCAACATGCGCGGCAGTGGCTTGTTGAACAGGTTCATTACTACTGCACGCCGACAACAATAACGCGGCACATCCTACCCAAAACGCAGCACGCATTTCTCTTCCCCTTGCCCAAATGGAATTGGCTCTTATTAACGCGAAACCCATGCATGATAGGCAGCGCAGCGCAATACGTCGAGAGCTGAAATGCGTATTTATGCGACCTGAGTACATTTTTTGCGATTTATTGACACTGCAACGCCGGTGAATAGAACAATTCATTGATTAGCGTTATGTCTGAGGACACAAAAGCGAAAATTGCGCGGCAGGCGGTTTGCTAAAATAGAAGAATAATTACAGGACTCGTCGCTGTTATACGCGTCCCTTTTATTTTAGCAATGTAAGGATCGTCTATGATCACGATTGACGGTAATGGCGCGGTCGCCTCCGTTGCGTTTCGCACCAGTGAAGTTATCGCCATTTATCCCATTACCCCCAGCTCAACCATGGCTGAACAGGCGGATGCCTGGGCGGGTAACGGTCTGAAAAACGTCTGGGGGGACACGCCCCGGGTGGTGGAGATGCAGTCTGAGGCAGGTGCTATTGCCGCCGTGCACGGGGCATTGCAGACCGGCGCGCTCTCCACCTCGTTTACGTCATCGCAGGGCTTACTGCTGATGATCCCCACATTGTATAAGCTGGCCGGGCAACTGACGCCGTTTGTGCTGCATGTCGCTGCGCGCACTGTTGCTACACATGCATTGTCTATTTTTGGCGATCATTCGGACGTCATGGCCGTCCGCCAGACCGGCTGCGCCATGCTGGCCGCCAGTAGCGTACAAGAAGCACAGGATTTCGCGCTGATATCGCACATGGCGACCCTCAAAAGTCGCGTCCCTTTTATTCATTTCTTTGATGGTTTCCGTACTTCACACGAAATCAATAAGATCATGCCGCTGTCGGATGACACGATCCGCAGTTTGCTGCCGCAGCAGGAAATCGATGCACACCGCGCACGTGCGCTGAATCCGGAACATCCGGTGATCCGCGGAACCTCGGCAAATCCGGACACGTACTTCCAGTCCAGGGAAGCCACCAACCCGTGGTACAACGCGGTGTATGCACATGTTGAACAGGCGATGAACGATTTCGCTGCTGCCACGGGCCGGCAGTATCAGCCGTTTGAATATTACGGACATCCACAGGCCGATCGCGTAATGGTACTGATGGGTTCCGCTATTGGCACCTGCGAAGAAGTGGTGGATGAACTGCTGACGCGCGGCGAAAAAGTCGGCGTACTGAAAGTGCGCCTGTATCGCCCCTTCAGCGCCGCGCATTTGCTCGCTGTTTTGCCGGAAAGCGTGCGAACCCTTGCCGTGCTCGATCGCACCAAAGAACCCGGTGCGCAGGCGGAGCCGCTGTACCTCGACGTGATGACCGCCCTGGCGGAAGCCTTTAATAATGGCGAGCGCGAAACGCTGCCGCGCGTGATTGGCGGTCGCTATGGTTTGTCGTCGAAAGAGTTTGGCCCGGAATGCGTACTGGCCGTGTTCAACGAACTGCGCGCCGCCAAACCCAAAGCCCGCTTCACTGTCGGTATTTATGATGATGTAACAAACCTGTCGCTGCCGCTGCCGGAGAACACCCTTCCCTCACGCGCCAAACTGGAAGCCCTGTTTTACGGGCTGGGCAGCGATGGCAGCGTCTCGGCCACCAAAAACAATATTAAAATTATTGGCAACGCCACGCCGTGGTATGCCCAGGGTTACTTTGTCTACGACTCGAAAAAGGCTGGCGGACTGACGGTCTCGCATTTGCGCGTCAGCGAGCAACCCATCAATTCCGCCTACCTCGTGTCACAGGCGGATTTTGTCGGTTGTCATCAGTTACAGTTTATTGATAAGTACCTGATGGCCGAACGCCTGAAACCAGGCGGCATCTTCCTGCTGAATACACCTTACAGTGCAGACGAAGTATGGGCGCGCCTGCCGCAGGAAGTCCAGGCGGTGCTGAATCAGAAAAATGCTCGCTTCTATGTCATTAATGCGGCAAAAATTGCCCGCGAGTGCGGTCTGGCGGCGCGTATCAACACCGTAATGCAAATGGCGTTCTTCCATCTGACCCATGTGTTGCCGGGTGATAGCGCGCTGGCGGAACTGCAAGGGGCCATTGCCAAAAGCTACAGCAGTAAAGGCCAGGAACTGGTGGAGCGTAACTGGCAGGCGTTAGCGCTGGCGCGCGAGTCGTTGTTCAACGTTCCGCTGCAAGCCGTCGACCCGACCAGCGCACATCGTCCACCGGTGGTTTCTGATGCTGCGCCAGACTTTGTGAAAACCGTGACCGCCGCCATGCTGGCCGGTCTTGGCGATGCGTTGCCGGTCTCCGCTCTGCCGCCGGACGGCACCTGGCCGGTGGGCACGACCCGCTGGGAAAAACGCAATATCGCCGAAGAGATCCCCATCTGGAAAGAGGATCTCTGCACCCAGTGCAACCACTGCGTCGCCGCCTGTCCGCACTCGGCCATTCGAGCCAAAGTGGTGTCACCGCAAGCAATGGAAAATGCACCCGATAGCCTGCATGCATTGGACGTGAAATCCCGCGATATGCGTGGGCAGAAATACGTCTTGCAGGTGGCGCCGGAAGATTGCACTGGCTGTAACCTGTGCGTTGAAGTGTGCCCGGCGAAAGATCGCCAGAACCCGGATATCAAGGCCATCAATATGATGTCGCGCCTTGAGCATGTTGAAGAAGAGAAAGTAAATTATGATTTCTTCCTCAACTTGCCGGAAATCGATCGCAACACACTGGAGCGCATCGATATCCGTACCTCGCAGCTGATTACGCCGCTGTTTGAATACTCCGGTGCCTGTTCTGGCTGCGGTGAAACACCGTATATCAAGCTGCTGACGCAGCTGTATGGCGACCGGATGATGATCGCCAATGCCACCGGTTGTTCGTCGATTTATGGCGGTAACCTGCCTTCCACGCCTTATACCACCGATGCCAATGGCCGCGGCCCGGCATGGGCTAACTCGCTGTTTGAAGACAATGCCGAGTTCGGATTGGGTTTCCGCCTTAGTGTCGATCAGCATCGCCAGCGTGTTATGCGACTGGTCGATCAGTTCGCTGATGCCCTTCCGGCGGAGCTGAATGAGGCGCTGCATGCGGATGCCACACCGGAGGTCAGACGCGAGCAAGTTGCGCAATTACGCACAATACTGGCGAATGTCGCTGGCGCAGAGCAATTGCTCAGGGATGCCGATGCGCTGGTTGAGAAATCGATTTGGCTTATCGGTGGCGATGGCTGGGCCTATGACATCGGTTTTGGCGGTCTGGATCATGTAATGAGCCTGACCGAAAACGTCAATATTCTGGTGCTGGATACCCAGTGTTACTCCAATACCGGCGGTCAGGCCTCCAAAGCCACGCCGCTGGGTGCGGTAACCAAGTTTGGCGAGCACGGGAAACGTAAAGCGCGGAAAGATCTTGGCGTCAGCATGATGATGTACGGCCATGTCTATGTCGCGCAGATTTCGCTCGGCGCACAGCTAAACCAGACGGTGAAAGCCATTCAGGAAGCAGAAGCGTACCCAGGCCCGTCGCTCATCATCGCGTACAGCCCTTGTGAAGAGCATGGATATGATTTGGCACTGAGCCATGATCAGATGCGCCAGCTTACTGCCACCGGCTTCTGGCCACTGTACCGCTACGATCCGCGCCGTGAAGAGGAAGGTAAAATTCCGCTGGCGTTAGATTCCCGCCCGCCATCTGACGCACTGGCGGAGACGCTGCTGAATGAACAGCGCTTCCGTCGCCTGAACGCACAACAGCCGGACGTGGCGGAGCAGTTGTGGAAAGATGCCGCGGTTGATCTGCAAAAACGCTATGACTTCCTGGCGCAACTGGCCGGAAAAGCGGAGAAAAATCAGGCGGAGTAACCGCCAGTGTGTAAAAAGCCACCGGTTAACGCCGGTGGCTTTTTTAACGCACGGATTTCACATGACAGCGGCATGAATGCTGACTAATAATCAGCATTCATGCCACCTGCAAGGAGCGACGTTTATGCATCATCATTCCGTTACATCGTCACGAATCGCTTCTGTAGGTTATGACAGCCTGAACCGCATCCTCGAAATTCGTTTTCATGACAACAGCATTTACCAGTATCGCGACGTACCGGAACGTATTTTCTCGGTGTTTTTAACGGTGGTGTCCAAAGGTCGCTTTTATGATGGCGTGGTTAAGGGCAAATTTCCGGAAAAGAAACTCGCCTGAAAAAGGAGCAGCCAGACTATCACGCGGGCTCCACCCCGCCTTCTTTCCCACAGTGTGATAAAAGTCTGCCTCCGGCGCAAATCATTGCTACAATCCTGCCCTAATAGCGTATGTCTGTCAGCGGTGCCGTACCGGCTGGCGCTAAAAACCGGAATTGAGCCTTTTTCATGTCGCAAAATCAAGAAATTAACAAAAAAGAACAATACAACCTGAATAAATTGCAGAAACGTCTGCGTCGTAACGTGGGCGAAGCCATTGCTGACTTCAATATGATTGAAGAAGGCGATCGCATCATGGTCTGTCTTTCCGGCGGTAAAGACAGCTACACCATGTTGGAGATCCTGCGCAATCTGCAACAGAGCGCGCCGGTCAACTTCTCGCTGGTGGCGGTGAACCTCGACCAGAAACAACCCGGTTTTCCGGAACATATTCTGCCGCAGTATCTGGACACGCTGGGTGTTGAGTACAAGATCGTCGAAGAAAACACCTATGGTATCGTTAAAGAGAAGATCCCCGAGGGGAAAACCACCTGCTCTCTCTGCTCCCGTTTGCGTCGCGGTATTCTGTATCGCACCGCGACGGAACTCGGCGCGACCAAAATCGCGCTGGGACATCACCGTGACGATATCCTGCAAACGCTGTTTTTGAATATGTTCTATGGCGGCAAAATGAAAGGCATGCCGCCTAAATTGATGAGTGATGACGGCAAACATATCGTGATCCGCCCGCTGGCTTACTGCCGCGAAAAAGACATTGAGCGTTTCTCGCAGGCCAAAGGGTTCCCGATCATTCCTTGTAACCTGTGCGGTTCGCAGCCGAACCTGCAGCGTCAGGTGATTGCCGATATGCTGCGCGACTGGGATAAACGCTACCCAGGCCGGATTGAAACCATGTTCAGCGCGATGCAGAACGTGGTGCCGTCGCACCTGAGCGACATTAATCTGTTCGACTTTAAAGGTATCAACCACGACTCTGAGGTGGTCAACGGCGGCGACCTGGCGTTCGATCGCGAAGAGATCCCGTTGCAGCCCGCAGGCTGGCAGCCGGAAGATGACGACGCGCAACTGGACGAGCTGCGACTTAACGTTATTGAGGTGAAGTGATCCTCTGGCCTCTCTGATGTGTGAGTCAGAGAGGCTTTCCGATTTACTTCAGTAACCGCACACGGCAGGCCTTGCCTTTGATTTTCCCGTTCTGCAACTGTTTCCATGCCTGGCGCGCCACGCTCTGGCGTACTGCGACGTAAACGTGAGCCGGATGGACGGTGATTTTACCGATATCCTCGCCGTTTAACCCCATATCTCCGGTCAGTGCACCGAGCACATCCCCCGGACGCATTTTGGCCTTTTTACCGCCGTCAATGCACAGCGTCGCCATTTCCGCTTCAAGCGGGGCGATCCTGACATTTGACGGAGCAGTAAGCCAGTTCAGCTTCAGTTGCAGCATTTCGCTGAGAATGTTCGCGCGCTGCGCCTCTTCCGGCGCGCACAAGCTGATGGCAAGACCGCTATTTCCCGCACGCGCAGTACGACCAATGCGGTGAACGTGGACTTCCGGATCCCACGCCAGCTCATAGTTGACCACCAGCTCAAGCGATTTAATGTCCAGGCCCCGCGCCGCCACATCGGTGGCGACCAGCACGCGAGCGCTGCCATTGGCAAAACGCACCAGCGTCTGGTCGCGGTCGCGCTGTTCCAGATCGCCATGCAGAGCCAGCGCATCCTGCCCTGCGCCATTCAGCGCATCACACACCTCCTGGCAATCTTTCCGGGTGTTGCAGAACACCACACAGGATGCGGGCTGATGCTCGCTGAGCAGTTTTTGCAGTAGGCTAATTTTGCCGTGACGAGAGACCTCAAAGAATTGTTGTTCAACCGCAGGCAGCGCATCGACAGTGTCGATTTCGATTGTCTCAGGATTGCGCTGTACCCGACCGCTGATTGCCGCTATCGCTTCTGGCCAGGTAGCGGAAAACAACAGGGTTTGACGTGTGACCGGCGCAAAGCGGATCACTTCATCAATGGCGTCGCTGAATCCCATATCCAGCATCCGATCAGCTTCATCCATCACCAGTGTTTGCAGGTTATCCAGCGACACGGTGTTTTTTTGCAGGTGATCCAGCAGACGACCGGGCGTGGCGACAATAATGTGCGGCGCATGCTGCAACGAATCACGCTGTGCGCCAAATGGCTGCCCGCCGCACAGTGTCAGCACTTTAATATTCGGCATGAATCGCGCCAGACGACGCAATTCGCTGGCAACCTGATCGGCCAGTTCGCGCGTCGGACAAAGGATCAGCGACTGCGTCTGAAAGCAGCTGGCGTCAATATGCTGCAACAGGCCCAGGCCGAACGCCGCTGTTTTACCGCTCCCGGTTTTTGCCTGCACGCGTACATCTTTTCCGGCGAGAATGGCTGGCAGCGCGGCGGCCTGTACCGGTGTCATGGTGAGATAGCCCAGTTCGTGAAGGTTAGCGATCTGGGCTGCGGGCAAGGTATTCAACGTTGAAAAAGCGGTCACAGTATATTCTCGTGGTAAAAGGCTTACGTTCAGCAGGCGCGTATCCTCTCAGATCTACCCGGTTAACGCGACAACTTAATCGGTTCTTCATCCGGCGGCGGGTCTGGCAACGGCTGCGGACGCGGGATCGGATCGGGAACCGGTACCGGGTCGACCGGGATCGGGTCGGTGGGTAAAGAGTTCGCGGGATGCGTTAAGGTAAGATGCGACATATTGACCTCCATAAAGGACAGGTGACACCTTAAAGGTAGAAGCTCATGGCGCGGAGGCAAAAAAAAAGCCGACTCATTAAGTCGGCGTCGTACGAATCAATTGTGCTATGCAGTAATTCAAAAAAGGAAGTAAGACAATATGGAGCGCAACGCCCATCGCTTGACGTTGCATTCACCTGCGAGATAAATATTGCCTTGAACAGGTATGTCATATATTGACCTGGCGCAAGTTACATGGCGTTTTTATGTTCAATTTTTGTTAAAAACGTTAAATTTTACAGCCAGTTACTGCGCCGCAACCACCAGGTAACACCCCCGATCAACACGACCAACATCAGGCAGAATATGGAGAAGCCAAGGTGCCAGCCACCGCCGGGAATACCCCCCAGGTTTACGCCAAAAAGTCCGGTCAAAAACGTGCTGGGCAAAAAAACCATCGCCATTAACGACATGGTATAGGTTCTGCGCGCCAGCGACTCCTGCATCACCTGAGTGATCTCATCGGTCATGACTCCCGTACGCGCAATGCAGGCATCGATTTCATCCAGCCCACGGCCTAACCGGTCTGCAATATCCTTCATTCGTTGGCGCTGATCGTCGTTCATCCACGGCAAACGTTCACTGGCGAGACGGGCAAAAACATCACGTTGCGGCGCCATATAACGGCGCATCACAATCAATTGCTTGCGTAACAGTGCCAGAATACCGCGCGGCGGAATTTGCTGGTCGAGCAGGTTATCTTCAAGATCGATAATTCGGTCGTGCAGCGCCTCGATAAACTCACTGGCGTGATCGGTCAGTGCATCGCAAACGTCAACCAGCCAGCCGCCGCAGTCAACAGGTCCGGTACCTTCCTCAAGTTCACTAACAACATCATCCAGCGCCAGGACTTTGCGCTGACGTGTCGAGACAATCATTCGCTCGTCCATATATAAACGTACGGCCACCAGCTGGTCTGGTCGCTCATCGGTGCTGCCATTGATGCAACGCAGCGTGATAAGCGTCCCCTCCCCCATGCGGCTCACTCTGGGCCGCATACTTTCGCCCGACAACGCATTGCGCACGCTGTTCGGCAGCACTGGCGTCGATGCCAGCCACTGGGCGCTCTCCGGATTCGTATAATTGAGATGCACCCAGCACGGCGTACGCTGAGTAATGACATCATCATCTTCCAGCGGTTTTACACCGCCTTTTCCGTCCAGTAGCCATGCAAAGACGGCGTCCGGCACTTTTACATCGGTTCCTGTTATGGCTTCCACAGCGCCTCCACAATCAACATGGTGTTGTTTGTCAGTCTAGCCGTATGGAAACGTTAAGCAATCATCACGCTGAATTTGTTAACAAATTTTTTCACAAAACAAAAAAGCCCGGTTACCCGGGCCTGTCTGACAGCACAGCTCTTCTCAGAACGAGTGCCAGAAATGTTCCTGATTACCCACCGCAGGTACAGCTGCCGGTATCGGATCAAGCCGTTTCTCCACCGGAGGTGTCGCCACTGCGCGCCCTCCCGCCTCCAGGCGGAACTTGCCGGTACGGTGCTGTAACTCTTCAACCTGATGTTTCAGGACATCGGAAGAACCTGCCAGCTCATCAACCATGGTCACGTTGCTCTGCGTGACCTGTTCCAGTTCAGCCAGCGCCAGCGTAATTTGTGAAATACCTTTCTCTTGTTGCAGAGTGGTAACGGCTATCTCATCCATCAATTTGCTGACCACGCTGGCCCCGGAAACGATGTCATGCATATTCTTCTCTGCTTCGCCCACAACCGCAGCACCTTGCGTCACGTTGTTGGTCGTTACGGCGATCAGCGTCTTGATGTTTTTCGCGGCTTCAGCGCTGCGATGTGCCAGATTGCGTACTTCCTCCGCCACCACCGAGAAACCTTTGCCATGATCGCCAGCCCGTGCGGCCTCGACCGCTGCGTTCAACGCCAGGATATTGGTCTGGAATGCAATACCGTCAATCAGGGAGATGATTTCTGTCATCTGATCGGCGCAGTCGGTAATAGATTGCATATTCTGCGCCACCTGGCCCATTAACGTCCCCCCTTTAAGGGCACTTGCGCTCGCCTCTTTTGCCCGGCTACTGGCCAGGCGGGTATTGTCGGCGTTATTTTTGGTACTGGAAGCCATCTCCTCCATACTGGAAGCCGTTTGCACCAGAGACGCAGATTGTTGCTCGGTCTTCACGGAAAGCTCTTCGCTGCGGGTGGCCAACTGCGCCGACAGATCCAATGCAGCATCCGAAGAGGAACGAATTTCTTTGACCAGTGCTGCAATGCTGCGGGCAAGACTGTTGATGCCGGGAATCAATCGCCCGGCGCAATTATTACCGAATTCCGGAATAACAATAGAAAGATTTCCGGCGGTTACCGCTTCAATACTTTTTTTGACGGTATTAATTGGCGTGACCAGGTAATATGTCATATATAGCCACAATAACCCCAGGGATGTCAGTGAAACGACGCTGGTTGCAGCAAACAAAACACTATTTTTTGAGATAACGATCACTAACAATTCAATAATTATGAAAGTCGTCATCAGGAATAAAATAATAAATGTTCTTACACTAATATTCTTTAACATAATGACACCAACGAAAACACCAGGAGGGGTTATGATCCTTATAGCATCCGGATTCCACTTTGACACGGTGAAATTGACGTAGCAAAATGTTCACCTTTTAATTGTCATGATTTCGGCTAATCCAGCACAATAAGCCTGAATCAGCGCCAGAAACCAGTAGTATGCATTGAATTGCGCTAAAAATTCCCGCCCTGCCTCTGAAATATATCATATAGAATTCATCACACTGGAGTTCATTTTTTCGGTTCAGCACGTTTAAATGCATTTAAATAATGCTTAAACGCTTCATTTTATTTAATGTTATTGCCCATCAGGTCGATTAATAAAGTAAGTTGCAAGGTGGGTTTAATTCGCACATGTAATAATAAAGCGAACGCGACCATTAATTTCATCAGGTTAGCTGCTAAAATTAGTGCCAGGATTAGCTAACAACTTTTGCCCGTGTGGATTGCATGATGCTCTATGTTTCGTGGGACCCCATTCTGATCGGCATCTCTTTTTTAGTGGCATTCATTGCTTCTTTTGTTGCATTGGATAGCGCCGGGAAAGTCATGTCATCTGAGCCGTGGATAGCAATGTTCTGGCGTGTTGCTGGCGGTGCCACGCTGGGCATGGGCATCTGGTCAATGCATTTTGTCGGGATGCTGGCAATGAAAATCCCTATGATGATGCATTACGACCTGCCGTTAACCATTCTCTCTTTCCTGGTTGCTTTACTGGCGGCGACACTGACCATCAATATTGCCGTAAGTAACAATCCCCTGTCTAAAAAACGTCTGCTGCTCGCCACACTGCTTCTGAGCACAGGCGTTGTGGCAATGCACAACCTCGGTATGGCCGCCATGATGGGGTTTGTGACAATTTACTGGAATGTCGCTCGCATCGTGCTATCCATCGTTATCGCTTTTTTCAGTGCAGGCGCTGCATTGTGGCTGGCATTCAGCCTGCGGCAGAATACACACAGCGTCTTTATTAACCGTGTTTTCGCTGCGTTTGTTATGGGTGTGTCGATTTGCGTCGTGCATTACA
Source organism: Kosakonia oryzendophytica (assembly GCF_900094925.1). Classification (GTDB taxonomy): domain Bacteria; phylum Pseudomonadota; class Gammaproteobacteria; order Enterobacterales; family Enterobacteriaceae; genus Kosakonia; species Kosakonia oryzendophytica. Next base: position 121,003 of record NZ_FMAY01000005.1, on the reverse strand, counting down.
CTGGCATGAGCGCCGCGACATTCAGTAGCGATGGCTCCGGGATCATTGTGCGCAGTAATGCACTGCATCTGATGAGCGCGGGCGTAGGCGAACTGGGACTCTCGCTGTGGGTTGCCACCACGACGCTCGTGATCTTCGGCATTATGCTATTTATCTCGATGATTGACTCTCAGCTACGCACATCCCGCCTGACCAACAGCTTGCGCCAGTTGAATCAACAGCTGGAAAAACAGGCGTATTACGACGCACTCACCGGGCTGGCGAACCGTATTCAGCTCGATCTCCTGCTGGAGAACTGCCTTAACCGCGCAAAAGACGAGCAGACCACCTTTGCCCTGATTTATATGGATCTGGATCGTTTTAAACTGGTAAATGATGCCTGGGGACACCATATCGGCGATCGGTTGTTGGTGGCCGTTGCCACACGGCTTTCCGCTTGCCTGAGTCAAAAAATGTCGCTGGCGCGTCTTGGCGGCGATGAATTCATGTTGCTGGTACCTGACACCAGCGAAGCAGAGATTGAGACGTTGATACGCCGTATGGTCACGACAATACAGCATCCTTTCTATGAACTGAGCCATGTTATTAATGTCTCGCTCAGCGCCGGCGTAAGCTACTTCCCCGAGCACGGTAAAACAGCGCACGAACTGAAATTAAAGGCCGACACCGCGATGTACAGCGTTAAGCAGGAAGGACGCAACGGGTGGGCGGTCTATCACACGGCTATGGCGCAAAAAACCGCAGAAGCCCCTCTCTTTTTACAGGATCTGTCGCAAGCGCTATCACGAAATCAGTTTGAGCTATGGTATCAACCGCAATACACCGCCCCGGGTCATACACTGTGCGGTTTCGAAGCGCTGTTGCGCTGGCGTCATCCGCAGCATGGGATTTTGCTGCCGGGCGTGTTTTTGCCGCTGCTGGAAAAAACCGGGTTAATTATTTCCGTTGGCCACTGGGTCATTGATGCTGCCTGTCGTCAGTTGCATCACTGGAACAATCAGGGGTTCACGCAGCTTAAGCTGGCAATCAACCTCTCACCCACGCAGTTTGAACAGCACGACATTTACGATCTGATTGCAGACTCGCTGGCGCGTTATCATATCGACCCGGCGCAGTTAACACTGGAAGTGACGGAAAACACGGCACTTAAAAATATCGATCGTAGCGTGCAGTTATTGAACCGTTTTTCGCAACTGGGGATCACCGTGGCTATTGATGATTTTGGCACCGGTTATTCCAATATGTTGATGCTGAAAAAACTCCCCGCGACAGAGCTGAAAATCGATAAAAGTTTTGTGAAGGACATTCGTGATAATAGCCGTAATGTCAAAATCGTCTCGACCATTATCGATATTGCTCACTCCATGAATATGCATGTAGTGGCGGAAGGCATTGAAACACAGGAACAACATGCGCTACTGACTCACCTGGGATGTTCGTACATGCAGGGTTTTCTTTTTGCCCGTCCCTTACCTGTTGAAAAAATCTCAGCGCTGCTCCATCAAAAAACGTTTGCGTTATCACTGGAATGTTCAGAGTCGTCACAAAAAAAACCTGCATAACACCTTATTTTTCAGGTATGTTGCAATAAAGTAATTGCATTGCCGCGATGATATGTCTGTTGCAACCTGGCAACATGTGCGATACGGGGAGTAACGATGCTGAAACATCACCTGGAAGCCCTGGATATTCTTGATACCCCAGTGTGGGTGGTTATCCCTGACACAGAAACGTTGCTGTTTGCCAATAAAAAGGCGAAAAAGCTGTCGGCAGGCCGCACACTCAGTGAAATGCGTAATGGAACTTATTCGGCCTATGCACAACACAGCCTGTCAATGTATCTGCCCGGTTTGCAAAATCAGGATGAAGTGGTCGAAATCTGGAGCATCGGCCCTGTATCTGAAGAGACCAGCCTCAGTTGCCGGGCGTCGCTGCGTGAACTGGAGGATGTTGGCGACGTTCTGATCTTCGAAGGGATTTACGGACTGACGCCCACGATCCCTAAAACCAGTCGTGCTGCGGCTTATCAGTCGCGTAAACAAGGCTTTTACGCTCGTTTCTTTTATACGACTTCCGCCCCCATGCTGCTTATCGATACGGCCCGCGATGGCAGAATCGTTGATGCCAATCTCGCTGCACTCCATTTTTACGGCTACGATCGCGAAGAGATGTGCCAAAAACATACCTGGGAAATCAACACACTTGGGCGCAGCGTTTTGCCGATTATGTCGGAAATATCCCGGCTGCCGGGTGGACATAAGCCATTGAATTTCATTCACCAGCTTGCAGATGGTTCCACGCGGCACGTTCAGACCTACGCCGGGCCGATTGAGATTTACGGTGAGCGGCTGATGCTGTGCATCATTCACGATATTACTGAGCAAAAGCGCCTTGAACAGGAGCTGGAGTACGCCGCACACCGCGATGCGCTGACCGGTCTGCTCAATCGTCGACAGTTTTACCACTTCGCAGAACAAAACCAGACGGGTTCACCGGATTTCTCTTTACTGCTGGTGGATACCGATCACTTTAAACATATTAACGATCAGTTCGGGCATCAGCGCGGCGACGAGGTACTGATCGCCCTGGCGCGTACGCTTGAAGCGACCTGTCGTACCGATGATCATGTGTTTCGCTGGGGCGGTGAGGAGTTTCTGCTTTTACTGCCCAACACATCCCTTGATGTCGCATTAGCGGTGGCGGAAGCGGTGCGTCAGGCTGTGGCGAGTATCACCATGCCGGGTCTGCCGGGCCTCACTGTCAGCATTGGCGTTGCTTGTCATCTGCCAGATGAAAGCCTGGATGAACTGTTTAAACGGGTGGATGAAGCGCTGTACCGCGCAAAGAACAATGGCCGTAACCAGGTGCTTGCCGCCTGAGTGCAGGCAAAATAAAAGCGCCCGTTCTGCGGGCGCATCTTTTTGCTGAATGACAGCTTTGCGTTAAATTAGTGGATACCCAGCCGCCAGGCAAAATCGATCTCTTCTTTGAGTTCCGTGTGCGACAGCGTAAGCAAATCCTCGAACTCCAGCCTGAGCTGTTTGAGTTTTTTTAAGTACTCAGCTGGGGTCAATGCGCTTTTGTCACGACGCAGATACTCAATAGCCAGTCGGGTCGGGTCTAATTCACTCTCCATAATGTCCTCGTAAGTGATGAAAACCTCACCACTATAGCACAAATGTATGCTTGTTTTTTGACCAAAATCGTAAAGACGGCGGCTTTACATCAGCAAAAAGGCGGCAAGAAGCAGCAAACGCATCACCCGCACGAAAAAAGGGTTGCAGCATCAAATGATAAAGATTATCTTTCTCAACAATCAATACCTGAGTGAATCAGTCAGGTATTGATTACGACATTGCTCACATTGCTTCCAGTATTTTTTGCCCGCTCAATGAAGCGGGCTTTTTTTACTGAAGGAACAAGCAGATCGCCGACGTTAACGCTATCGCCTCCTTATTTCCTCCATTGTGCCTTCACATTCCTTAAGTAAAATTAATGGACTCCTGCTTAGACAGGAACCATTCCGTAATCAATGAGTTTCCCCTTACTTCCCGTGATGTAAGGGGATTTTTTTGTCAGTGTTTCAGCAAATACATCGTGCGCGTATAGGCAACATCTTCCGGGTTATTAATCGGGTAACCCTTGAGCCACGGTTTGATCAAACGCCCGTTGCTGTACTGATAGATTGGCGCAATCGGCGCTTTCTCCGCAATGATATGCTCCGCCTCGTTATAATCCGCATTACGCGCTGTGGCGTTGGTCTCCTGCGACGCCTGGTTAAGCACTTTGTCGTAACCTGCATCGTTGAAACGCGCAATATTGCTGCTGCTGGTAGAGGTCAACACGGAGAGGAATGTTGACGGTTCATTGTAGTCTCCTACCCATGATGCGCGGATCACGTCAAAATTCCCGCTGTTGCGGCTATCAATGTAGGTTTTCCACTCCTGATTCTGCAATGTCACCTCTGCGCCAAGATTCTTTTTCCACATCGATGCCACCGCGATGGCGATTTTCTGGTGATTCTCGGAGGTGTTGTACAGCAGGGTAAGTTTCAACGGTCTCTGTGGCCCATATCCGGCTGCCTGTAGCAGCGTTTTCGCCTGTGCGTTGAGCTCCGCCTGGCTCATGTGTTCAATCTGCGACGGTTGCGGTTCAAACCCGGCTGTTACATCGGGTGTAAAACGCCAGGCTGGTTTTTCTCCAGTGCCAAGCACTTTTTCCGCCATGATCCGTCGATCGATGGTCATGCTCAGCGCCAGACGCACGCGGGCATCGGCGGTTGGCCCTTTCTGGGTGTTAAACGCGTAGTAATACGTCCCCAACTGCGGCGGCGTATAGACCTGCCCCGGAATGTCTTTCAGCAATTTTTGATAGAGGTTTTTCGGAAACGACTCGGTAATGTCGATATCGTTCGCCAGATAGCGTTTTGTGGCGGCAGACTCCTGGTTGATCGGCACAAAGGTCACCTTCTGGATCACCGTTTTGCCATTATCCCAGTACTGTTTATTGGGTTGGAGCACCAGTTTCTCATTGACCACACGATCGGCCAGCACATACGCCCCATTCCCCACCAGATTACCCGGACGCGTCCACTCTGCACCGCTTTCAACATTGGCCTTCTGAACCGGGTAGAACGCGAAACTGGCCGCTAGACTGGGGAACCATGGCAGCGGTTTATCCAGTTGCACTCGTAGGGTGTGCGCATCTACTGCACTGACACCAAGCTGGTCCGGCGTCATTTTACCGTCGGTCACGTTTTTAGCATTGGCAATCCCCGCCAGGGCGGCGAAACCGGCGAATGGCGAGGTGGTTTTTGGGTCGACAAGCCGCTGCCAACTGTAAACAAAGTCCTGCGCAGTGACCGGGGTGCCATCGGACCACTTCGCATTATCACGCAGCGTGAAGGTCCAGATACGGTTATCGCTGCTTTGCCATTTGGACGCCACGCCTGCAACAATTTCGCCCTTCTCATTCTGGTTAACCAGGCCTTCATACAGATCGCGGATCACCTGAATTTCCGGCAGGCCGACCGCTTTGGCTGGATCCAGCGTCGCCGGTTCATCTTTGATATGCCGAACCAGCTCCTGTTTTGCCGCCAGTTGCGTACCTGGCGGCACATCTGCGGCCAGTGAAACAGAAGAAAAACCGCACAGCCAGAGCGCGCAGCTCAACATAGAAAGTCGATGCGTCATAGGATCCCCTTGTGATGTGTCATTCCCGGCGAAAGATTAGGTAATTATTTGTTTTAAAACGAAGGAATGCAAACAGCGAGAGGAGAAACATTGATGATGGACAGCAATTTAACCGGCGTGGCATGATTTGCCTCGCCCCGCTTTATGTTTACACTTGCTCTAAGGCCACCACAGAAAAAGGATGCTTATGTCTGCCACACGACCACGTCCGCAGCGCGGCGCGTTTGCCCACCGTAGTGAAGAGTTTGGCCGCTCACAGCTGGGGGCACCGTTACTCTGGTTCCCTGCGCCGACGGCAACCCGCGAAAGCGGCCTGATCATTGCCGGGACGCATGGCGATGAAAACGCCTCTATCGTGACGCTCTCCTGCGCTTTACGCACGCTGGCCCCCGAGCTGCGCCACCATCATGTGGTGCTGGCGGTCAATCCAGACGGTTGCCAGCTTGGTTTGCGGGCCAACGCGAGGGGGGTCGATCTCAATCGCAACTTCCCAGCCGCGAACTGGAAAGCGGGCGAGACGGTTTACCGCTGGAACAGCGCAGCAGAAGACCGCGATGTGGTGTTGTTAACCGGCGATTCGCCCGGATCCGAGCCCGAAACCCAGGCGTTGTGCCGGTTGATTCATCGCATTCACCCCGCCTGGGTGGTCACTTTCCACGATCCGCTGGCCTGCGTGGAAGACCCACGAGAAAGCCCCCTTGGGCAGTGGTTATCTGCCCGTTTTTCTCTCCCGCTGGTGACCAGCGTCGGTTACGAAACACCGGGGTCATTTGGGAGCTGGTGCGCAGACATTGACCTGCACTGCATCACTGTTGAATTCCCACCGATCTCCGCCGATGACGCCAGCGAAAAATACCTCGCCGCGATGACAGCGTTACTGCACTGGGATCCTCAAAGGTGAAGCTCACCGGTGGTAAAGCGTAATGCCGGTTCGACATCCACCGCCAGCCAGGTGGGGCCATCGAGGTCGGCAAATCGCACCCGGTTTGCCAGCGGCAGCGCCGCGCTGATGGCGCGCGAGGTACAGATCATGCAACCCAGCATCAGCTGAAACCCTTGCTCAACTGCCGCATCGGCCAGCGCCAGCGCTTCGGTCAGCCCACCTGCTTTATCAAGCTTGATGTTCACCATCTCATAGCGCCCCTGTAACGCGGGCAGGCTTGCTCGCGTGTGGCAACTCTCATCCGCACAAATCGGCAGTGGATGAATAAAGTTGGCAAGCACATCATCTTTACCGGCGGGGAGCGGCTGTTCGAGCATCGCCACGCCGAGATCGGCAAGAAGCTGGCACCGTGCCGCCAGACCTTCGCTATGCCAGGACTCGTTTGCATCAACGATCAAGGTGGCGTTGGGTGCCGCGGCACGGATCGCCACCAGTCGTTCACTGATCAAATGATCGTCGAGCTTCACTTTCAGTAATTGCGCTCCCTTTTCGCATAGCGCAGCTGCACTGGCAGCCATCTGCTCCGGCGTACCAATCACGACGGTTTGCGCCGTTACGAGGGTGTGCGGCAGGGTGACACCCATGTAATCCACCAGCGCCATCGTCGCTTTACGTGAAGCGAGATCCCACAGCGCGCAATCCACCGCGTTTCGCGCAGCACCTGCGGGCAGCAAGGTTTGCAGATCATCGCGGGTGAGACGATTTTCCAGTTGTGGCGCGATGGTCATGATTTGCGCCATCACCGAGGCCTCGCTCTCCCCATAGCGTGGATAGGGTGTACATTCCCCCACTGCTTTGATGCCATCTTCTTCCAGTTCCACCACCACCACGCGCGCTTCGTTACGGGAGCCACGCGCAATCACAAACGGTGTATGCAGCGGCCAGGTTTCCTCATACACTTTAACGGTTCGCATTCCTCACTCCTCTGCTGCACTGTAAACCAGTATAGATACGAAAATTGGTTTGCCGTGTTCTCTGCGGATGACATACACTATCGATGACGTTAACTATTTGTAAACAGGAAGATATCTATGTCACAACTCGTTCATTTCCAGGGCAACCCGGTTCCCGTTGCCGGCGCGATTCCCCAGGTTGGTAGCAAAGCCAAAGCTTTCACTCTGGTGGCTAAAGATCTGTCCGACGTCACACTGGCGCAGTTCGCTGGCAAACGTAAAGTGCTGAACATTTTCCCGAGCATCGATACCGGCGTGTGCGCAGCTTCTGTCCGTAAATTCAACCAGTTAGCGACCGAAATGAACAACACGGTCGTACTGTGTATTTCTGCCGATCTGCCGTTTGCCCAGTCCCGTTTTTGCGGTGCTGAAGGCCTGAGCAATGTCATCACCCTTTCTACGCTGCGCAGCGAATCGTTCCTGGCGGACTATGGCGTGGGCATCTCCGACGGCGCCCTGAAAGGCCTGGCCGCTCGCGCAGTTGTCGTCATTGATGAAAACGACAACGTTGTGTTCAGCCAGTTGGTGAATGAAATCACCACCGAGCCAGATTACGCGTCCGCGCTGGATGTGCTGAAAGCCTGATCTGCTCCTGATGCATTAAAAAAAGCCTCCATTCGGAGGCTTTTTCATTCATCTTTCTGTTTTCTACTCGTCGCCTTTCTTCTGGCTTAAGCCGTATTCGCGCAGCTTATTAGCAATAGCGGTATGTGACACCCCCAGCCGTTTTGCCAGCTTACGCGTGCTGGGATAGTTACGATAAAGTTGAGTCAGCACCGAGCGTTCAAAACGGCTGGTGATATCGTCCAGCGATCCTTCCATGGCATCTTCCCCCACCGGCACCGTTGCAGCATCGTAATCCGGCAACAGGATATCCTGCGCACGCAACTCATAACCTTCCAGCTGTGTCAGTGCCCGATAAATGGCGTTTTTTAACTGGCGCACATTGCCAGGCCAGCCGTAGCGACTGAGCAACTGATTCAAATCCTGCGACAGTTTCGGACGCGGTACACCTTGTTCATCCGCAAAACGGGCAACGAAGAGTTCGGTCAGCGGCATGATATCCTGCGGACGATCGCGCAGCGGCGGCAGGTTCAGCGTCAGAACATTCAGCCGATAGTAGAGATCTTCCCGGAACAGACCTTTTTGTACCAGTTCCACCAGATTGCGCTGAGTGGCACAGATCACGCGGACATCAACATGTACTTCATGATCTTCGCCTACGCGACGGAAGGTGCCATCATTGAGAAAACGCAGCAGTTTGACCTGCATCCGCGGCGACATTTCGCCAATCTCATCCAGCAATACGGAACCACCGTTAGCCTGTTCGAAAAAGCCCTTTTTCCCTTCCGGCGCGTGACCAAACAGTTCGCTCTCCACAGACTCTTCAGGAATCGACGCGCAATTCAGCGCCAGGTAAGGTTTTCCGGCACGCGGGCTGGCAAGATGACAGGCATGCGCCAGCAGATCTTTGCCGGTGCCGGTATCGCCGGTGATTAACAGCGGTGCTGTCAGTGTCGCCAGTTTGCGGGCCTGTTCAATGAGATGACGCATTTTCGGGCTAACAGCAACAATCTGGCTAAATGCGCTGACATCCTGCTGGCTGAGGTTTTGCAACTGCCGCCCCATCCGGACGGTCGAACGCAGCATCACCACCGCGCCAGTCAGCATCGGTTCGCCGGTTTCCCCTTCCAGATGCACCGGCGTGATCTCCATCAGGAAATTTTGCCCGCCGATCACCACATGTTCGTTATGCGAGTTTTGCGGGTTACCGTCCAGCCACCGTTGAAAGTTAAATCCCGCGATGAGTTGTACCGCGTTGTGATTACGTAATTTATCAATGTCCTGTGCAAAAAGCTGACAACTGGCAGGGTTGGCCAGTTCGATCTTGCTTTTCATATCCAGCGAGAGAACGGGTTCCGGTAACGCTTCCAGCAATGCACTCAGCGCCCGATGTTCCCGCTCAGAAGGCATCCACAACACAGTGCGCACATCAGTCACCCCCGGAATACGGCGTATCTCCGCCATCAGGCTGCTGAATGCGTCAAATTGCAGCGCCGCAAAATTGAGGTAAATTCGCCCGATAGGGTCAATTTCAATCCCGCGTAAATCGATACTGCGCAACACCAGCAGATCCAGCAACTCGCGAGTCAGACCAAGGCGGTCTTCGCAAAAAACTTCCAGACGCATGGGAATAGTCACCCTTATTCATTCACGTAATGAAAGGATGATAAGCCACTTCCCGGCTGCCAGGAAGATGTCTGTCAACAAATATTGACAGCGTGACGGAAAAACCGCCACTGCGCTGTAAAGCTACGCGCGCAGTGCCGGTTTATTACTCTGTGGGGGACGACGATTTGCTCTTCTGCAGGCTCTCTTTTAGCTGACCAATAAGCTGGCGGCGAAAATCTCCCAGACGGGGTTTATCCTCTTCCAGCCAGGGTAACGGGCGGCACAATTCCATGGCTTTGATGCCCAGACGTGCCGTCAGCAACCCGGCACCAATGCCCTGCGCCGCGCGGGCGGAAAGGCGAGCGGCAAGATCCTGCGACATCCAGTCCATACCCACTTCACGTACCAGTTCACTCGCGCCGGCGAAAGCGATGTTCAGCAACACCAGGCGAAACAGTCGCAGGCGGCTGTAGTAGCCCAGCTCAATGCCATACAGCGTAGCAATGCGGTTAATCAAGCGGAGATTGCGCCAGGCGATAAAGGCCATATCCACCATCGCCAGCGGACTGACCGCGATCATCAACGCAGACTCCGCAGCCGAACGGCTGATCTCACGTCGAGCCTGAGCATCCAGTACCGGCTGTACCAGATGGGCATACAGCGTCACCACTTCGCGATCATTTTGCGTTTCATGGATAGCGGCATACCAGCGTTGTAATGCCGGGTGCGCCTGATCCATACCGGCCTGACGGGCAAGTTTTTCGCAAAACGCGCGGCCACGCCCTGCACCATGGCTGTGTAAGAGATCGCGGGCTTCGTCACGCTCCTGCGCCCGCTGCCGCAGACGCCACAAACGCCGCCATTCGCTGGCGACCGAACCGACGCCGGCCCCGATAATCAGCGCACCGGCGGCGCAACCACCTAATGCCACCCAATCCTGCGTCTGCCAGGCGTTCATCGTCCATTGCACACCCTGACCGATCACGCTGACACCAAACAGTGCCAACCCGGCGCTGACCATCTTGCGCCACAGACTGCGTTTCGGACGTAGCGCAGCCTCGACCACCGCTTCCGCCGCCCCCTCTTCTGCTAACGCTTCTACGGCAACTGGCGCGAATTTTTCTGCCTGCGCATCACTGAACGTGTGCGCCGTTTTGAAAGAGGGCGTGACCTCTGCCTCCAACGGCCCGGCGAAATCGATTCTTGGTTTGATCGGCTCGCTCATCGCAATTTATCTCCCATTAAAAATTCCAGCGCAGCGTCCAGGCGTATATGTGGCAACGGCTTGTCGACATCCATCACCTGCGGCCGGAAGGCCTCGAAATTAAAGCCCTGCTTATCCCAGAACGCCTGGCCCGGCAAGCGGGCTGGCACATCGCCCGGATAAACGGTCAGCGGCGTGCCATCACTCAATCGGTGACCGCGCAATGCCGGGATCTTTTCGCCATTGACCTCAATGAGCCCGCTTTGCGTCGCCTGAACCGAAGCCAGCCCAAGACAATCCATACTGATCCCTTCGAACGCGGCATTCTGCCACGCATCCTGAATAAGTTGTTGCAGCAGCGACACCATATTGGCGTGCTGATCAACCGTGATATGGTCAGCTTTTGTGGCGGCGAACAACAATTTGTCGATCACCGGAGAGAACAGGCGACGGAACAGCGTGCGCTGCCCGTAGTGAAAACTTTGCATCAACTGCGTCAGCGCCAGGCGCATATCATTAAAGGCCTGTGGCCCGTTGTTCAGCGGTTGCAGGCAATCCACCAGCACAATCTGGCGATCAAACTTCAAAAAGTGGTGTTTATAAAACCCTTTCACCACCTGTTCACAATAGTAGTTATACCGCTCACGCAGCATGCCTGCGTTGGTGTGTTTATCCGCCTGCGCCAGTTTGCTTTCGCCCACGTTGTCGACATCCGGCCACGGGAAGAATTGCAGCGCAGGCGCGCCCGCCATATCGCCAGGCAGCACAAAACGACCAGGCTGAATAAAATGCAGCCCTTCACGTTTACACTGATGCAGATACGCAGTCCAGGCGGCGGCGATATCCGCCAGCCGGTTTTCATCGGCGGGTGCCAGTGGATCAAGATCAGCGCAGCTTTCCCGCCATTTTGCCGCCCATTCCTGTCGCTGCCCTTGCAGCAGGCCCGTCATCTGCCGCGACCAGCTCAGGTAATCCTGCGCCAGCATAGGGAGATCCAGCAGCCACTCGCCAGGGTAGTCGACAATTTCCAGATAGAGCGTGGAGGTTTCTTTAAAATGGCGCAGCAGCGAATCATTTGAACGAAAACGCAGTGCCAGACGGATCTCACTGACACCCCGAGTGGGCGTCGGCCAGACGGGCGGTGTGCCATAAAGTTGAGCCAATCCTTCATCATACGTAAAACGCGGGATGCCAAAGTCACGTTGCGGCACGCGCTTTACCCCGAGAATCCGCTCTTCACGCACCGCACTCAGTAACGGCAAGCGCGCGCCTGCGTGAATAGAGAGAAGCTGGTTAACCAGTGCGGTGATAAACGCTGTTTTACCGCTACGGCTCAGGCCAGTCACCGCAAGGCGTAAATGCCTGTCCATACCACGGTTCACCAGCGCGTTCAGTTCATTCTTGAATCGATCCATCGCCATTGTGTGTCGCCCTGAAGTGAAAACAAGAGGTAGAGTGTATGAGATGTGGGCAGGTTACTGATTATCAACCAACCGAAAGAGCAAATGACCCCGCAGGATCATTTGTCGTTCATAAAGCGGCGGGAAAATTGACTGGCTGCACGTTTCAGTAACGGCTCCAGCGCAAAGGCCAGCAGCAGCTTCACTGGCCGCCGGGCAACGGATTTAACCACCCAGCCAGCCACACCAGCCGGGCCATAACGCAGCGCCGTGAGCAACGCCAGTTTCCCGGCGACCTTCAGCGCTGGCGTCACTTTACGGCTTGTTTGTTGCCAACGAGGATTCATGGTTACCTCTTTAAAGCTGGCGGAACCGGCTACGCAGGGAAAAGGTGTCGGAGGTGACGTAACGCTCCATCTGCCGCAAACGCGCCTCCCCCGCTGCCAGCTGCGCATCTACCGCATCAAGTAACTCACTGCTGCTGGGGACAGTCTCCCCTTCAGCATAATTGTCTGGTAGCGGATCAAGCACAAAAAACAGCACGATATAGGCGGCTACAACGATAAAAAACAGGCCGAAACACATCGCCAGAATGGTCAGAATACGTACGATTTTGACGCGGATATCCAGATACTGCGCGATCCCCGCGCACACGCCACCTACTTTGCCGCGTTGCGGAATGCGCCACAATTTTTTATTAAGGTCGAGGGTAGCCATCAGCGATCTCTCCAGTTCGGGTGTTCCGCATCAAGAATATCTTCCAGCGCCTGAATACGTTCACGCATCCGTGTGGCATCTTCCGATAACTGCATTAACCGCTGCTGTTCGCTCTGATTTAATTCGCCGCGCGAGGTGCGGTTGTTGTAATGCAGCCATAACCAGACAGGCAAAATAAACAGGATGAATAGCGTCAGGGGTATAGCCAGAAAAAGCGTGCTCATGTGTACTCCTTACAGGGATGACGCGCGGCATCTTCTGATGCCGCCGCTGTTTATTATTGATTATCCTGCTTCATTTTGGCTTTCAGTTGCGCCAGTTGTTCACTGATTTCGTCATCCGCGCGGAGTTCAGCAAACTCCTGGTCCAGCGATTTCTGTTTGCCAAAGCCGTGGCTCTCCGCTTCGGCTTCCATTTGGTCAATACGGCGCTCAAAGGATTCAAAACGTGCCATCGCTTCATCGAGTTTGCCGCTGTCGAGCTGGCGACGCACATCACGGGAGGAGCTGGCCGCCTGGTGACGCAATGCCAGTGCCTGTTGACGGGCGCGCGTTTCACTGAGTTTATTTTCCAGTTCGCCAATCTCTTTTTTCATGCGCGTCAGGCTTTCATCAACCAATGTGATTTCCTGCTCCAGCGTGTCGATAAGCGCGGTGACTTTCTGTTTCTCGATCAGCGCAGCGCGCGCCAGATCGTCTTTTTCTTTGCGCAACGCCAGTTCGGCTTTTTCTTGCCATTCGGCCTGTTGCGCCGTGGCCTGCTCAATCCGGCGTGTCAGCTGTTTTTTCTCTGCGAGTGCGCGGGCCGAGGTAGAGCGGACTTCCACCAGCGTGTCTTCCATCTCCTGAATCATCAGGCGCACCAGCTTTTGCGGATCTTCTGCTTTTTCCAGCAGCGAATTAATGTTGGCGTTCACGATGTCGGCAAAACGAGAAAAAATACCCATAGTCAGTTCCTCTTCATTTCTGTAATCGGGCTCAGCCCTGCTACGGGACTATTACAATCTTCGTGCCAATTTTTATCTTCTTGATTTTGAATAAGTTGAATAATTTTACCACGCTATTCTTTTCGTCTAGAGTGGTTAATAACACCAACAAGTGGCGAATTTCATCATGTCTGAACACAAGGATAACCTCCTCGGCGAAGCCAACAGCTTTATTGAAGTGCTGGAGCAGGTTTCACGTCTGGCGCCGATTGATAAACCCGTGCTGATCATCGGCGAGCGTGGTACCGGTAAAGAGTTGATTGCTAACCGTCTGCACTTTCTCTCCTCCCGCTGGCAGGGACCATTTATCTCTCTTAACTGCGCAGCATTAAATGAAAACCTGCTGGATTCGGAACTTTTCGGCCACGAAGCAGGCGCCTTTACCGGCGCACAAAAACGCCATCCGGGCCGTTTTGAACGCGCCGATGGCGGGACGTTATTTCTTGATGAGCTGGCCACCGCGCCCATGCTGGTACAGGAAAAGCTGCTACGGGTCATTGAATATGGCGAACTGGAACGCGTAGGCGGTAGCCAGCCGTTACAGGTTAATGTCCGGCTGGTCTGCGCCACGAATGCCGACTTGCCACAAATGGTGCGTGACGGGACCTTTAGGGCGGATCTTCTCGACCGGCTGGCATTCGACGTTGTGCTGTTGCCGCCGCTGCGCCGTCGCCAGAGCGATATCATGCTGATGGCGGATCACTTTGCGATCCAGATGTGCCGTGAGCTGTTGCTGCCGCTGTTTCCGGGGTTCACCGAACGTGCCCGCGACGTACTGCTTCATTATCCGTGGCCAGGCAATATCAGGGAACTGAAAAACGTGGTTGAACGGTCGGTCTACCGGCACGGCAGCAGTGAAACGCCACTGGATACCATTATCATCGATCCCTTTAACCGCGATGCAACTGCCACGCCACAGGCAGAACAAGATACATCCGCCGCTCCCGTATTGCCGCTGGATTTGCGCAAATTTCAGCACGATCAGGAAAAACAGTTACTGGGAGCCAGTTTGCAGCAGGCAAAATTTAACCAAAAACGCGCCGCAGAATTATTAGGTTTGACCTATCACCAACTGAGAGCGCTACTGAAAAAGCATCAAATAAGCTGAAATCGCCGACAATAACAGCAGTCGTTAGCAGACATTTGTACGAAGCTATGGCAAGTGCGATACACTTTGCTCATGAATTTAAAATCGTTGAAGAAATCATGCGTCTGGTTTTCTCTTCCCTGTTATTGACGGCGAGCCTGGTGACAGGCATTACGCACGCTGCGGCACCACCCGCCCGTGACGCGGATATCCGTGATAGCGGCTTTGTCTACTGTGTTAATGGCCAGGTCAGCACCTTTAACCCGCAAAAGGCAAGCAGCGGTCTGATTGTTGATACGCTGGCAGCGCAGCTTTATGACCGACTGCTGGATGTGGATCCTTACACCTACCGTCTGGTGCCGGATCTGGCTGAGAGCTGGGAAGTGCTGGATAACGGCGCAACGTACCGTTTCCGCCTGCGCGACGGCGTGGCTTTCCAGACCACCGCCTGGTTCACTCCGCACCGCACGTTGAATGCGGACGACGTGGTGTTCACCTTCCAGCGCATTTTCGATCGCAATCATCCGTGGCATAACATTAACGGCGGCAGCTTTCCCTATTTTGACAGTCTGCAATTTGCTGACTCCATCGACAGCGTGCGCAAACTGGATAACCGTACCGTTGAGTTCCGGCTGAAAAAACCGGATGCCTCGTTTTTATGGCATCTGGCCACGCACTATGCTTCTGTGATGTCAGCCGAATACGCCGCGCAACTGGCGAAAGACGACCATCAGGAATTGATTGACCGGCAGCCAGTGGGCACAGGGCCTTATCAACTGGATGAATATCGCGCCGGGCAGTATATTCGGTTACAACGTCACGAAAAATTCTGGCGCGGCAAGCCATTGATGCCGCAGGTTGTTGTCGATCAGGGTTCCGGTGGCACCGGTCGCCTGTCCAAATTATTGACCGGTGAGTGTGATGTGCTGGCATGGCCCGCCGCCAGCCAGTTGACCATTCTGCGCGATGACCCGCGTCTGCGCCTGACGCTGCGCCCAGGCATGAACATCGCCTACCTTGCCTTTAATACCGATAAACCACCGCTAAATAACCCGGACGTGCGCCATGCATTGGCTTTATCCATTAATAACCAGCGGCTGATGCAATCGATCTATTACGGTACTGCCGAAACGGCAGCGTCGATCCTTCCACGTGCCTCATGGGCTTACGATAACGAAGCAAAGATTACTGAGTATGACCCGGAAAAAGCGCGTGAGCGCCTGAAAGCATTGGGGCTGGAACATATGACGTTGCAGCTGTGGGTCCCTACCACTTCGCAAGCCTGGAACCCCAGCCCACTGAAAACCGCCGAGCTTATTCAGGCGGATATGGCTCAGGTCGGTGTCAAAGTGGTGATCGTCCCGGTTGAAGGCCGTTTCCAGGAAGCGCGTTTGATGGACATGAACCATGACTTAACGCTGTCGGGTTGGGCGACGGACAGTAACGATCCGGACAGTTTTTTCCGCCCAATGCTCAGTTGTGCGGCCATCACCTCGCAAACGAACTTTGCCCACTGGTGTAACCGCGAATTTGACGACGTGCTGCAAAAAGCGCTGGTATCGCAGCAGTTGGCTGCGCGTATTGACGCGTATGACGAAGCGCAACAAATCCTCGCGCGCGAGTTGCCAGTGCTGCCGCTGGCGTCGTCCCTGCGCTTGCAGGCCTACCGTTATGATATTAAAGGGCTGGTGCTGAGTCCGTTTGGCAGCGCCTCGTTCGCCGGTGTCTCGCGGGAAAAACAAGAGGTCTCACCGCCATGATTATTTTTACCCTGCGCCGTTTGTTGCTGCTGCTGGTGACGTTATTTTTGCTGACCTTTGTCGGGTTCAGTCTCAGCTATTTCACGCCGCATGCGCCACTCCAGGGGGCGACATTATGGAACGCCTGGGTGTTCTGGTTTAACGGGCTCCTGCACTGGGATTTCGGTGTTTCCAGCATTGATGGTCAATTGATTGCCGGGCAGTTAAAAGAGGTGTTCCCGGCGACCATGGAACTGTGCATTCTCGCGTTTGGCTCTGCGCTGTTGGTGGGGATCCCGGTTGGTATGCTGGCGGGCGTGATGCGCAGCAAATGGCAGGACAGGCTCATCAGCGCCATCGCCCTGCTCGGTTTTTCGATTCCTGTCTTCTGGCTGGCGTTACTGTTGACGCTCTTTTTCTCGCTTAATCTCGGCTGGTTGCCGGTTTCCGGGCGTTTCGACCTGCTGTATGAAGTGAAAACCATTACAGGTTTCGCCATTATCGATGCCTGGCTGTCCGACTCACCGTGGCGCGAAGAGATGATCATCAGCGCCCTGCGTCATATGGTGTTGCCGGTGCTGACGCTGGCAGTCGCACCAACCACTGAAGTGATCCGCCTGATGCGAATCAGTACCATCGAGGTGTTTGACAAGAACTACATTAAAGCCGCGGCGACACGTGGGCAATCAATGTTAACGATCCTGCGCCGACACGTACTGCATAACGCCCTGCCGCCGGTGATCCCCAAACTGGGGTTGCAATTTTCCACCATGTTGACGCTGGCGATGATCACCGAAATGGTCTTTAGCTGGCCTGGCCTCGGTCGCTGGCTGATCAATGCCATTCGCCAGCAGGACTATGCGGCTATTTCCGCCGGTGTGATGGTGATTGGCTCACTGGTCATTATCGTTAACGTGATTTCCGATATTCTGGGCGCGCTGGCGAACCCGTTGAAACATAAGGAATGGTATGCCTTACGATAGCGTCTACAGCGAAAAGCGCCCACCTGGCGCGTTACGCACCGTGTGGCGTAAATTCTACAGCGACACGACGGCGATGATCGGTCTGTACGGTTGCGGCGCGCTGCTGGTGCTGTGCGTGTTCGGCAACTGGTTTGCACCCTATGGCCTTGACCAGCAATTCCTCGGCTATCAGTTACTACCGCCCTCCTGGTCGCGCTACGGTGACGTATCGTTCTTCCTCGGTACAGACGATCTCGGCCGCGATGTGTTAAGCCGTCTGCTGAGCGGCGCAGCGCCCACGGTGGGTGGCGCATTTCTGGTGACGCTGGCCGCCACGCTGTGTGGACTGGTGCTCGGTGTATTTGCCGGCGCGACACACGGTCTGCGCTCGGCGGTGTTGAACCATATTCTTGATACGCTGTTATCGCTGCCGACGCTGCTGCTGGCCATTATTGTGGTGGCCTTTTCCGGCCCGCACCTCTCCCACGCCATGTTCGCGGTCTGGCTGGCATTGCTGCCACGCATGGTGCGTTCGGTCTACAGTATGGTGCATGACGAGCTGGAGAAAGAGTATGTGGTGGCCGCGCGACTCGATGGCGCTTCGACGATGAATATTTTGTGGTTTGCGGTGTTGCCGAATATCACCTCCGGCATGATCACGGAAATCACCCGCGCCCTGTCAATGGCGATCCTCGATATCGCTGCCCTCGGTTTTCTCGATCTGGGCGCACAGCTCCCCTCCCCGGAATGGGGTGCAATGCTGGGTGATGCGCTTGAGCTGATTTATGTGGCTCCCTGGACAGTCATGCTGCCCGGTGCGGCAATTATGATCAGCGTATTGTTGGTGAATATTCTTGGCGACGGTATTCGCCGCGCGATTAATGCGGGGGTGGAATAATGCCGCTACTTGATATTCGCAATCTGACCATCGAAGTGAAGACCGGTGAAAACTGGGTTAAAGCGGTTGATCGCGTCAGCCTGACCCTCGCCGAAGGTGAAATTCGTGGGCTGGTGGGAGAGTCCGGGTCCGGAAAAAGCTTAATTGCTAAAGCAATTTGTGGTGTCACCAAAGAGAACTGGCGGGTCACCGCCGACCGCATGCGCTTTGATGATATCGACTTACTCCGCCTGTCTGCACGGGAGCGGCGTAAGCTGCTTGGTCATAACGTGTCGATGATTTTCCAGGAGCCGCAATCCTGTCTCGACCCGTCTGAACGTGTCGGCAAACAGTTGATGCAAAATATTCCGGGTTGGACGTGGAAAGGCAGCTTATTGCAACGGTTTGGCTGGCGTAAACGCCGCGCCATCGAGCTGCTGCACCGCGTCGGTATTAAAGATCATAAAGATGCGATGCGCAGTTTTCCTTATGAACTGACGGAAGGTGAATGCCAGAAAGTGATGATTGCCATTGCGCTGGCTAACCAACCGCGTTTGCTGATCGCCGATGAGCCGACCAATGCCATGGAGCCGACGACCCAGGCACAGATTTTCCGCCTGCTTACCCGTCTGAACCAGAATAACAACACCACGATTATGCTGATCAGCCATGATTTGCAGATGCTCAGCAAATGGGCGGATCGCATTAACGTGATGTATTGTGGGCAAACGGTGGAAACCGCCCCCAGCGAAGAGCTGATCGTGACACCGCATCATCCTTATACTCAGGCGCTCATTCGCGCTATCCCCGATTTTGGCAGCGCCATGCCACATAAAAGCCGGCTGAACACCATGCCTGGCGCAATTCCGTTACTCGAACAGTTACCGATTGGTTGTCGCCTCGGGCCGCGTTGCCCTTATGCCCAGCGTAAATGTATTGAGAAGCCCCGGCTTACGGGGGCAAGAAATCATCTTTATGCCTGCCATTTCCCGCTGAATATGGAGAGTGAGTGAGATGGTCGAAACCTTGCTTGAAGTCCGCAACCTGAGCAAAACGTTCCGTTATCGTACCGGCTGGTTCCGTCGCCAGACCGTAGAAGCCGTGAAACCGTTGAGTTTTACGCTGCGGGAACGGCAAACGCTGGCGATTATTGGCGAGAACGGTTCCGGAAAATCGACGTTGGCCAAAATGCTGGCGGGGATGGTAGAGCCCAGTTCCGGCGAACTGGTGATTGACGACAAACCGTTGCATTACGGGGATTATACGTTTCGTAGCCAGCATATTCGTATGATTTTTCAGGATCCGACAACGTCGCTAAATCCGCGTCAGCGTCTTTCGCAAATCCTGGATTTTCCGCTGCGTCTGAACACCGATCTCGACCCTGATGCGCGGCGCAAGCGCATTCTCGAAACGCTGCGCATGGTCGGACTGTTGCCGGATCATGTGAACTACTATCCGCATATGCTGGCACCGGGACAGAAGCAGCGTCTGGGGCTGGCGCGGGCGCTGATCCTGCGCCCCAAAGTCATTATTGCGGACGAAGCGCTGGCATCACTCGATATGTCGATGCGTTCGCAGTTAATCAATCTGATGCTGGAATTACAGGAAAAACAGGGTATCTCTTATATTTACGTCACCCAGCACATTGGCATGATGAAACATATCAGCGATCAGGTTCTTGTCATGCACCAGGGAGAAGTGGTTGAGCGCGGCAGTACTGCCGATGTGCTTGCATCTCCGTTGCATGATTTAACAAAACGCTTAATTGCCGGGCATTTTGGTGAGGCATTAACAGCCGATGCATGGCGAAAAGACCGTTGATTCAATAGTTTCAGTGGTCGGATTAACTCATCCGGCGACTCATGATAGAATCGCCGCGTTTTAACGACGATCGTCCGAACACGATGACGATCGCCACAACAATGAATATAAGGATTAGAGCTATGGGTTTTCTTTCCGGTAAGCGCATTCTGGTAACTGGCGTCGCCAGCAAACTGTCCATCGCATACGGCATCGCACAGGCTATGCACCGCGAAGGCGCTGAGCTGGCTTTCACCTACCAGAACGACAAGCTGAAAGGCCGCGTTGAAGAGTTTGCCGCCCAGCTGGGTTCCAGCATTGTGCTGGAGTGCGACGTTGCTAAAGACGAAAGCATCGATGCCCTGTTCACTGACCTGGCGAAAGTCTGGCCGAAGTTCGACGGTTTCGTCCACTCCATCGGTTTTGCGCCGGGCGATCAACTGGATGGCGACTATGTGAATGCTGTTACCCGTGAAGGTTTTAAAATTGCTCACGATATCAGCTCCTACAGCTTCGTTGCGATGGCAAAAGCGTGCCGCGAGATGCTGAATCCGGGTTCTGCATTGCTGACCCTCTCCTATCTGGGTGCTGAGCGCGCCATCCCGAACTACAACGTGATGGGTCTGGCGAAAGCGTCTCTGGAAGCCAACGTACGCTATATGGCGAATGCGATGGGTCCGGAAGGCGTGCGCGTTAACGGTATCTCCGCTGGCCCAATCCGTACGCTGGCTGCTTCCGGTATCAAAGATTTCCGTAAAATGCTGGCGCATTGCGAAGCCGTTACCCCGATTCGTCGCACCGTGACCATCGAAGATGTGGGCAACTCGGCTGCGTTCCTGTGTTCTGACCTCTCTGCCGGGATCTCCGGTGAAGTGGTTCACGTAGATGGCGGGTTCAACATTGCTGCCATGAACGAACTGGAAATCAAATAATGCTCCTCGCCCCTTCCTGCGAAGGGGCGTTTTCCCTCGATATGCCATTCTGATATTTATTATCACCTAACAATCTTTCATCCCTCTCTCCGCTTACGCCAGGATTAAGCAGCAAAAAAGATCCGGCGCAACAGACCTGCCGTCGTATCCGGATCGCCACTTTCAGACCAAGGAACGACCATGGAACAACGCCGGATTTCAGGCAAAAACCACTGGTATCATGAAACCCAGTCGACTGCCCGCCGGGCCCACGCGCTACCGTTGGTTCCCGAAGCAGCCACCGTAAACGACCCTTTCCTGCTCGATCTGACCCTGCCGGATGATCTGTTAACCGACATCGACAGTATCGTTATCCCCGCACGCAAACTCTATGCCTTGCTGTTTCCCCAGCGGGTGGCCGTTAATCGCTTGCGGACATTCAGCGCCTATGATCGTCTCAGCACCGCGCTCACCGCAGCCCAGGTATTTGGCGTGCAGCGGTTATGCAATCACTACGCTGCGCGTCTTGCACCGTTACCCGGTCCGGACTCATCAAGGGAAAGTAACTACCGGCTGGCACAAATAACCCAGTACGCCCGCCAACTTGCAGCGTCGCCATCGGTGATTGACGCCCGCGCGCGCCAGCAGCTCGAAGAGGTAGGACTGTCGTTGTACGATTTGGTGATCATTAACCAGATTATTGGGTTTATTGCCTTCCAGGCCCGTATCGTGGCGATGCTACAGGCGCTCTTGGGTCATCCAGTGCGTTTTATTCCGGGAATGGATATGCAGCAGGAAGCCGATGCAGACCGTTTTTCCAGGGCAGAAACGATGTGGCAAGCCGGTATCGACGCGGTGGAATTACGTATTGCCAGTGCTCCGCAAATGGAATCCCTTGCCCGCTGGCAGCCCTTACCGGAACTGCGGTTACTGGCACCTGTATTGGCTCACGAACACCTGATCCTTAACGAGCTGGGCGCGATAGCAGACCAGGTGGCGCAGCAGAGACCCGACGTGCAACTCGCGGCATTGGCGGCGCTTTATACTGCCCGGATTAATGGCAGCGAGCACTGTTTTGCCGAGCAGCTACGTCGCAGGAAAGACGGAGCACAACGGGAATTAGTGCTGCGTGAAGGTGGACGAGAATTGCAGCGCGTATTCGCCAGCAATGCACAAGAAAGCGCGTTGATACAAGCCGTTCAGTTGCTGACCTGCGCGCCAGACAGGTTTAGTCCGTTATCATTTTCGTTGTTAACTGAGCAGGATCTTAGCCGCCGCGCGGTTGTCAGCTTGCTGGCGGAGTGCGCCCTCTGTGCCTGGTTAAATCGCCTGAAAATCGCGCTCGGTCAGACGGTGTAAAACGCGCGGCGCGTGCGGAGCAGTGGCGTAAGCTTGCCCTTATACCCGCAGAGTTTTGCTGAAAGAGCGCTTGCTGCGACAGGCAGAATCGCGTAAAACTGTCAGCCGCTCTTTTGGCCACGAAACTACATAACTATGCTCCAGGACAATCCGCTGCTTGCGCAGCTAAAACAGCAACTTCATTCACAGACACCGCGTGCGGAAGGCGTCGTCAAAGGCACAGAAAAAGGCTTTGGCTTTCTGGAAGTCGATGCGCAAAAAAGTTATTTCATTCCGCCGCCGCAAATGAAGAAAGTGATGCATGGCGATCGGATCATTGCCGTCATCCACAGTGAAAAAGAGCGCGAAAGTGCAGAGCCAGAAGAACTGGTTGAACCGTTCCTTACCCGTTTTGTCGGCAAAGTGCAGAAGAAAGACGACCGGCTTTCTATCGTGCCTGACCATCCGTTGCTGAAAGACGCGATTCCTTGCCGCGCGGCCCGTGGCGTTGAGCACGATTTTAAAGAAGGCGACTGGGCTGTCGCCGAGATGCGTCGCCATCCGTTGAAGGGCGATCGCGGTTTTTACGCTGAGCTGACGCAGTTTATTACCTTCGCAGAAGATCATTTTGTACCGTGGTGGGTGACACTCGCACGCCACAATCTGGAAAAAGAAGCGCCAAACGGCGTGGCTACCGAAATGCTGGATGACGGTCTGGAGCGCGTGGATCTTACCGCGCTGGATTTCGTCACTATCGACAGCGCCAGCACCGAAGATATGGATGATGCGCTGTACGTTGAAGAAACGCGCGACGGGAAACTGCAACTGACGGTTGCCATCGCCGACCCGACAGCCTGGATTGCTGAAGGCAGCAAACTGGATGATGCGGCTAAAATTCGTGCCTTCACCAACTACCTGCCGGGCTTTAATATCCCGATGCTGCCGCGCGAACTGTCCGACGATCTCTGCTCCCTGCGCGCGAATGAAGTTCGCCCGGCACTGGTGTGCCGTATGACACTGGATAGCGAAGGCGCCATCGACAGCAATATTGAGTTTTTTGCCGCAACCATCGAATCAAAGGCCAAACTGGCCTACGATGATGTCTCCGACTGGCTGGAAAACAGCGGAGAATGGCAGCCGCCAAGCGACGCCATTGCTGCGCAAATCCGCTTGTTGCACCGCGTAAGCCAGCTCCGTGCTGAGTGGCGCCATGCGCACGCGCTGGTGTTTAAAGATCGCCCGGACTACCGTTTTGTCCTTGGCGAAAAAGGTGAAGTGCTGGATATCGTGGCAGAACCGCGCCGCGTAGCTAACCGTATTGTTGAAGAGTCAATGATCGCCGCCAACATCTGTGCCGCACAGGTATTACGCGACAAGCTGGGCTTCGGTATTTACAACGTGCATATGGGCTTTGACCCGGCTAACAGTGAACAACTGGCCGCCATGCTGAAAACGCACGGCATGCACGTTGATGCGGAAGAGGTGCTGACGCTGGACGGTTTCTGTAAACTGCGTCGCGAACTGGATGCACAGCCGTCGGGCTTCCTTGATAGTCGTATTCGTCGCTTCCAGTCTTTTGCTGAGATCAGCATCGAACCAGGCCCGCACTTCGGTCTGGGACTGGAAGCCTACGCGACCTGGACCTCACCGATTCGTAAGTATGGTGACATGGTCAACCATCGTCTGCTGAAAGCCATTATTAAAGGTGAAACGCCAAAACGTCCGCAGGATGACACAACCGTGCAGATGGCTGAACGCCGCCGTCTTAACCGCATGGCGGAGCGTGATGTCGGTGACTGGCTGTATGCTCGCTTCCTGCAGGACAAAGCCGGTACTGATACCCGGTTCTCTGCGGAAATTATCGATGTCAGCCGCGGCGGCATGCGTGTTCGTCTGGTGGATAATGGCGCAGTCGCGTTTATTCCTGCACCGTTTATTCATGCCGTACGTGATGAACTGGTATGCAGTCAGGAAAGCGGCACCGTGCAAATTAAAGGCGAAACCGTATTCAAAGTGACCGATGTTATTGATGTCACCATTGCGGAAGTCCGGATGGAAACCCGCAGCGTGATCGCCCGCCCTGCCATGTAACAGCATCGTTATAGAGCGCCTTCCTGAGCCGGAAGGCGCTTTTTTGATTGCGATACGCCACGCATTTTTTTCTCCCCCCTCACACAAATCTGAAAAAAACGACCACAATAACAACACAGGCCACTGTGCGTTTACTGCGTAATTAAGCGATTAATGCTCCTCAGTCAGGTTGACTGACAGGCTCGTTTAGCGGTGCATCATAAAAAGAAACAACGCGTTCATGCCTGGTTATCCCCCTTCTTTAACAGGTGGTTTTCTATCGCTACATAAGTACCGGTTGCGCTTTCACGTGGATTGGGAGAGAGCATGAAAGACGAACAGGAAGAAAATTTGCTGTTTCGTTATCTGGGATCTAACAGCCCGTTCTGGCGATTGACTGCCGATAGCAATGCCCTGCACTTTTCTCCGGACGAAGGGTCCGATGCCAGCTTCGTGGTGACATTAAGTGACGCTCAGGCCGGGCAGATCCGCGAAATGACAGTGATCACATCCAGCCTGACCCTGAATATTGTCTTGTATGGCGAAGCCGTGTCGGTACATCTTGTTGGACGCAAAATTAGCCGTAAGGCGTGGGCAGGCAGTGCCTCCGCGTGGCATGACACCCAATCCGTCGCCCGTGACCTGGTACAGGGGCTCTCTTTTGCTGAGCAAGTGGTCTCTGAAGCCAATTCGGTGATTGTGATCCTTGATCGTCGCGGCAACATTCAGCGTTTTAATCGCCTCAGCGAAGAATACACCGGCATGAAAGAGCAAGAGGTGATTGGGCAAAACGTCTTTAAATTATTCATGAGTCGCAGTGAAGCGGCCGCCTCGAAACGTAATATTGCAGGTTTTTTTCATAATGGTGCCCCCTACGAAGTCGAGCGCTGGATCAAAACCCGCAAAGGTCAGCGCCTCTTCCTGTTCCGCAATAAATTCGTCCATAGCGGTAGCGGTAAGAACGAAATATTTCTTATCTGCTCCGGCACCGATATTACGGAAGAGCGCCATGCCCAGGAGCGCTTACGCCTCCTGGCCAATACTGATACCGTCACTGGTTTACCCAATCGCAACGCCATTCAAGAACGCATCAGCGATGCCATTGCCCATCGTGGCGATACGCAAATTGGCATCGTCTACCTGGATTTGGACAACTTTAAAAAAGTGAACGATGCCTATGGCCATATGTTCGGCGATCAGCTGTTGCAGGCCGTGGCGTTGGCAATTTTAAGCTGCCTTGATGAAGGGCAAGTGCTGGCACGGCTTGGCGGCGATGAATTTATCGTACTGGCGACCGACACCTCCCAGAGTGCTCTGGAAGCCATGGCTTCGCGGATCCTGACACGTCTACGCCAGCCCTTCCGCATTGGCTTAATTGAAATTTATAGCGGCTGTTCGCTGGGGATTTCACTTGCCCCGCAGCACGGTAACGATCGCGAAAGCGTGATTCGTAATGCCGACACGGCCATGTATACCGCCAAGGAGAACGGGCGCGGTAAATTCTGCGTCTTCTCGCCAGAAATGAACCAGCGTGTATTTGAATATCTCTGGCTCGATACCAATCTGCGCAAAGCACTCGAAAAAAATCAATTGGTTATACACTATCAGCCGAAAATAACCTGGCGCGGTGAAATACGCAGTCTGGAAGCACTGGTGCGTTGGCAATCTCCCGAACGCGGGCTGATCCCGCCGCTCGACTTTATCGCGTATGCCGAAGAGTCTGGTTTGATTGTGCCATTAGGACGCTGGGTAATGCTTGACGTTGTGCGTCAGGTGGCGGAATGGCGAGACAAAGGCATTCATTTGCGCGTGGCGGTGAATGTTTCCGCGCGCCAGTTGGCCGATCAGTCGATTTTTAGCGACCTTAAGCAGGCGCTGAAGGATGTTCACTTTGATTATTGCCCTATAGATGTAGAGCTAACGGAGAGCTGCCTGATTGAGAATGAGGAACTTGCTCTATCGGTAATTAACCAGTTCAGTGAACTGGGAGCACAGATTCATCTCGACGATTTTGGTACAGGTTATTCGTCTCTGTCGCAACTGGCGCGTTTTCCGCTTGATGCCATCAAACTCGATCAATCGTTTGTGCGTGATATTCATAAACAGTCTGTATCCCAGTCGCTGGTGCGGGCGATTGTCGCTGTGGCGCAAGCACTTAATTTGCAGGTGATTGCTGAAGGTGTGGAGAGTGCAAAAGAAGACGCCTTTCTGACCAAGAACGGCGTCAACGAGCGGCAGGGGTTTTTATTTGCCAGGCCTATGCCCGCTGCCGCATTCGAGCGCTGGCTTAAGCGCTATCTGGCACGAAAAGCGCCCTAACTGGCTTTACTGAAACTGGTTGAGACATGTCGGTTCTGCAACTGTACCAGTCGTTCCATATACGCAATGTCTTTAGGCTGTACGCAAAAAGCGGCATCCACCCAGTCTTCTGTGATGTCCATTAATTCACTGCGCGGCAGTTGCAAAACTCGCTGGCGGGCCCGGAGCATCGCCCGAACGCCATTAAGGCGCGGCACTAGTGTATCGATGAAAGTCCGCGTAGCGATAAAGCCCTGCCCGGCGTCAAAGGCGAGATCCACCAGTCCCTGGGACGCATACCATTCAGCTGTATGCGACTCGCCTTTGTAGATCAGTTCCTCCGCCAGTTTCATTCCCGAACGCCGGGCCACCAACGAGTAACCGCCCATGCCCGGAAACAGGTTAAACGCGATTTCCGGAAAGCCAAGGCGTGCATCACGTTGTGCCAGAACAAAATGATGCGCTAACGCCGCTTCAAAACCGCCACCAAGGGCGCTGCCTTCTACCATGGCCAACGTCACAGCGCCGGTGTCAAAACCGCGTGACGCGGCGTGTACACAGTCTACGCAGGCCCGGGCATAGGCTCTTAGCGCTTCACGGCGACCGTTTTTGATGCACTCAATAAAGAATTGTAAATCGCCACCGGTATTGTACATACCGGGGACCAGCGAGCCGGTTACCCAAAAATCGACGCTGAACCCCGCCTGCCTGACCAGCCACGAGATATTCATGATCTCTTCAATTAAAGCGTGGTTAAAACAGGGTCGTGGTCGGGCGCGCAACATCATCCAGACTGTGCGGCGTTCCTCCTCGTAAAAGCCAGAAAGTTGCGTAAAGCGTTCATCATCGGTAAACAGTTTGCACGTAGCGTGGTTGATAATCGTCATTGCTTTACCCTCCGGTAGGAAAATAGCGCATTGCGCGCACAGCAAGCCTAATCCACCCCCGAAGGTGACTGCGTATCACATACTGAATATATAATGAGTGCTTATAAGTTTTTGAGATTTCGCTTTTTACCCTTCTCTTTTTACACTGTTTTCTGCATCATTGAATTTATTCATTTTTCGATTTTGAGGTGAAGGTATGGCAGACATCGATGTGAAGCAACTTGCCAGCCGGATCGATACCGTGCTGGATATTCTGGTTGCCGGGGATTATCAATCCGCCATTCGCAACCTGGAAATTCTGAAAGCGGAATTATTAGATCCCGACAACAATGACAAAACGTCTTCTTCCGGTGCACCTAAGACGCCCTGGGAAATTTGAATTTCTTCCTTTCGCCATCACGCGGTAGCCGGGAAGCGACACCCGTCATGGCGATTTCATCATCCCGACGAACAATCAGAAATTTGTGGCTATGAATTCCCGACAACAACTCATATTACAGACCGTCATCGATAAAGGCCGGATAAGCGTTGCGGATCTTGCGCGCATGACCGGTGTCTCTGAAGTCACTATTCGCCAGGATCTGAACACACTGGAAAAACAGAGCTATCTGCGCCGTATGCATGGTTTTGCTGTACCGCTCGACAGCGACGACGTTGAAACGCGCATGATGAATAATTACACCGTAAAACGCGATCTGGCGGACTTCGCTGCCTCACTGGTTAGTCCGGGCGAAACGGTGTTTATTGAGAATGGCAGCAGCAATGCCCTACTGGCGCGTAAACTTGGCGAGCAGCGAGATATCACGATTATCACGGTCAGCAGTTATATTGCGCATTTGCTGAAAGATTCACTTTCTGAGGTGATTCTGCTCGGTGGCATCTACCAGAAAAAAAGCGAAAGTATGGTGGGCCCACTGACGCGTCAGTACATTCAACAAGTGCATTTCAGCAAGGCGTTTATCGGTATTGATGGCTGGCAACCGGAAACCGGGTTTACCGGGCGAGATATGATGCGTACTGATGTCGTTAACGCTGTGCTGGAAAAAGGCAGCGATGCTATTGTCCTCACCGACAGTTCGAAGTTCGGCGCAGTACACCCTTACACCCTCGGTCCGATTGCGCGCTTCCAGCGGGTGATCACCGACAGTAATCTGGCCTCAGAAACCCATCTCCAACTTCAGCAAGCGGGTCTGATTGTCGATATCGTCGGACCTGGCGCGAACCGCTAAGTTCCCCAGCCCGTGAAAGCGGGCTAACCCCCTCTTATCTGAGAGTATTCCGACCGGGTGATTAAGACTATTTACCTGTCCTGTAACGAGCCGCGGCGTAAAATTAATATTAGCGATATAACAGGAAGTGACTATCACTCACGTGATTGTATTACGCCTGCGCAGCAAGGTTTCACGGAATGGCTTTCAGGCGGCCCTCAATGGCTATACTAAAAGAGAACATCTTTCCGTGAATCGATTATTCAGGAGAAAGTATGATGATGTTAACAAGCAAAAAAATGGCCGCTGCAGTACTGGCAGTTACCCTGGCAATGTCCCTGAGCGCCTGTGGTCACTGGTCTAAACGCGATCGTAATACCGCCATCGGTGCGGGTGCGGGTGCGCTTGGCGGTGCGGTGCTGACTGATGGTAGTACGCTCGGTACGCTGGGCGGCGCGGCTGTCGGTGGGATCATCGGCCACCAGGTTGGTAAGTAATTGGTGAGCGAGACGGCGACTACAGCAAAATAACGATACTTTCTTTTCAGGTCTGAGTTTTACACAGTGTAAAACATAAAGCCGTGGTGTATTGCCACGGCTTTTCTGTTTTATCCACCAGCAAGTTTGACTTTCATTCCTTTGGCCTCCAGTAATGACTTCAGCAAATCGCGTTTGTCACCCTGGATCTCGATCACGCCATCTTTCACTGCCCCGCCACACCCGCATTTTTTCTTTAACTCTGCCGCCAATTTAACCAGCGATTCATCATCTTCATCAATGCCGGTAATCAGGCAGACACCTTTACCTTTGCGTCCGCTGGTTTGGCGTTGAATACGCACAATGCCATCCCCTTTTGGACGAGCAGGTTGCGTCTTAGGCTCATCAATACGCCCGGTTTCTGTCGAGTACACCAGACGGCTATTGTCATCGTGCATTATGCCCCCTTACCTAAAGCGATATTGATAGCTTTCAGCGTTTGCGCCGGATCGGTGGATTGTGTAACCGGGCGACCAATGACCATATAGTCTACACCTGCGGCCAACGCCTGTTCAGGCGTCATAATACGGCGCTGATCGCCAGCTTCGCTGCCCTGAGGACGAATTCCTGGCGTGACCAGTTTAAAATCATGGCCCAACACGCTCTTAAAGCGCACCGCTTCCTGCGCGGAACATACCACCCCATCCAGACCACATTGCTGGGTGAGTTTTGCCAGCCGTTCAGCATGTTCTGCTGGAGTCGCCTGAATGCCAAGATCCTGTAAGTCACTGGCTTCCATACTGGTTAATACCGTCACCGCAATCAGTAGCGGGGCCTCTTTGCCAAATGATAACAAGGCTTCTTTTGCTGCGGTCATCATGCGCGCGCCGCCAGACGCATGAACATTCACCATCCATACACCCAGATCGGCGGCCGCTTTCACTGCATGCGCTGTGGTGTTAGGAATATCGTGGAATTTCAGGTCGAGGAAGATATCGAAACCACGCTGCTGCAACTCGCGAACCAGTTGCGGCCCAAACAGCGTGAACATCTCTTTGCCTACTTTCAGTCGGCAGTCGCGAGGGTCGATACGGTCGACAAACGCCAGGGCTTTGTCACGGTTATCATAATCGAGAGCCACCACAACCGGCGAAGCGGTAACAGCACGGGAAGTCGGGAAAGCAGTAGACGTCATGATCAGACCTTCTCAAATGAGGGCACCCGCTCAGGCGCAAAATGAATAAACGGCGAGCATTCTACCTGTGCAGGGTGGCAAATAACAGCGGCCATTTTCGTCCTGACAGACAATGTAATGGCACTGCTGCCTCATTCTTAGAACCTAATAAATAAGTATGTTGTAACTAAAGTCCAGGCTTTTAAAAAATTACTGCCCGTCAAGGCCACGAATCGGTTTCACCGTCGACCAGGCTCGGCAGGATGGACAATGCCAGTACATGGTAAAAGCGGTAAAACCGCATTTATGGCAACGATAACGCGGTTTACTGCGAATCTGCTCACCAACCATCTCACGCAGCACGGCCAGGCTCTCTTTCGCGCGCCCTTCTTCTGCCTCATTCAGGTGGTAATCCATTAGCTTATGGAAGACGCGCATCGTTGGATGACGCTGAAGCTGATGCGTGACATACAGCTGCGCCGCATCCGGACCTTCTCGTCGTTCCTTAATCTCTGCCAGCATCAGTTCGGCAGTTGCCCCGGTGTTCTCTTCCACACACCGCTGCAAAAACGCCGCCCACTCATCATTTTTACCCAACTGCTGGTAGCAAGTTTGCAACATGTCCAGCGTTTCACTGACCAGTTCTTTATCCTGATCAATGACGCGCAACAGGTTGTCGGCCGCTTTAGCGTAATCCCCGCTGGCCATAAATACCCGCCCCATCATGATGGAAACACGCGGGCTATCGCGATCGGCGGCGGCGCCTTTTTTCAGCAACGCCATTGCTCTGTCCATATCGTCATTGCCCATTTGCTGCAGCGCTAATTCGCAGTAAAAATGGGCAATTTCTGTGCGTTGTTTGTCTTTCCCCAGTTTTACCAGACGCTCAGCAACATCGATGGCCTTCTGCCATTCGCTGGTCGCCTGATAAATCTGCAATAGCTGCTGCAACGCGCTAATGCGAAAATCGGTTTCATCCACCAGTTGGTTAAACATATCTTCGGCACGATCGTACATCCCGGCCGCCATATAATCGCGTCCAAGCTGTTGCACCGCCAGCAAACGCTGGTCATAGGATAATGATGCGCTTTCCATCAGCGTCTGATGGATACGGATAGCGCGATCGACTTCGCCACGCGAACGGAATAAATTCCCCAGGGTGAGATGCGCTTCAACGGTACCGGTGTCCTCTTTCAGCATATCAAGGAACAGGTCGACCGCTTTGTCCTGTTGGTTGCTCAGTAAAAGGTTAACCCCGGCGACGTATTCACGTGACAGCCGGTTCGCCTCATCCTGCTTTGTCTGTTGAGCATTTCTGCGCCCCATATACCAGCCATAGGCAGCGGCGACAGGTAACAGCAGAAACAACAACTCCAGCATAGAATATTATTCCTTCACTGCCGGTGCGCCGGTAGCAACCGGGACATCTGTCGCAGGGGTAAGCTGGTGCTCAAGACGTTTGATTTTACGCTCAGCGCGCGCCAGAGAAACGCGAACGCGCAACCAGAACAGGCCGCAAATCAGCCAGCCGATCGCGAACCCAGCCGCAAACAGTACAGCCAGCAGCGTAGAGATGCGGTATTCGCCCTGGGCGAGCAAATAGTTGAACGTCACTTGCTGATCGTTTTGCGCACCCAGCGTAATCGAGACGACAAAAATGGCTAACACCAGTAAGAAAATGAGTAAATATTTCACATTACATCCCGTTATGTGCTTCCGAGCGATGAATATATGGGCAACTGCGACTAACCAGCCCTATAAACTACCATTTTAGCGCCCGGCGCGAAATGGTAATGCATGACGTTAAATTCTGATTTGGGGGGTAACCTACGAAAATCAAGGTTCCTGGTCCCGCTCGACGATTTCCTGCACCTCATCAACCGGCGGTGTTAACGGCCCACAGAGGCGCTGCGCCAGCCAGGTTGCCACCGTCACCAGTAGCCAGGAGATCAGTGTCGCCACCACTAAATCACGCGGCCAGTGCATCCCCAGGAGTAAACGGCTCCCCATTACGCCTGTTGCCCACACCAGTAAAATCGCGATGGTCCAGGTGCGTCTGCGCGGCCATAACAGCCCAACACCCAACAAGGCCCAACTCGCCGCAAACATGGTATGCCCGGACGGAAAGGCAAAACCGGTCTCTTTTTGCCAATGTTTGCGTAAAAATGTCGGAATATCATGCTGGCTGGAGAGCTGGCTTTTCACCCAGTCACCTCTGGCCTTGCGCTTTAACGCGTAGAACTCCTCCGCCTGAATATGATCTGTTTTTTCCAGCCACATGACAAAAGGCCGCGGTTCCTGGACACGCTCCTTGACGAAAGATTTCACTCCCTGCCCCAACAAGATTGCGCAGCCGAGAATGGCAAACAGCATTAGCGCAGGCTTCAGGCGAAAACGAAGGCACCAGAGAAACCACGCGCAGAGCGCCGCATGAGTGATTATCCCCCAAGGCTGAGTGACCGTTTCAGTGAGCCAGAACAGAAAATGCAACCACACGGTTGATTGACCCGGTTCCCAGTTCCAGCCGGAGATCCACACTGCCAGCGGCATAATCAGTAACATCGCCGCCCCCGCCGTTGTTCGTTTTGCAATTGACAGCATGTCTTCTCCTTTCATGTAAGTGTCACAATCATAACTGAAAAATGGCATTCCCGCAGGAACCAACGTATTCGTGCGCTTAAGGCGCAATATGTTGGTCACAAGTAGGCGATAATGCAGGCATTGTGGCAAAATACGTTTATACAGAAGGCCAACAGGCTACAGGTGCGCAGTGCGCCAATATAATCCGGAGATTCACATGCAGCTTAAACGAGTGGCAGAAGCCAAACTGCCTACCCCCTGGGGCGACTTCCTGATGGTGGGTTTTGAAGAACTGGCAACCGGGCAGGATCACGTTGCCCTTGTCTTTGGTGATATTTCAGGGCAGCTGCCCGTTCTCGCGCGTGTGCATTCGGAGTGTCTGACGGGAGACGCGCTTTTCAGTTTACGTTGCGATTGTGGTTTCCAGCTTGAAGCAGCATTGAACCATATTGCCGAAGAGGGCCGCGGCGTGTTGCTCTATCATCGTCAGGAGGGTCGAAACATTGGCCTGCTCAATAAAATCCGCGCCTATGCGTTACAGGATCAGGGCTACGATACCGTAGAAGCGAACCATCAGCTTGGTTTTGCTGCCGACGAGCGAGACTTCACCCTGTGTGCTGATATGTTCAAACTTTTGGGGGTTGATGAAGTGCGTTTGTTGACCAATAACCCGCGCAAAGTGGAAATCCTTACTGAAGCAGGAATCAATATTGTTGAGCGCGTGCCGTTGATCGTTGGACGTAACCCCAAAAACGCGCATTACCTCGACACCAAAGCCGAGAAAATGGGCCACCTGCTGAAGTAATCTGTAACAAACAGCGCAAAAAAAGGCCTGCAATTGCAGGCCTTTTTATTCAGTGCAACATGTTACGTATCACGTAATGCAGGATCCCATCGTTACGGTAGTACGTCAGTTCGGTTGACGTATCAATACGGCAACGGCACTGCAACACCTCTTGTGAGCCATCCGCCCGCGTCACTGTCACAGGTAAGGTACCGCCGGGCTGAATATCCGTCAGATCAACGATATCGAGTTTCTCCTCACCGGTTAACCCCAGCGTTTTACGTGTCACCCCCTGCGGAAACTCCAGGGGTAGGATCCCCATACCAATCAGGTTCGAACGGTGGATACGTTCGAACGATTCGGCGATCACTACCCGGACACCCAGCAGGCGCGGCCCTTTTGCCGCCCAGTCACGGCTGGAGCCCGAGCCATACTCTTTCCCGGCGATGACCGCCAGCGGTGTTCCCGCTTGCTGGTAGCGCATTGCGGCGTCATAAATCGACATAACCTCGCTCCCTGGCAGGTAGCGTGTCATCCCTCCTTCCACACCCGGCACCATTTCATTACGAATACGAATATTCGCGAACGTACCGCGCATCATCACTTCATGATTGCCGCGCCGTGAGCCATAGGAGTTAAAGTCACGCCGCTCCACACCATGGCTTTGCAGGTAACGCCCCGCCGGGCTATCCGCTTTAATACTGCCTGCCGGCGAAATATGATCGGTGGTCACCGAATCGCCCAGCATGGCGAGGATCCGCGCGCCATGTATGTCTTTCACCGGTTCAGGTTGTGCCCCCATATCATCAAAAAAGGGCGAGAGACGAATATACGTCGAATCACTCTGCCAGCCATAGGTGTCCGAGCGTTCAACCTCAATCGCCTTCCACTCCGGCGTACCTTCAAAGACTTCCGCATACTCCTTGCGAAACATTTCTGTCGAAACCTGTTCAACCGCCCGTGCAATCTCCAGGCTGGATGGCCAGATATCTTTCAGATAGACCGGATCGCCTTTGCGGTCGTGCCCCAATGGATCGGTGGCCAGATTAATATTCATATTACCGGCCAGTGCATACGCCACCACTAATGGCGGCGATGCCAGCCAGTTGGTTTTGACCAGTGGATGAATGCGCCCTTCGAAATTACGGTTACCGGAAAGTACCGCACCTACCGTAAGATCTCCCTGACGTATAGCCTGTTCAATCGGCTCCGGCAGCGGACCGGAATTACCGATACAGGTGGTGCACCCGTAGCCAACAAGGTTAAAACCAAGTTCATCAAGATACGGTGTTAAACGCGCCTGCGCGAGATAGTCAGAGACGACTTTCGATCCCGGTGCCAGCGATGCTTTTACCCACGGCTGACGTTTCAATCCGAGGGTTACCGCTTTTTTTGCCAGTAAACCGGCCGCCATCAGTACGCTGGGGTTTGAAGTGTTGGTGCACGAGGTTATGGCGGCAATGACGACCGCGCCATCTGGCAGCTGGTATTGATGCCCATTCAGGACATAATCAACCGGTTTACGATCTTTTTGCGCGGTGTTCAGTTCCAGTTCGGAGCTGGCAGCAAAGGCTTTAGGAACATCACTGAGTGCAACGCGATCCTGCGGGCGTTTGGGCCCGGCCAGGCTTGCCTCAACATCCTGCATATTCAGTTCTAGTGTGCTGGTGAAAACCGGCTCATCCCCTGGATTGCGCCACATCCCTTGCGCTTTTGCATAGGCCTCAACCAGCGCAACCTGCTCTTCGCTGCGCCCACTGAGTCGCATATATTCCAGCGTCACACCGTCGATGGGGAAAAAGCCGCAGGTTGCGCCATATTCCGGTGCCATATTGGCGATAGTTGCCCGATCCGCAAGCGGTAACGCGTCCAGACCATCACCATAAAATTCAACAAACTTACCGACGACGCCATGCTTACGCAGCATCTGTGTCACGGTAAGTACCAGGTCTGTTGCGGTAATACCTTCCCGTAATTTGCCGTTCAGCTTGAAGCCCACAACATCCGGAATCAGCATCGAAACAGGTTGACCAAGCATCGCCGCTTCCGCTTCAATGCCGCCCACGCCCCAGCCCAGCACACCGAGACCATTGATCATGGTGGTATGTGAATCGGTGCCAACCAGTGTATCCGGGTAAGCGACCCACTCTTTATCCTGTAATTCGCTCCACACGGCTTTGCCGAGATACTCGAGATTCACCTGGTGACAGATGCCAGTGCCGGGCGGCACCACACTGAAACGGCTGAATGCCTGCTGACCCCAGCGCAGAAAAACATAGCGTTCATGATTACGTTCCATTTCAAGACGCACGTTTTCTTCAAATGCTTCGTCGTCCCCGAAATGGTCAACAGTGACGGAATGGTCAATCACTAAATCGACGGGTGAAAGCGGGTTCACTTTCGCCGTATCGCCCCCCAGGCGTTTTACCGCTTCACGCATGGCTGCTAAATCCACAACGGCGGGCACACCGGTAAAATCCTGCATTAATACCCTTGCCGGCCGGTAGGCAATTTCACGGTCAGCATGGGCCGTTTTCAACCATCCAGCCAGCGCGCGAATATCTTCTTCCGTGACGGAATCATCATCCTGCCAGCGCAGGAGGTTCTCGAGTAACACTTTGAGTGACTTGGGTAATCGCGAGATATCCCCAAGTTCCTTTGCGGCCAGCGGCAGGCTGTAGTAACGCCAGGTTTTATTCTCTGCCTGCAATGTATCCTTACTGGCTTCGCGTAGGGTCGACGACATATGCTCCTCCTTAATCACAGGGATTGCGAAGCCCTGATAGTCTTCAGGGTCTGTAATTAAAGATAACACAAACTTATCGTAACGTTTTGATAACAACCCAAATTGCTACATACGGCAAAAGCGAACCGCGGGGGCAGAAATAAAAAAACCTCGCAGATGCGAGGTTTTTCAGGAGATTACTTCATTACTGGAGGAACATCCAAACGAGCTCCCCCCAGAAAAGGACAGAAACAAAAAATGCTCCCATCCACGACCAATATTTCATTCCGTAACCATTATGCATGAAGCTATTACCAGAAAATCTATTCATTAAAACTGAGTTGCTACTCAATTCATTTATGCTGTGTATTAATCAATGAGTACAAAAGATCATTCATAGAATAAAGAGATAATTCTCCCTGTTTATTCTGATGATATTTTTATTGTTTCCTGGTCGTATCTTCTGCAAAGGCATCTATAAAAGCTTGTTGCTGCGGCGACAGTTTCCATGAAGCAGGAATAGCGGTCACAGGTTTCTTTTTCGCTTTTGTAGGCGTGTCATGAAGTTGACATACATGTTTCACTGGTTCGAATCGGCCTGCTATTGCCATTTTAACCCCAGAATTTCCAGATCAATAACGCAACGACTGCCCAAAATGCGGCAGAGCCAAGAAATACCGCCAGCCAGGCTTTACGCTTCAGCTCAGGGTCCCTTTGCGGCTCTTCACTTCCTGATGGCATTGCTAACCTCGTACAATCGACATCACTTATCATTTTGAACACCAACAATCGGTAGAATTAATCATGGGTTGAGACAAATCCTAAAAGAACTTTAGCCGAAAATCCAGTGAATTTACTCACCATTTCCAAAGAAAGATTTAATCTTTTGACCCGAAATAAATAATTGAAGTGAGAAATTTGCAGACCTGCAATTTAGTTTCTATTTTTGTCACAAATTAGCGACAGTGCGGACTTAGCATTGTGAGCTCAATCACCCTTGCGGGTGATTGAGAAATTAGATGATGATAATTCTAATTTAACTTTGGGCAGAGTTAAGCATGTCTTTTGAATGCCGAAGATACCCTTCGTCATTATTTCTGTGGCAACTTAATATCTTTAAACATTGCTTCTATATCTTCGTTAGAACGCAATGCAACAGCAGTATCGACAACATCCCGCGTTAAATGTGGCGCAAAGCGTTGAATAAAATCATACATATAGCTGCGCAGGAACGTACTACGGCGGAAGCCAATTTTGGTCGTGCTATGACTGAAAATCTCGTGCGCATCCAGTTTCACGAGGTCAGGATCCGATACCGGATCGACGGCCATACTGGCAATCACACCCACGCCAAGCCCCAGCCTTACATAAGTTTTGATAACGTCTGCGTCGGTGGCGGTGAAAACAATACGCGGCGTTAAACCGGCGCGATTAAAGGCGGTATCCAGTTCAGAGCGACCAGTAAAACCAAAGGTATAGGTCACTAATGGATATTGCGCCAGTTCTTCAATGCTCACCGACTGCCTGGCCGCCAGCGGATGATCAGGGGTCACCACAATCGAGCGGTTCCAGTGATAGCAGGGCAACATCACGAGATCGTCATACAAATGCAGCGCTTCGGTGGCAATCGCAAAGTCCGCATTGCCTTTAGAAACGGCCTCGGCAATTTGTGTCGGCGACCCCTGGTGCATATGCAATGACACCCGCGGATAGCGCTCAATAAAACCTTTTATCACGCCAGGCAACGCATAACGCGCCTGCGTATGCGTGGTCGCAACATACAATGACCCTTTATCCGGCCACGTGTGTTCCCCTGCCACCGATTTGATCGCGTCGACTTTGGACAACACCTCACGCGCAATACGGATGATTTCCTGCCCTGCTGGGGTGACCTGAGTAAGATGCTTGCCGCTGCGGGCAAAAATTTGTATACCCAGTTCATCTTCCAGCATGCGGACTTGCTTACTGATACCCGGCTGAGAGGTATAAAGTCCTTCCGCCGTTGAAGAGACATTGAGATTGTGATTCACCACCTCAACGATATAACGAAGCTGTTGTAATTTCATAACAGACCATCCGGAGTGCGCAAACGGGTAATCGCTTAATACGATTTCATAATAAAAAAGAAGATAGCTATAACCACTATATCATTTATAGCATCTGTGTATAGCAGCGAACAAACAATAATAATGGAGGAATAAAAAAGGCCGGATAACCGGCCTTTTGAAGGGTATGTGACTGAAATTTATTATTTTTTAGCTTCAGTCCATTTATTGTCGATATAGAACGCAGACCACCCCGTCGCTTTGCCATCTTTTTCCGAGGCAACGTACTGCTGCTTCGTTTTCCGGCTAAAACGCACGATTGTCTTGTTGCCTTCAGGATCCTGCTGTGGCGCATCAGCCAGATAGCGCAGTTTCTCTGGCAGACGATCGCGGAAGCGGAACAGTTCTTCTACCAACGGCGCACGGGTTTCACGTGATTTCGGGAAGGTATTCGCAGCAAGGAACACCCCAGCCGCGCCATCGCGCAGCACGAAATACGCATCCGATTTTTCACACTCCAGCTCCGGCAGCGGCACCGGATCTTCCTTCGGCGGCGCAACTTCGCCATTACGCAGAATTTTGCGCGTGTTTTTACACTCATCATTGGTGCAAGCCATGTATTTACCGAAACGCCCCATTTTCAGGTGCATTTCAGAACCACATTTCTCACATTCAACAATCGGGCCGTCATACCCTTTAATGCGGAACTCGCCCTCTTCGATTTCGTAGCCATCGCAGGTCGGGTTGTTACCACAGACATGCAGTTTACGCTTCGGATCGATCAGGTAACTGTCCATTGCCGTGCCGCATTTCTGGCAGCGACGTTTGGCGCGTAAGGCGTTGGTTTCAGCGTCATCGCCTTCCAGCACGTTCAGCACTTCGTTTTCCGGCACCAGGTTAATGGTGGTTTTGCAGCGCTCTTTCGGCGGCAATGCATAGCCAGAACAACCAAGGAAGACACCCGTGCTGGCAGTACGGATACCCATTTTACGGCCACAGGTCGGACAGTCGATGCTGGTCAGCACCATCTGATTTGGACGCATACCACCGTTTTCCGGATCCTGCTCCGCCTGTTCAAGCTGACGGGAGAAGTCGCCAAAGAAGCTGTCCAGCACTTTGCGCCACTCGGCTTCATGATTGGCCACACGGTCCAGACTGTCTTCCATCTGAGCGGTAAAGTCGTAATTCATCAGTTCGCGGAAATTTTCTTCCAGGCGATCGGTGACGATTTCACCCATTTTCTCAGCATAAAAGCGACGGTTTTCGACACGCACATACCCGCGATCCTGGATCGTAGAAATGATCGACGCATAGGTGGACGGGCGACCAATACCGCGTTTCTCCAGCTCTTTTACCAGAGACGCTTCACTAAAACGTGCAGGCGGTTTGGTAAAGTGCTGTGCAGGTGTCAGTTCAACAAGCGACAACTCGTCGCCTTTATTCACTGCCGGCAACGTACGATCTTCATCGCCTTTACGCAGCGCAGGCATCACTTTCGTCCAGCCATCGAAGCGCAAAATACGGCCGCGCGCTTTCAAGCGGAAATCACCCGCCCCGACGGTCAGCGTGGTGGAATCATACTGCGCAGGCGTCATCTGACAGGCGACAAATTGTCGCCAGATCAGTTGATAAAGCTTCTGCGCATCGGTTTCCATATCTTTCAGGGATTCCGCCAGAACCGCAACGTCGGAAGGACGAATCGCTTCATGTGCTTCCTGAGAGTTTTCTTTGCTGGCGTACTGATTGGCATGATCCGGCAGATATTTTTTACCGAAATTGTCCGTAATATAGCTGCGCACCATGCTCACCGCATCCTGACTCAGGTTGGTGGAGTCGGTACGCATATAGGTGATGTAGCCTGCTTCATACAGACGCTGCGCCATCATCATGGTTTTCTTCACGCCAAAACCAAGACGCGTGCTGGCCGCCTGTTGCAGTGTAGAGGTGATAAACGGCGCGCCAGGCTTACTGCTGGTCGGTTTATCTTCTCTTTCGAGTACGGTATAGCGCGCTTTTTCCAGCAGGCTTACGGCTGCCATGGTCTGTTCGCGATTTACCGGACGGAACGCTTTTTCACCCTCGTGCGTGACCTGCAACGGCAGTGAATCACCGCCCGGTGTCGCCGTTGTCGCATCAATTTCCCAGAACTCTTCCGGGACAAAGGCTTTGATCTCGCGCTCGCGATCAACCACCAGACGCACGGCAACAGATTGCACACGACCAGCCGACAGACCACGGGCAATTTTCTTCCACAGCAGCGGAGAAACCATATAGCCCACGACGCGGTCCATAAAACGGCGCGCCTGCTGCGCATTGACGCGATCAATGTTGAGTTCGCCTGGGGTTTCAAACGCCTGACGAATCGCATTTTTGGTAATTTCGTTAAATACAACGCGGCTGTAGCGTTTTTCATCACCCCCGATCACTTCCCGCAGGTGCCATGCAATGGCTTCCCCTTCGCGGTCAAGGTCGGTTGCGAGATAGATGTGGTCGGCTTTTTCTGCCAGGGATTTCAGTTCAGAAACGACCTTTTCTTTACCCGGAAGCACTTCGTACTGCGCTTCCCAGTTGTGCCATGGGTCGATCCCCATGCGATTGACAAGAGCGCCGCGTTCATCCTTTTTAGGCTTCTTAGCCGTTTTGGTGGAGGCTGAGTCTGCGCTCTTTTTAGGTGCTGAGCCACTGGTCGGCAAATCACGGATATGACCTACGCTGGACTTAACCACGTAATCATTACCCAGATATTTATTGATCGTTTTGGCTTTTGCCGGGGACTCAACGATAACGAGAGCTTTACCCATATTCACCTTTACCTAATTAAATTCTTCCAGCAATACATCGCATTTTGCTTCACACGGCCTGATGACGCGCCTCACAGATATAGCGGCGTCGTCGCAGGATATCAACCCCTACGCTTAGCCAGGCGCGTTAAACAAAGCGTTTATGTGACTGACCTGACAGGCCTTTTAACCTGAGGGCGAAGGTGCACGACGATGTTGCGGTCGAATGTCAAGCAAATCTGTTGCCAGATTGACGAAAGCGTCACACTGTACCTGATAAAATTTGTTACGCAACTTTATTAGCATGCAAAATCAAATCACGCCAGCACAACCGATGAGCAAACCCCTTGCAAAAACAGGGAAAATTTGCCCCTGAACGGTGACCGGCGTAGACTGACGGAATTTTTAAGGAGTAGAAAATGCAAGGTACATCTCAGCCTATTGACCGCCAGGCTCTACTTGAGCTGGCTAATCAACTGATCCGCGATCATGAAGACACCCTTGCCGGTATTGAGGCCACCCATGTTACCCAGCGTAACGGCGTACTGGTGTTCAGCGGTGAATTCTATCTGGATGAACAGGGTTTGCCGACGGCGAAAAGCACGGCGGTATTCAATATGTTCAAATACTTAGCCCACGAACTCTCTGACAAATACCATCTGATTGATTAAACAAAAACGCGAGGCCAGAGCCTCGCGTTTT
This sequence comes from Kosakonia oryzendophytica, assembly GCF_900094925.1. Classification (GTDB taxonomy): domain Bacteria; phylum Pseudomonadota; class Gammaproteobacteria; order Enterobacterales; family Enterobacteriaceae; genus Kosakonia; species Kosakonia oryzendophytica. The sequence continues at coordinate 78,994 of NZ_FMAY01000005.1, read as the reverse complement.
TGTTTACATAAGCGGTTTTTGCCCTCGCTGCCACCAGCGCATCAGCAGGTGGTCAATACTCTCTGTCGCGCTGCCGGTAAAGCGCTCCATCAGTTTCTTCCGCTGCTGGTAACGAATGCCTATAACCTCATGGTCTTCGAGCAGCCCGAGCAGCAATTCATCACTGGTGCCAATCGCGTCAATCAACCCGTTCTCCAGCGCTTGTGTTCCGTACCAATGTTCACCGGTCGCTACTTTTTCAATATCCAGACCGGGACGCATCTGACTGACGAAGCCTTTAAACAGATCGTGAGTTTCGTTCAGGCTTTCACGGAATTTTTGCCGTCCTTCTTCCGTGTTTTCACCTAACAGCGTCAGCGTGCGTTTAAACTGCCCGGCGGTATGCAGTTCGATATCGATCTCTTTCCCTTTCAGGAAGCGGTTAAAGTTTGGGATCTGCGCAACCACGCCAATTGAGCCGATGATGGCGAACGGCGCGGCAACAATTTTATCCGCCACGCAGGCCATCATATAGCCACCGCTGGCGGCCACTTTATCCACGGCGACAGTCAGCGGGATCTGCCTGTCACGCAGGCGTTGCAACTGAGAGGCAGCAAGACCATAACCATGTACCACACCACCGGGGCTTTCCAGGCGGACAATCACCTGATCCTGTGGCTTCGCAACCGTCAACACTGCCGTGATCTCTTCACGCAGGGCGTTAACCTCACCGGCATCCATACTGCCTTTAAAATCCAGAACGTAAACGCGGGATTTTCCTTTTTCATCCGCTTCCCCGGCTTTGGCTTTCGCTTTTGCGGCTTTCGCCTCCAGCTTCAGCTTTTTCTTGCGGGCTTTTTGCCACTGTTTCTGTTGATGGTCATCCAGCAATGCTGCGGACATCTCCTCCCGCATCTCTTTATATTGATCGCTCAGACGCGTGACCCGTAACTCTCCCCGTTGGCGCTTGCGCTGAGTCAGGTTAACAATAAGCACTGCGACCACCGCAATCGCCACAACTACGGTCGCGATCTTGGCCAAAAACAAACCATATTCAGACAGTAATTCCACGCGTACCACCTCGATTACACCACTCAACAATCGCTCCAGTGTACATGAGCCCTTTCGGCGCGTCTCGCGTAAGCGATTGACCTTTTGCGGCATGTGACTGAATTTTTTACGACTCTGCGGTGTAAACCTTGTCCAACTCTCCGCTTGACCGATTGAAATGCCCCTCTGTTTAGGGCATAAAGCCAACATATGATGTGAAATACAGGCCCGGGCCTGAGGAGACAGCGTGCACTATCAACCACAGCGCGATCTTTTAAACGACCGAATCATTCTTGTAACCGGTGCCAGCGATGGTATCGGTAAAGAAGCGGCCCTGACCTACGCCCGTTACGGTGCCAGCGTCATCTTACTGGGTCGTAATGAAGAAAAATTACGCCAGGTTGCACAGACTATCCGTGAACAAGAAGGCCAGCACGCGCAGTGGTTCACACTGGATATGGCGACCTGCACACCACACACATGCCAGCAGTTGGCCGAGGCCATTGCTGCTTATGCGCCGCGTCTCGACGGCGTACTGCATAATGCAGGTGTGCTGGGCGATGTTGTCCCCATGAGCGAGCAGGTGCCCGCTGTCTGGGATGAGGTCATGCAGGTGAACGTTAACGCCACATTTTATCTCACCCAGGCATTGCTTCCTTTATTACTGCGGTCAGAAAGTGGCTCGCTGGTGTTTACCTCTTCCAGCGTTGGTCGACAGGGGCGTGCTAACTGGGGAGCGTATGCCGTCTCGAAGTTCGCGACGGAGGGCATGATGCAGGTGCTGGCGGAGGAATACCAGAACCGATTACGGGTCAACTGCATTAATCCGGGCGGTACCCGCACCAGTATGCGCGCCAGCGCTTTCCCGACGGAAGATCCGCAAAAACTTAAAACACCTGCCGATATCATGCCGCTTTATCTGTGGCTGATGGGCGATGACAGCCGCCGCAAAACGGGCATGAGTTTTGATGCACAACCCGGGCGCAAACCAGGAATTTCACAATGAGTGATGAACGTTATCAACAGCGCCAGCAGCGGGTAAAAGAACGTGTTGATGCCCGCGTTGCCGCAGCACAGGATGAGCGCGGGATTATTATTGTTTTCACCGGCAACGGTAAGGGAAAAACCACCGCCGCATTCGGCACTGCAACCCGTGCGGTTGGGCATAACAAAAAAGTGGGCGTCATTCAGTTTATTAAGGGGACGTGGCCGAACGGCGAGCGTAACTTGCTGGAGCCGCTGGGTGTCGAGTTTCAGGTCATGGCGACCGGGTTTACCTGGGATACGCAAAACCGCGAAAGCGATACCGCAGCATGCCTCGCCGTATGGCAACATGCCGAACGTATGCTGGCTGACCCGCAGCTTGATCTGGTATTACTGGACGAACTGACTTATATGGTGGCCTACGATTACCTGCCGCTGGAGACCGTGTTGACGGCATTAACTCACCGACCGGCAACGCAAACAGTGATCATCACCGGCCGCGGTTGCCACCGGGATATCCTGGAAATCGCTGATACTGTCAGTGAATTACGCCCGGTAAAACATGCCTTCGAAGCGGGCGTAAAAGCGCAAATCGGCATCGATTATTAACCTCACCCCTGGTTCTCTCTGCCGTTTCCTGCAATAAAAAAGGGGCTTTCGCCCCTTTTTTGTTTTAATCGTTCTTCGTGCGCCCACCCGCAGCACGGCGGTTACCGGCTGGCTGGTTGTGGCGTTTCACGGCACGGCGGATCTGATTGGCTTTCATGCGACGACGATCTTTTTCTACCGCCACCTTCGACTGCGTTTCCGCTTCCAGTCCAACCAGCTCGCGCAAGTAGTTCGTTTGTGCGAGATCCAACTCCGTCCAGCCGCCACGCGGCAACCCTTTCGGCAGAGGAATGTCGCCGTAACGAACGCGGATAAGACGGCTCACCTGCACGCCCACCGCTTCCCACAGGCGGCGTACTTCGCGGTTACGGCCTTCGGTCAACGTCACGTTGTACCACTGGTTAATCCCTTCGCCACCGCTGAATTTAATGGTTTTGAAGGCTGCCGGACCGTCTTCCAGTTGCACGCCGCGCGCCAGTTCGCGCACTTTATTATCATCAACTTCGCCGAACACGCGCACAGCATATTCGCGTTCAACTTCACGGCTTGGGTGCATTAATCGGTTCGCCAGCTCACCGTCTGTGGTAAACAGCAGCAAACCGCAAGTATTGACGTCGAGACGACCCACCGCGATCCAGCGCGCACCGCGCAGTTTCGGCAGACGGTCAAACACCGTCGGGCGACCTTCCGGATCGTTGCGCGTGCAGAGTTCACCTTCCGGTTTGTAATAAGCCAGCACGCGGCAAATCTGCTCAACGGACTCTTTGACCGAAATAAGGTGACCATCAATACGGATTTTTAGCCCCGGCGTTACATCCACACGGTCGCCCAGTGTCGCAATTTTGCCATCCACACTGACGCGGCCGGCTTCAATAATAGATTCGATTTCACGGCGGGAACCGTGGCCAGCTCGCGCCAGCACTTTCTGTAGTTTCTCGCTCATAGAGCATCCTTCAGGTGTCGCCTTCACAGGCGTCGAATAGGGTCATCAGTACGGCAATGCCGCTGAAATGGCCGCGTAGTATAGCGACTTGCGCCGCTATAAGAAAGGCTTAACGTCGCCGACACCTTCACGGATCACCACCGGCGCATCATCCGTTAAGTCCACCACCGTTGTTGGCTGCTGGCCGAGATAGCCGCCATGGATAATTAAATCCACCTGCTTCTCCAGACGATCTTTGATTTCATCGGGATCCGACTCGGTAAAATCGCTACCCGGCAGCATCAGGGATGTGGAGAGCATCGGTTCATTGAGCGCTTCCAGTAGGGCCAGTGCAATCGGATTCGACGGCACACGCAAGCCAATGGTCTTGCGTTTTTCTTGCAATAAACGACGCGGCACGTCCTTCGTCCCCTTAAGGATAAAGGTGTAATTGCCTGGGGTGTTATTTTTGATCAGCCGAAAAGCGATATTGTCCACGAACGCATAAGTCGACAGTTCAGACAAATCGCGGCACATCAGCGTAAAGTTGTGACCATCCGGCAGATGACGAATACGACAAATTCTCTCCATCGCACTTTTATCTTCAATTTTGCACCCCAGTGCATACCCGGAGTCAGTGGGATAGACGATCACACCGCCCTTGCGCACAATGTCCACCGCCTGATTAATCAGGCGCGGTTGCGGGTTTTCCGGATGAATATAAAAAAACTGACTCATACTTCCCTCTCTGTCTTGTTCTGCGGCTGCTCCCAGCGTTGCCAGACGCCCTCAACCCCGGCAGGAAGCCAGAGTTTACGCCCCAGTTCGATCCACGGGCAGGGCTGGTGGAAATCCGAGCCTTGCGATGCCAGCAAACCAAACTGACGAGCATAAAGGGCGAGCTGTGCACGTTCATTGGGAGCCTGCTGGCATTGGGCAACTTCCATTGCCTCACCGCCGCTTTGAGCAAAATGCGCCAGCAGTCTTTTCAGCCATTTAGCGGACAGGTTATAACGCCCTGGATGGGCCAGCACTGCCGTTCCGCCAGAATGATGAATCACTTCAATAGCTTGTTCTATTGTACACCACTGCGGAGGAACATATCCGGTTTTCCCGCGAGCAAGGTACTTTTTAAAGACGTCAGCCATTGTATTTGCCTTACCCATTTCGACCAGGAAGCGGGCGAAATGACCGCGAGTCACCGAGGCCCCCTGCGCCAGCCGCTGTGCCCCTTCCCACGCGCCCGCAATGTGCGCCTTTTCCAGGCGTTCGGCGATAAGCTTCGCACGCTGCAACCGCCGTTCTGCTTGCGCCTGCAAAAAATCGCGCATTTGCGGATGGTCAATGTCGATATTCAAGCCAACAATGTGAATTTCGTGATTTTCCCAGACCGTGGAGATCTCCACGCCGGTAATCAGTCGCAGGTTCAACCCAGCGCGGGCAATTTCCGCCTGCGCTGCGGGAATGGCGTCGGTGCTGTCATGGTCGGTGATCGCCAGCGTTCCCACGCGCATATCGACAGCACGATGCACCAACTGTTCCGGGGAAAGCAGACCATCGGAAGCCGTCGTGTGGCTGTGAAGATCATAAATAATGGCGTAATTCGTGTCGCTCAAAGCGGCTCCGCTAATTCATCAGGATAACTGTTTGTCCCTTATCATAACGGTTTGCCATGTTTTTCTGAAAGCGAGGGTTGACATTCCCTCAACGAACCAGTTAACTAGTACGCAAGTTCACACGACAAGGTATCCTATAATGAATGCACATATCTCCGTTAATCGTTGGTGGCGCACTCCCTGACAGGGCTGTGAGATCACGTGCGCATTCAGCATACCGATACCCCGGCCCGCTCCTACAGCGGGCTTTTTTTTGAACAAATTAATGAGAGCGATTATGCAAACGCAAAAACCGGCACTCGAACTTCTGACCAGCAACGCCGCCTATCGGGGTAACCCAACGGCGCTGTTCCATCAACTCTGCGGCGCACGCCCGGCAACATTACTGCTGGAGTCTGCGGATATCGACAGCAAAAATGATTTAAAAAGCCTGCTGCTGGTCGATGCTGCGCTGCGCATTACTGCTTTAGGTGACACTGTCACCATCAAAGCCCTGACAGTGAACGGTGCCGCATTACTGCCCCTGCTGGATGCCGCGCTTCCGACAGGGGTTGAAAATACAGTCTCCGTGGATGGACGCGAGCTACGCTTCCCGCCTGTCAGCACGCTGCTTGATGAAGACGCCCGCCTCTGTTCACTCTCGGTTTTTGACGCATTACGCCTGCTGCAGGATCTGCTGGTGGTTCCGGCCAATGAACGCGAAGCCATGTTTTTTGGCGGGTTGTTCGCCTATGACCTGGTAGCAGGTTTCGAAGATTTACCGGCCCTTACCCACGACCGCCGCTGCCCGGATTACTGTTTTTATCTTGCAGAAACGTTACTGGTGATCGACCACCAAAAACAGCAAACCCGCATCCAGTGCAGTCTGTTCAGCAACGCCGATAGTGAGAAAACTCGCCTGACACAGCGCATTGACGCGCTGCGCCAGGAATTGGATCTCGATGCACCGTCACTGCCAGTGGTGACTGTTGAACATATGCGCTGCGATACCAACCAGAGCGATGAAGAGTACGGCGCTGTGGTACGTGAGATGCAAAAAGCGATTCGCGCTGGGGAAATTTTCCAGGTGGTGCCTTCGCGTCGTTTCACGTTGCCCTGCCCGTCGCCGCTGGCAGCCTATGAAGTGCTGAAAAAGAGCAATCCAAGCCCATACATGTTCTATATGCAGGACGATGATTTCACCCTGTTTGGCGCGTCACCGGAAAGTTCATTGAAGTACGATGCCAGCAATCGGCAGATTGAAATTTACCCGATAGCCGGTACGCGCCCCCGCGGACGTCGCCCGGACGGTTCCCTGGATCGCGATCTCGACAGCCGTATCGAACTCGATATGCGTACCGATCACAAGGAGCTGTCAGAGCACCTGATGTTGGTGGATTTAGCGCGTAATGACCTTGCGCGGATTTGTACCCCTGGCAGTCGCTATGTCGCCGATCTGACCAAAGTCGACCGTTATTCCTATGTTATGCATCTGGTTTCCCGCGTGGTGGGCGAATTGCGCGCGGATCTTGACGTGCTACATGCGTACCGCGCCTGTATGAACATGGGCACCCTGAGTGGTGCGCCGAAAGTCCGCGCGATGCAATTGATTGCTCAGGCGGAAGGCGCACGCCGTGGCAGTTACGGCGGTGCAGTGGGTTACTTCACCGCCCATGGCGATCTGGATACCTGCATCGTCATCCGCTCGGCATGGGTTGAAGATGGCATCGCCACGGTGCAAGCCGGCGCAGGCGTGGTGCTGGATTCAGTGCCGCAATCTGAAGCTGACGAAACCCGCAACAAAGCCCGCGCGGTTCTTCGCGCGATTGCCACCGCACATCATGCACAGGAGACGTTCTGATGGCTGACATTCTGCTGCTCGATAATATCGACTCTTTTACCTATAACCTGGCGGATCAGCTGCGTGCGAGTGGACATAATGTGGTGATTTACCGCAACCATGTGCCTGCGCAAACCTTAATTGACCGCCTGGCATCCATGCAAAATCCGGTGTTAATGCTCTCTCCGGGGCCTGGCGCGCCATCCGAAGCGGGTTGCATGCCGGAACTGCTGACCCGCATGCGCGGTAAGTTGCCAATTATCGGCATCTGCCTTGGGCACCAGGCGATTGTTGAAGCCTACGGTGGTTATGTTGGCCAGGCGGGTGAGATCCTGCACGGTAAAGCTTCCAGCATTGAACATGACGGTCAGGCGATGTTTGCAGGCCTGAGCAACCCACTGCCCGTAGCGCGTTATCATTCGCTGGTAGGTAGCAATATTCCGGCCGGTCTGACGATTAATGCGCACTTTAATGGCATGGTGATGGCAGTCCGTCACGACGCCGATCGCGTCTGCGGCTTTCAGTTTCACCCGGAATCCATTCTGACCACCCAGGGCGCGCGTCTGCTTGAACAAACACTGGCCTGGGCGCTACAGAAACTGGAGCAAACCAATACGCTGCAACCGATTCTGGAAAAATTGTACCAGGCGCAGACGCTAAGCCAGCAGGAGAGCCACCAGCTCTTTTCTGCGGTGGTGCGCGGCGAACTCAAACCGGAACAACTGGCCGCCGCGCTGGTCAGCATGAAGATCCGCGGCGAGCACCCGAATGAGATCGCTGGCGCAGCGACTGCCTTGCTGGAAAATGCAGCACCCTTCCCACGCCCGGACTATCCTTTTGCCGATATCGTGGGCACAGGCGGGGACGGCAGCAACAGCATCAATATATCCACCGCCAGCGCGTTTGTCGCCGCAGCCTGCGGGCTGAAAGTGGCCAAGCATGGTAATCGCAGCGTCTCCAGTCGCTCCGGCTCCTCGGATTTACTGGCTGCATTCGGTATCAATCTCGATATGAATGCAGACAAGTCACGCAATGCACTGGATGAGTTAGGTGTGTGCTTCCTGTTCGCGCCGAAGTATCACACCGGTTTCCGCCATGCGATGCCCGTCCGTCAGCAGTTGAAAACCCGCACCTTGTTCAACGTGCTGGGTCCATTGATCAACCCGGCGCATCCGCCGCTGGCGTTGATTGGCGTCTACAGCCCGGAACTGGTGCTGCCTATCGCCGAAACGCTGCGCGTACTCGGTTATCAGCGTGCTGCCGTGGTTCACAGCGGCGGTATGGATGAAGTCTCCCTGCACGCACCAACGCTGGTCGCGGAGTTACATGATGGCGAGATCAAAAGTTACCAGCTGACTGCCGCAGACTTCGGCCTGACACCTTATCATCAGGAGGCGCTGGCGGGTGGCACACCGGAAGAAAACCGTGACATTCTGACACGCTTATTACAAGGTAAAGGTGAAGTCGCCCATGAAGCCGCCGTGGCTGCCAACGTTGCGATGCTGATGCGTTTGCACGGCGAAGAGGATTTACGGGCCAACGCGCAAAAAGTACTGGATGTGCTGCACAGTGGAGCAGCGTACGACAAAGTCACCGCACTTGCGGCACGAGGATAAATAATGCAGACCGTTTTAGCGAAGATCGTCGCGGATAAAGCCATATGGATTGCAGCACGCAAGGAGCAGCAGCCGCTGGCCAGCTTCCAGAATGAGGTGGTACCGAGCACACGCCGTTTTTACGACGCCCTGCAGGGAACGCGCACGGCATTTATCCTGGAGTGCAAGAAAGCTTCGCCATCGAAAGGGGTGATCCGTAGCGATTTCGACCCCGCACGTATCGCCGGTATCTATAAACATCATGCGTCAGCCATTTCTGTGCTGACCGATGAGAAATATTTTCAAGGTAGCTTTGATTTTCTGCCGATTGTCAGCGGGATCGCCCCGCAGCCCATTCTCTGCAAAGACTTTATTATCGATGCCTACCAAATTTATCTGGCACGATATTACCAGGCCGATGCCTGCCTGCTGATGCTCTCCGTACTGGATGACACACAGTATCGTCAGTTGGCTGTGGTGGCCCATAGTCTGAATATGGGCGTGCTGACGGAAGTCAGCAACGAAGAGGAGCTACAGCGCGCGATTGCGCTGGAAGCGAAAGTTGTGGGCATTAACAACCGCGATCTGCGTGACCTCTCCATTGATCTGAATCGCACCCGTCAGCTTGCGCCACGCCTGGGCACCGGGGTTACCGTCATCAGCGAATCGGGCATTAATACCTATGCACAGGTACGGGAACTGAGCCATTTTGCTAACGGTTTCTTGATTGGTTCCGCCCTGATGGCGCACGACGATCTGGATGCGGCGGTTAAACGCGTGCTGCTGGGTGAGAATAAAGTCTGCGGTTTAACCCGCGCTGAAGACGCACATGCCGCCCACCAGGCTGGCGCTATTTACGGGGGTCTTATTTTTGTTGCCAGTTCACCGCGCGCCGTCGATGAAACGCAGGCACAGGCTGTTATGAAAGGTGCACCACTGCAATATGTTGGCGTTTTCCGCGATGCGCCGGTTGAGGATGTGGCGGCAAAAGCCGGCAAACTGGGCCTGTGCGCCGTACAGCTGCACGGCAGCGAAGATCAGCCTTATATCGATGCGTTGCGTGCTGCGCTGCCACCGCAGACGCAAATCTGGAAAGCACTCAGCGTGGGCGATAGCCTGCCGCCGCGGAATCTGCAGCGAGTAGATAAATACCTGTTCGACAATGGACAGGGTGGCAGCGGCAAACAGTTTGACTGGTCGCTGCTTGCGGGCGAACCGCTCGATAATGTCCTGCTGGCAGGCGGTCTGGGTGCGGACAATTGCGTACAAGCGGCCAAAACCGGTTGTGCCGGACTTGATTTTAATTCAGGCGTGGAATCGGAACCGGGTATTAAAGATGCCAGCAAACTGGCCTCGGTGTTCCGCACGCTTCGCGCTTATTAAGGAAAGAGAGAATGACGACACTACTGAACCCCTATTTTGGCGAGTTTGGCGGAATGTATGTTCCGCAAATCCTGATGCCAGCACTGCGTCAACTGGAGGAAGCATTTGTCAGCGCCCAAAGTGATGCCGAATTCCAGCAACAATTTACTGATCTGCTGAAAAACTATGCTGGCCGCCCGACTGCGCTGACCCGGTGTCAGAATATTACTGCCGGAACCCGCACCACCCTCTATCTGAAGCGTGAAGATCTGCTGCACGGCGGCGCGCATAAAACCAACCAGGTTCTGGGTCAGGCCCTGCTGGCAAAACGCATGGGCAAAACGGAAATCATCGCCGAAACCGGTGCCGGTCAACACGGCGTTGCATCAGCCCTCGCCAGCGCCCTGCTCGGTCTGAAGTGCCGCATTTATATGGGTGCAAAAGACGTTGAACGCCAGTCGCCGAACGTTTTTCGTATGCGTCTGATGGGCGCAGAAGTGATCCCGGTGCACAGCGGTTCCGCCACCCTGAAGGATGCCTGTAATGAAGCCCTGCGCGACTGGTCCGGCAGCTATGAGACAGCGCACTATATGCTGGGCACGGCGGCCGGTCCGCACCCCTTCCCGACCATCGTGCGTGAATTCCAGCGTATGATCGGTGAGGAAACCAAAGCGCAGATCCTCGAAAAAGAAGGTCGTCTGCCAGATGCCGTCATCGCTTGTGTTGGCGGCGGATCTAATGCCATTGGTATGTTTGCCGACTTTATCAATGACACGGCTGTCGGGTTAATTGGTGTTGAGCCCGCCGGTCATGGTATCGACACCGGCGAGCATGGTGCTCCGCTGAAACATGGCCGCGTCGGCATCTACTTCGGTATGAAGTCACCGATGATGCAAACCGACGAAGGTCAGATAGAAGAGTCTTACTCGATTTCCGCCGGGCTGGATTTCCCGTCAGTCGGGCCACAGCATGCGTATCTCAATAGTATCGGGCGCGCAGACTATGTCTCCATTACCGACGATGAAGCCCTGGATGCCTTCAAAACCCTGTGTCTCCATGAAGGCATTATTCCGGCACTGGAATCCTCCCATGCCCTTGCGCATGCGCTGAAAATGATGCGCGAAAACCCGGAAAAAGAGCAGTTGCTGGTGGTCAACCTCTCCGGACGCGGCGACAAAGACATCTTCACCGTACACGATATTCTGAAAGCGCGAGGGGAAATCTGATGGAACGTTATGACAACCTGTTTAAACAGCTGAACGCGCGCAAAGAAGGCGCTTTTGTCCCCTTCGTCACGCTTGGCGATCCGTCGCCGGAACACTCGCTGAAGATCATCGACACGCTGATTGAAGCCGGAGCAGACGCACTGGAACTGGGGATCCCCTTTTCCGACCCGCTGGCCGATGGCCCGACCATCCAGAATGCGACCCTGCGCGCATTCGCGTCCGGCGTCACCCCGAGCCAGTGTTTTGAAATGCTGGCGACCATTCGCCAGAAACATCCCTCCATTCCGATTGGTCTGCTGATGTATGCCAACCTGGTGTTTAACCGGGGTATTGATGAGTTTTACGCTCAGTGCGCAAAAGTGGGCGTCGATTCAGTACTGGTTGCAGATGTCCCTATCGAGGAATCCGCCCCCTTCCGCCAGGCGGCGATGCGCCATAACGTTGCGCCTATTTTTATCTGCCCGCCGAACGCCGATGACGATCTGCTGCGTCAGATTGCGTCCTACGGGCGCGGTTATACCTATTTGTTGTCCCGCGCTGGTGTGACCGGTGCGGAAAACCGTGCCGCGCTGCCACTGCATCATCTGGTGGAAAAGCTGGCCGAATACCATGCTGCGCCTGCGTTACAGGGATTTGGTATTTCGTCGCCGGATCAGGTGTCCTCTGCGATTAATGCGGGGGCCGCTGGGGCGATCTCCGGTTCCGCCACCGTGAAGATCATTGAAAACAACCTCAATAATCCTGCCGCCATGCTGGCAGAGTTGAAAACCTTTGTTCAGCAGATGAAAGCCGCAACGTTACTACGTTAACCCCTAATACCGCCCGATTCGTCGGGCGGTGATCTCCTCTCTTTGTGCTCCTGTTTTACATAACTCATTGTTAAAAAGTTCATATTTTCTGTGGAATAATAGCAACGACGGCTCCCCACAATAGATATGACTCTGATGCGTAAAACCGATTCCCCGATCTGGCACAACCAATGGATAGCGCTGTTGTTGACCGGCGTTCTTGCCGGTGTGGCAGGCATGTTGATAGCCCTTCTGCTACATGAAATCCAGCACCTTGCTTTTGGCTACAGCCAGCGGTCACTGATTGGCGGGCCACCTTTCCTGCAGGGGGTAAGCGATGCCAGCGCGCTGCGCCGTCTGGCAGTGCTCAGCGCAGCAGGGATTGTTGCGGGCTGCGGGTGGTGGCTACTGGCGCGTTATGCCAAAAAACGCGTCAGTGTTGGTACAGCAGTGAACGATGTCACGCAGCCAATGCCCACCGTCACCACGTTGTGCCATGCCTTTCTTCAGGTGATTACTGTCGCGATGGGTTCTCCATTAGGCAGAGAAAGTGCGCCCCGCGAAGTTGGCGCACTGTTTGGGGGCAGCATCGCCCGCCATTGTGGGTTGAGTGCACAGGAGACAAAACGGGTGATTGCCTGCGGCGCAGGAGCAGGGTTGGCGGCGGTTTATAATGTTCCACTTGCTGGCGCGATTTTCACGCTGGAAGTACTGCTGGTGACGATCAGTTGGGATGCGGTGATCGCTGCTGTCGTCACGTCAGCCGTTGCTGCATTCGTCGCTTCACTGGTGCTGGGGAATGAACGTCAGTACCTCTTCACTTCCCCGGAAGCCCCCTTTTCGCTTATCGTTTGGGCCCTGCTATCAGGCCCACTTTTCGGTTATGCGGCACACCTTTTCCGGCGCATGACGACAACCGCACGGAGACAGGTAAAAAGTAACTGGCAACTGCCCGTATTCTGTTTTATCGCTTTTGCCTGCCTTGGTCTGCTCTCAATCTGGTTTCCACAGTTGCCGGGAAACGGACGCGGCCCGGTGCAGTTGAGCTTCGGCGGCGGCGTAACGTTGCCGTTGGCAGCGATCCTGATTGGCCTGAAAGTATTGAGTATCTGGTTAGTGCTGCGCAGCGGTGCGGAAGGAGGCTTACTGACACCCGGTCTGGCGATTGGCGCGTTGCTTGGCGCGCTGATGTTCCTGATAGTTGGATCCTTTTTCCCCAACACGGATATGGCGGAATTCGCGCTGACGGGGGGTGCGGCTTTTCTGGCGTCCTCAATGCAGATGCCGCTGACCGCCATCGTGCTGCTGATGGAGTTCACCGGAATGGACTTCAGCTTTTTTGTACCGCTGACGTTAGCTGTGGCTGGCGCCTATATGACCTGCCGTTATCGCAAAAACGCAGAGTAAAAAGGCTGGTCGTTCATTGACCAGCCTTGCGCATCCTGCTCAGAAACGGTAACCCGCGGAGAACATAAACACCCACGGATCCAGACGAGTGCTGACACTCTGCTGCTGACCGTTATGTTTAAAACGCACATCCGTATCAATATCCATGTACCACACCGACATGTTAATCAGCCAGTCACGGTTGATTAAGTAGTCCAGCCCCACCTGGCCGGCCGCACCCCAGGAGTCTTTCAGGCTCAGGTCGGAAAGCCCCGCCTCTTTACCGGTATCGTTAAATTTTTCGTTAAAGAAGGTAGTGTAGTTGATGCCTGCGCCAATATAAGGCCGCACTGCGCTTTTGGCATCGCCAAAATACCATTGCGCCATGAGTGTCGGCGGAAGATGACTGACGGTGGCGATATCGCCGGTGGGTTTCGTACCTACATGATGGCGAAACGGCGTTGCCGCCAGCAGTTCAACACCGACATTATCGGTTGCCATCCACGTCATTGTGAGACCCAGTTGGGTATTGTTGCTGACATTAAAGCTGCCCAGGCTGCCCAACACATTATCAGAACCTGCTGTCGGACGGACGGTGGCGGAACCGGCACGAAGGAAAAATTCGCCTGCTTCGTGCGCGTACGCGCCCCCGGAAAGCGTGCCCAGAATCAGTGCTGCCACGGCTAATCTTTTCATATCCACTCCATGATTAAGGTTTTTAACGCGCCGTGAATATACCTACAACTGGGTACAAAGTGATCTAACACAGATCACACTTAATGCTGTAATTTAACATTCATTGATCTGAGATAATTTTTACCGCCAGACACAATCATTAACTTTTGTATTCACATCAATTTTTGCCAAATAAACACGTTAAAAAATTCCCCGACTCCCATCTTGTGCACCTGTTTATGCGGCGCTAAGTTAGTGGCCTGACAATATGTGTTGATGCGTCGTTAAGTGCAGGTACGTTATGAGTTCACTCAATCCGTGCATGTCGTGCGGAGCTTGTTGTGCGTATTTTCGGGTCTCTTTCTATTGGGCTGAAGCAGATGATGCTGGCGGCCCTGTCCCGGCTCAACTCACTGAGCCGCTTACTCCTTTTTTGCGCTGTATGAGCGGAACCAACCAGAAACAGAGCCGCTGCGTGGCGCTGGAAGGGACACCTGGCGAATCTGCACGCTGCAGCATTTACGAAGGACGTCCGTCACCCTGTCGTGAATTTGCCATGTCCGGCGAAGATGGCCAGGTGAATGAAGCCTGCGATCGCGCCCGCGCGCGGTACGGATTAGCGCCTCTTTACAAAGATATGCTTTTCCATACAAGCAGTGATGCTGCCACTGAGGGTGTATTCAGGGTACAATTACCTGATATTTAACATCGCAATACTCAAGGAGAGTGCATGTCTATCACGGCGAAATCCGTTTACCGTGACACGGGGAATTTTTTTCGTAATCAGTTTGTTACCCTTTTACTGATTGCATTGTTATGCGCATTTATTACCGCAGTGCTGGGGCATGCTTTTTCGCCCAGTGAAGAGCAGCTCTCTATTTTAAGTGAAGGTGATAATCTGGCAGGCAGCGTGGGTTTGTTTGAGCTGGTGCAAAATATGACGCCGGAACAGCAAAGCGTACTGCTGCGTGCTTCAGCCGCGTCAACATTTTCTGGTCTGATCGGCAACGCGATTCTGGCAGGCGGCGTACTGCTGATGATTCAGATGATCTCCGCCGGTCATCGCGTCAGCGCGTTGCGCGCTATCGGTGCCAGCGCCCCGGTGTTACCAAAGCTGTTTCTGCTGATCCTGCTGACCACGTTTATGGTGCAGATTGGTATTATGTTTATCATTGTACCCGGTGTGATACTGGCCATTTTGCTGGCGTTTGCCCCTGTTATCCTTGTTCAGGATAAAATCGGCATCTTCGCGGCTATGCGCAGCAGTATGCGCCTGAGCTGGACCAACATGCGCCTGGTAGCGCCCGCGGTGCTAGGGTGGCTGCTGGCAAAAACACTGTTGCTGCTGTTTGCACATAATCTGGCGGTGTTTACCCCGGAAGTGGGTGCGGTGATCGCCAATACTCTCAGTAACCTGATCTCAGCCGCGTTGCTTATTTATCTGTTCCGCCTCTATATGCTGATGCGTGCGTGAATAGCCTGGCTGCCCGGTGGGCAGTCCTCTTGATGGAATCGTTGAATGAAGCAGTTTCTTGATTTTCTGCCCCTCGCGCTCTTTTTCGTGGTCTATAAAATGTACGACATTTTCGCCGCGACCAAAGTGCTGATTGTGGCCTCCGCTATCGTGTTGATTTACTGCTGGATCCGCTATCGTAAAGTGGAAAAAGTGGCGTTGATTACGTTCGTGCTGGTGGCTATCTTTGGTGGGTTGACCATCAAATTCCATGCGGTGGAGTTTATTAAATGGAAGGTCACGGTGATTTACGGTCTGTTTGCCTTCGCTTTACTGTTCAGCCAGTGGGTAATGAAAAAGACGCTGATCCAACGCATGCTGGGTAAAGAGTTAACCCTTCCCGACGCTGTGTGGTCAAAACTGAACATTGCCTGGGCGCTGTTCTTTATTGCTTGTGGCCTGGCCAATATCTATGTCGCGTTCTGGTTATCGTTTGATACCTGGGTGGATTTTAAAGTCTTTGGTCTGACCATTCTGACGCTGATTTTCACTGTGTTAAGCGGCGTCTATATCTACCGACATATGCCGCCGCAGGACGATAAATCCTGACCATTATACGCCAGGCCCAGCGCCTGGCTTTTTCTGTGTTCTCCGCCACAAATTCGTAGTAGCATCCCGCCATAAATCCCTCATTACAGAAGAGATAACAATGACAACCACTCAGGACGCTCCTCACGGCGAACTTGTCTTACGCACATTAGCAATGCCAGCAGACACCAATGCCAACGGCGACATTTTCGGCGGTTGGCTGATGTCACAAATGGATATCGGCGGTGCCATTCAGGCCAAAGAGATCGCCCATGGGCGCGTCGTGACGGTACGGGTAGATGGCATGACGTTTCATCGTCCGGTCGCCGTGGGCGACGTCGTCTGCTGCTACGCGCGCTGCGTGAAACGCGGTACGACGTCAATAACCATCAATATTGAAGTGTGGGTGAAAAAAGTGTCGTCTGACCCGATTGGTCAACGCTATAAAGCAACCGAAGCACTGTTTATTTACGTGGCCGTGGATAACGAAGGGAAACCCCGCCCACTCCCGGCTCAGGAATAAAAAACTGCACCTTAATCCGTCAGTAGCCTGACGTTTGGGGCGCAGTCGATGCTGCTGGCGGCGCTACTCCATGCTCGCGCCGCCATTCAGCCGGAAGACGACGTTCACGATCAGCCCTGAACCCGGTTTACCTGCCTCATAGCGCCATTTACGCATGGCGGCTTTCACTTCTCGTTCAAACATATTTGCAGGCTGCGCCGACAGAATTTCAACGTTCTCGACACGGCCATCGGCTGTTACGTCAAATTTGACCCGCACCCGGCCTTCGATACGCAGTGCCTGGGCACGTGCCGGATATTGCGGCTGATTTCGGCTCAACGCGCGCGGCCCAGCCGGTACAGACGGCGCCGGTTTACTGGTCGCCGCTGACGGCGTAGGGTTTGCCACCGGACGCGTAGGCGCATTACTCTCGAAGGGTGATACCGGTGCCGGCTCAGCCGGTTTTACATCGCGCTTCGGCTGTTCAGCTTTTTTCTCGGGTTTCGGCTTCGGTTTCGGTTTCGGCTTAGGCTTCTCAATCACCACGGGCGCTTCTTTCGGCGGCTCCGGAATGGGTTCCGGTTCAGGCTCGGGTGCCGCAACTGGTTCTGGTGGCTGTACAGCTTGAGGGGGTTCCAGATCGGCAGGCGTAACCATCGTCACCGAAATAGGCTGCGCAGGCGCGGGCAATTCAACAACCTGATGTACCGAGGTATAGAGCAGACCCGCCACCACGGCTCCGTGAATAGCAACGGACAACAGTGTTGGCCAGGGAAAGCGGCGAGGTAAATCAAGGGTCATTGAAGTCATAATCGTGTCAGTTAAAAAACCAGGTCTCGATTTTAAATGCAAATAGCAATCATATTCAACAAGCCGTCACCTCCCGCAGCAATTTTGTCTTCCTGATGCCTAAAAAAACCGCAAGATTAAAATGGGAATCCATCGAACGAATCTTTACATTGCAGTCATTCGGTCTTTCACATAACGTTATGGCTTTCCGATAGGTAAGGAGCTGTATCCGTGCTTTACGTCATTTTTGCTGAAGATATCGCTGATTCTCTTGAGAAACGCTTGTCCGTGCGCCCTGCTCACCTGGCGCGGCTGCAACTGCTGCATGATGAAGGGCGCCTGCTGACCGCCGGGCCAATGCCGGCTGTTGACAGTAACGATCCGGGGGCCGCGGGCTTTACCGGTTCAACAGTGATTGCTGAGTTTGAATCCCTGGAAGCCGCTCAGGCCTGGGCGCAGGACGATCCTTACGTGGCAGCAGGCGTCTACCAGAACGTGACCGTTAAACCGTTCAAAAAAGTATTTTGATCATCAACCTTTATTTCGTCCGACAAAGATTGAGAGATGGCACAGAAAAAGACCCGCACAAGCGGGTCTTTTTTATACCGATACGATTAAAAATCGGGTGGATTAAACGCTACTTCAAAGCAACGTCTTGCTGACCCCGTGCGAACAAAACAATCCTTAAGTGCTCCGGCCATCTCATTTACTCATAACACCTTAATTTTTTTAATAATCTATGAGTAAATGGCTATTTTCAGCACTTAGCTTAACTGCATCTCTTTTTCTTTCACCTGCAACAATAAGCGCTTCATTAATTCCAATGGTGGCAGTTAGTTTTTTAAAGATGAGGCAATAATGAAGAAGCACGCAATAACACCACCAGAAAGATCCCTTTTCCTGTAAGGTTAATGACCTATGCTTTTTGAAAAAAGATTGATGATGACAACACCGGCAATAATCAACCCCATCCCCAGCATCGCCGGAAGATCAAGTTTTTGCCCGTGCACAAACCACCCCACAATGCCAATTAGTATAATACCGGCACCAGACCAAATTGCGTAAATCACACCTGTCGGAATACTACGCATCGGAATGGTCAGACACCAGAAGGCGATGCAATACCCGGCAATACTGATAACGCTGGGGATCAGGCGAGTAAAACTGTCGGAGGATTTCAGCGCGGTCGTCGCAATAACCTCAACGATAATGGCAATCCCAAGAAATATAATCGCTTCTTTATTCATCGAATTTAACATCCGCAGATTAACGTTTGCTTATCACCAGACGGGTGGCGGTAAACGTATGAACAATGAGGCTATGTAAATCAACATACAGCGCATACTCATGGTTGAGTCATCATGACCGTGCCGACATACACGTAACCATAAAATAACAATGGGCACCGCTAACGGTGCCCAACGTACTCAGATATCGTAAATAGCAAACAACAACACATTACGATGGCGGTTCATACCGCATTTTCTGATAGCGTGGATGCGCATGTTACGGCGCGACTGCGCTTCCAGCCAGCGTGCTTTCCGGCGGCCTACCTGCCGCAGCATACGCCAGCGCCCCACTTCCGGACGACTACGCTTCATTTTTACGACTCAGTGCTTAACGGAAACGCCATTATAGTCCCTCGCCTGCGGCAGACCAGTGCTTTTGGGCGTTTTTATTTGCCAGATGAAACCGGATGCGTAAACTCACTGAATGACGCTTTGAAAAGGATTTTTAGTTATGTCCACCTTTTACACCGTAATGAGCTGGCTGATCGTCTTAGGTTACTGGCTACTGATTGCTGGTGTGACCCTGCGTATTTTGATGAAGCGTCGGGCGGTCACCTCCGCCATGGCGTGGTTGTTAATTATCTACATCCTGCCGCTGGTAGGGATAATCGCCTATCTTTCGCTCGGCGAACTGCACCTCGGGAAACGTCGTGCTGAACGCGCCCGCGCAATGTGGCCTTCCACTGCCAAGTGGTTAAACGATCTGAAGCATTTCAAGCGTATTTTTGCCGAAGAGAACAGCAGCGTCGCCGCATCATTGTTTAAACTCTGTGAACGCCGCCAGGGCATTGCGGGCGTGAAAGGCAACCAGTTGCAGTTGCTTACCAGCTCCGACGATGTGATGCAGGCGTTGATCCGCGATATTCAACTCGCCCGGCACAACATAGAGATGGTTTTCTATATCTGGCAGCCCGGCGGGATGGCGGATCAGGTAGCCGAATCACTCATGGCGGCAGCGCGACGCGGCGTCCATTGCCGTTTGTTGCTCGACTCCGCAGGCAGCGTCGCGTTTTTCCGCAGCCCGTGGGTAGGGATGATGCGCAATGCCGGTATCGAGGTGGTAGAGGCGCTCAAAGTAAACCTGATGCGTGTGTTTCTCCGCCGCATGGATTTGCGCCAGCATCGCAAAATCGTGCTTATTGACAATTACATTGCCTACACCGGCAGCATGAACATGGTCGACCCTCGCTTCTTTAAACAAGATGCAGGCGTTGGTCAGTGGGTTGATTTGATGGCGCGAATGGAAGGCCCGGTCGCGACCGCGATGGGGATTATTTACTCCTGCGACTGGGAAATCGAAACCGGCAAGCGCATTCTCCCGCCGCCGCCAGATGCCAACATCATGCCGTTCGAGGAAGCCAGCGGACATACTATCCACACTATCGCATCCGGCCCCGGATTCCCGGAGGATTTGATTCATCAGGCGCTGCTCACGGCGGTTTACTCCTCGCGTGAGTATCTGATCATGACCACGCCCTATTTTGTGCCGAGCGATGATCTACTGCATGCGATTTGTACTGCCGCGCAACGTGGTGTGGACGTCAGTATTATTCTGCCGCGCAAAAACGATTCTGTTTTGGTAGGCTGGGCCAGCCGCGCATTCTTTACCGAATTGCTGGCAGCTGGGGTGAAAATTTATCAGTTTGAAGGCGGGCTGCTGCATACCAAGAGCGTACTGGTGGACGGCGAGTTAAGTCTAATCGGCACCGTCAACCTGGATATGCGCAGTTTATGGCTTAATTTCGAGATTACGCTGGTGATCGATGATGCCGGTTTCGGTGGCGATCTCGCGGCCGTGCAGGACGACTATATCTCCCGTTCGCGGCTTCTTGATGCGCGATTGTGGGTCAAACGTCCTTTCTGGCACCGAATTGCTGAACGACTGTTTTACTTCTTTAGCCCGTTGCTGTAAAACGTGCCCAACTGACGTGAAGAGGTAATCATGGAAATGGATCTGAACAACCGCCTGACCGAAGACGAAACGCTCGAACAGGCTTACGATATATTCCTCGAACTGGCGGCGGATAATCTCGACCCGGCGGACATCATTCTGTTCAATTTACAGTTTGAAGAGCGTGGCGGTGCGGAACTGTTCGATCCGAGCGAAGACTGGCAGGAACATGTGGATTATGACCTGAATCCGGACTTCTTCGCGGAGGTGGTCATTGGGCTGGCGGAAACGGACGGTGGCGAACTCAATGATGTTTTCGCGCGTGTTTTATTATGCCGTGAGAAAGACCATAAACTTTGCCATATTCTCTGGCGCGAGTAAGCGGCGGAAACAGAAAGGGCTGACAACTGTCAGCCCTTTTTTCATGCCGTCAGATTATAACGGGTCGACTTTCAGACAGGAAACAGCGTGGCGGAAACTGCCCTCCAGCACCGGCCGGGTTTGCGCACATTCTGGCCCGGCAATCGGGCAGCGGGTACGAAACACGCAACCGGACGGCGGGTTGATCGGCGAGGGCAAATCCCCTTCCAGTAACTGAATCGTCTTGTTCTTCTCCAGATCCGGATCGGGAACCGGCACCGCTGACATCAACGCTTTGGTGTAGGGGTGCAGTGGATTCTGGTACACCTCATCGTACGTTCCCAGTTCCACCGCATGGCCAAGGTACATCACCAGTACGCGATCGGAGATATGTTTCACCACAGCCAGATCGTGGGCGATAAAAATCAGCGACAGCCCCATTTCTCGCTGCAATTTTTGCAGGAGGTTCACCACCTGAGCCTGAATCGATACATCGAGCGCCGACACAGGTTCGTCGCAGATGATCAGCTTCGGTTCAAGAATCAGCGCACGCGCGATACCGATACGCTGGCACTGACCACCGGAGAATTCATGCGGATAACGGTTGATGAGGTTTGGCAGCAAGCCTACCTTCATCATCATCGTTTTTACGCGATCCCGCACTTCCTGACGCGGCATTTTAGGGTGATACGTGCGCAGTGGCTCCGCAATGATCTCGCCGATGGTCATACGCGGGTTCAGCGAGGCCAACGGATCCTGGAAAATCATCTGAATGTCGCTGCGCACGTCGCGCCACTCATCGGGTTTCATCCCCAGCAGGTCTTTGCCCAACCAGGCCACCTTGCCATCAGTGGCTTTCACCAGACCAATGATTGCACGGGCAAAGGTGGACTTACCACAACCTGATTCGCCCACCACACCCAGCGTTTCCCCTTCGTACAAACGCAGGGTCACGCCATCAACGGCCTTCAGCGTCTTCGCCGGTTGCCAGAACCACTGTTTGCCGTCTTTAATGTCGAAATGCACTTTCAGATCGGCGATTTCGAGTAGCACCTTTCTCTCTTCAGTCACGGCATTCATACCAGTTCCTCCACCGACTTATAGCAGGCGCGTAAGCGACCCGGGGCAAACTCCTCCAGTGGCGGAGCACTGTTACAGATTTCCATCGCATGCGGGCAACGCGGCTGGAAAGGACAACCTTTCGGCAGACGCAGCAGGTTCGGCGGGTTGCCCGGAATGGTCAACAACGACTCACCTTCCGCATCCAGACGCGGTACCGCATTCAACAGGCCAATAGAGTATGGGTGGGAGGGATGATAGAAGACATCCCGTGCCTGCCCGTATTCCATCGTACGCCCGGCATACATCACCAATACTTTGTCACAGATCCCGGCCACAACGCCGAGGTCGTGGGTAATCATAATGATGGCGGTGTTAAATTCGCGTTTCAGCTCGTTCAGCAGCGTCATGATCTGCGCCTGAACGGTAACGTCCAGCGCCGTCGTGGGTTCGTCTGCGATCAGCAATTTCGGCCGGCACAGCAACGCCATCGCAATCATTACGCGTTGACGCATACCGCCGGAAAATTCGTGCGGGTACATGCGCATGCGCTTACGCGCTTCCGGCATTTTCACCGCGTCCAGCATTTTGACAGATTCTTCGAATGCTTCACCTTTGCTCATGCCCTTGTGCAGCATCAGCACTTCCATTAACTGCTCGCCGACGCGCATATACGGGTTCAGCGATGTCATCGGATCCTGGAAAATCATCGAAATCTGTTCGGCACGCAACTTGTTTAGCGCATGCTCTGGCAAGTTAAGGATCTCGTTACCATTAAACGTCGCCGAGCCGCCAATACGACCGTTGGCTGCCAGCAATCCCATCAGCGCAAACGCCGTCTGAGATTTACCAGAGCCGGACTCACCCACAATACCCAGCGTTTCACCCGCGCGCAGTGAGAAGTTCAGGTCGTTTACAGCCGTCACATCGCCATCGGGGGTCTGGAAGGTGACCCGTAAATCTTTGACATCCAGCAGAAGATCCGATTGCTGCCGCGTCGTCGACGCTAATGAGGTTTCAATAATGCTCATGACAGCGCTCCTTAACGATCTTTCGGGTCGAGGGCATCACGCAAACCATCGCCGATAAAGTTAAAACAAAACAGGGTGACGACCAGGAACGCCGCCGGGAATAACAGTAACCACGGAGAGACTTCCATCGAGTTTGCGCCATCGCTTAACAACGCCCCCCAACTGCTCAGCGGCTCCTGGGTCCCCAGACCGAGGAAGCTGAGGAAAGACTCAAAGAGGATCATGCTGGGAACCAATAGCGATGCATAGACCACTACCACCCCCAGCACGTTCGGCACGATATGCCGAATGACGATGTTCGCCGTTGAAACGCCACCAACCTGCGCCGCTTCAATAAACTCTTTACGCTTCAGGCTGAGCGTTTGCCCGCGCACGATACGCGCCATATCCAGCCAGGAAACCATACCGATGGCGACGAAAATGAGCAGAATATTTTGCCCAAAGAAGGTCACCAGCAGGATCACAAAGAACATAAAGGGGAAGGAGTTGAGGATTTCCAGCAGACGCATCATTACGGAGTCGGTTTTGCCACCCAGATAACCTGACAGCGAGCCATACAGCGTCCCGACAATCACCGCGACCAAAGCTGCGGCGATCCCCACCATCAGCGAAATGCGCCCGCCAATGGCCACGCGCACCAGCAGGTCGCGACCGGATGAGTCCGTACCAAAATAGTGGCCTGACTCCATATCCGGCTTGCTGGACATCATGCCCCAGTCGGTATCAAAGTAGGTGAACTGCGATAGCATCGGTGCCAGCGTTACGAACAACGCTATCAGCAGCAGTACCCCCAGGCTGGCAACCGCGGCGCGGTTATGCATAAAACGACGGCGGGCATCCTGCCACAGGCTTCGACCTTCGACTTCCAGTTTTTCACTGAAGTTTTCCAGCGCCTCGCTGTTTTTCTTACTTAACATCATGGCGTACTCCAGTGTTAATAACGGATCTTCGGATCGATAACGGCATACAGCACGTCAACAATCGCGTTAAACATAATCGTCAGCGTACCTACCAGAATGGTCAGGCTCAGCACCAGAGAGTAGTCACGGTTCAATGCACCGTTAACAAACAACTGACCGATACCCGGCAAACCATAAATGGTTTCAATTACCATCGAACCGGTAATAATGCCGACAAACGCGGGTCCCATATAAGAAAGCACCGGTAACAGCGCAGGTTTGAGCGCATGGCGTAAAATAATCCGCCGCATCGGCAGACCTTTCGCGCGCGCAGTACGGATAAAGTTTGAGTGTAGTACCTCAATCATCGAACCACGCGTGATACGGGCGATACTGGCGATATAGGCCAGCGATAATGCCACCATTGGCAGGATCATAAATTTCAGCGCCCCACCGTTCCAGCCCCCCGCCGGCAGCCACTTCAGCATAATGGCGAAGATCATCACCAGTAACGGTGCCACCACGAAACTTGGGATCACCACGCCCGTCATCGCCAGGCCCATGACCGAATAGTCCCAACGGGTGTTCTGGTTGAGTGCGGCAACCACCCCCGCCGTCACGCCGAACACCACAGCCAACAAGAAGGCAGCCGCCCCCAATTTTGCGGAAACCGGGAAACTTGCCGCGACCAGATCGTTGACCGTGTAATCTTTGTATTTAAAGGACGGTCCGAAATCGAAATGCGCGAGCTGCTTCAGGTAACTGAAATATTGCGTCAGAATCGGATCGTTTAAATGGTATTTCGCTTCGATGTTCGCCATCACTTCTGGCGACAACGCACGTTCACCGGTAAAAGGACTCCCCGGCGCAAGGCGCATCATGAAAAACGAAATAGTGATAAGAATAAAGAGTGTTGGAATCGCTTCAAGACAGCGACGTAGGATAAATTTCAACATTGCCCGTACCTTCTGGCCTGTGCCTTTTACACATTCTCTTGCAGACGACCGTAAAGCCGCCCGGGAATGATGTGTATTCTGTTGCGATGAAAATAAGACACTGTGGGACAGGTTACCCTGCCCCACTCATTGCCATTAATGCTTGATAATATATAAGTTTTTAACGTAGATATTATCCATCGGGTCTTTACCGGTGTAACCACCAACCCACGGTTTCACCAGACGGGCGTTAACATAGTAGTAAACCGGAACAATCGCCGAGTCTTTGTCCAGTTGCTGTTCCGCTTTGGCGTAGAGATCTGCGCGCTGAGATTCTTCGGTCACTTTCAGCGTATCGCCAATCAGCTTATCGAACGCTGGGCTCTTATAGTGCGCGGTGTTGTTCGAGCTGTCAGACAGCATGGTGTTCAGGAAGGACGTCGGTTCGTTGTAGTCTGCACACCAGCCAGCACGCGCAACATCAAAGGTGCCCTGATGACGGGTGTCGAGGAAGGTTTTCCACTCCTGGTTTTCGAGCTTCACGTCTGCGCCAAGGTTTTTCTTCCAGATGGACGCCACAGCAATGGCCAGTTTTTTATGCAGGTCAGAGGTGTTGTACAGCAGGCTGAAGGACAACGGTTTGTCCGCCGTGTAACCGGCTTCTGCCAGCAGTTTTTTCGCTTCGGCGTTACGTTGTTCCTGCGTCATTTTGAACCAGGCCGGTTCAGTCAGTTTTGCACCATCGGTGTACGGCGGAGTGTAGCTGTATGCCGGCAGGTCGCCCTGGTTCTTCACTTTATTGACGATGATGTCGCGATCCAGCGCCAGCTTGAGCGCGGTACGAACGCGTACGTCGGTGAACGGGGCTTTCTGGTTGTTGATTTCATAGTAATAAGTACACAGGTACGGATCGACGTGTACTTCTTTAGGAATCTCTTTTTTCAGCTTCTGGAACAGTTCAATCGGCATGTTGTTATAGGTCATGTCGATTTCGCCGCTGCGGTAGCGGTTCACGTCTGTCACTTCAGAAGAGATTGGCAGGTAAGTCACCTGATCGATAACGGTTTTTTTGTTATCCCAATAGTTGGTGTTGCGTTCAAGAACAATGCGCTCGTTGACCACCCAGTTTTTCAGTTTATAGGCACCGTTGGTCACGATATTTTCTGGCTGGGTCCATTTTTCACCAAATTTTTCAATGGTGGCTTTAGGCACAGCAGACACAGACGGGTGTACCAGCAGTTTGTAGAAATACGGAACCGGCTCGCTGAGAGTTACTTCGAAAGTGTTGTCATCGATGGCTTTGACACCCAGATCGGTAACCGGTTTTTTACCGGCAATGATGTCATCGATATTCGCGATATGGCCGTATTGCAGGTAGCTTGCATACGGAGAGGCGGTTTTCGGATCTGCCAGACGCTGCCAGCTATAAACGAAGTCTTGCGCCGTCACCGGCGAACCATCGGACCATTTTGCATCTTTACGCAGATGGAAGGTCCAGACTTTAAAATCTTTGTTATCCCACTTCTCCGCAACACCTGCGGTCGGGTGGCCTTCAACATCGGAAATCAGCAGACCTTCAAACAGATCGCGGTTAATGTTGGATTCCGGCACCCCTTCAATTTTATGCGGGTCCAGAGATTGCACTTCAGAGCCGTTGTTACGGACCAGCGTTTGCTTCTCCGCCAGCTGAACACCTGCCGGAACGTCAGCAGCCATTGCTGCGTTACCGGTAATTAGCGCAGTCAGAATTCCCGCTGCTACCAGACTTTTTTTTGTGATGATGGACATTGTGTTGATACTCCACTCATTATAATTACTGACATTAACGCCAGCCTGTTGTCCCCTGTTGGGGGCCTGATGAGCGCAGGAGCTTTTTGGCGCTATCAGACATCTGCTTTTTTTACTGCTGCTATCACCGACTTTTTTTATTACGGATTGCTCAAACGGCAACCTTACGTCGATTCTTTCACCCGCCTCCCCTGTCGAGGCGAGTCTTAATGCCGAAGAGAAACGTCATCCAGGACGACGGTTCTCATTTACTCTGTATATTCTGCGAATTATAAGGCTCATAAAGAGAATGGGCGGAAAATATCAAATGCCTTTCGCTGCCGCCAATACAATTTGCAAATTTGTTAACCATTTCTCTTTTGCAGCAAAGCGTTAGCTGCGAAGACGTGCTCTAACAGTCTCCCTGAGAATTTTTTATCTATGATTATCAACCAGATAAATGCGCATTACAGCCATGTAACGCGTTTTGGCAGACGACGTGGGTTTTTGCACAAAAAATCAACAACTGACCACTTTTTAGCACATTCATCTGCGATAAGATTGAAAGTACTAATATCATTTCAATTATGTCACGGCAAGCCCAATAGTATTATGTGAAGAAAATAACAGATGCGTTTGCGCAGAATCTGCGCAAGGTGGATTCATAAAACTTATATTTCTTTGATAATCAATCATTTTTCTGATTAGCACAATTTATTATACTTATCGCCTTTTTGCGTATTCGTCATATCTTTTACTGATTTTGCGTTTTCCTTCACAGCCTGTTTAGCCCGACTTAATTACCGCGATGTATAAAATAATACATAACGATTGAACATCAAGTAAATAAAGGAGGTGAATCAGTTCAGCAGTCCCGGGAAAATGGATTTTATACCACCAACGATAAATTCAATTCCCAGCGCCATAAGCAGTAAACCCATAATACGGGTAATGACGTTAATGCCTGTCTGTCCCAGCAAACGCACCAACCACGGGGCAATGCGGAAAAGCCCCCATGAACACAAGGCAAATAATGCAATGGCGACCGAGAAACCCAGCAGATATTCAATGCTGTGATAGCGCGTGCCCCATACGATCGTCGAACTGATGGCACCTGGCCCCGCCATCAGCGGCAGTGCTAACGGCACCACGCCGATGCTTTCGCGGATAGCTGTTTCTGATTGTTCCTGCTTGTTCTGTTTATCCTCCCCCAATTTCCCGCTGATCATCGACATCGCAATCGTCACGACCAGAATGCCCCCCGCGATACGGAACGAATCGATAGAGATACCGAAGATCTGCAGGATGGCGTCGCCGAGAAATAATGATGTCCACAGGATGATGGCAACTGACAGGTTGGCCGTGAGGTTGGTTTTATTTCGTGCCCCCGCCGTCTGATAACTGGTCATACTAATGAAGACAGGAATGATGCCCACCGGGTTAACCAGCGCAAACAGACCAATAAAAAACTTAAAACAGGTCGTAAAATCAAACAATGTATGAATCACTGTAGGCTCCGCAACGTCGCCAGTCTCGATGAGAGAAAGGTGTGACAAAATAATCCATGCCGAAGATACGCGTTTTCTTTATTACATTCATCAGGATTTCTGTCGAAATCAGCGGCAATACAACATGTTATTCAGTTGTGGGAATTGTGATAATCTTAGAGGACGCTCAGTCAGATGCCATTAACATTTGATACAAACGCCCAAAAATGACCTTGCTGAAAGGTGTCAGCGTCACCGAAATTTGACGTAGATCACGCTAATACTACCTAAAACCAGGTAGTCTGGTGTCACCTAAAGAAAGTAAAAAAAGCGCTGTCGCGTTGAGGCTCTTTCAGTAAATCAGTGGCATATGGTTTAGCGTTAAGTATTTGTTTTTCTGAAATTTACGCAACCTGCAGCCGGTCTGTCTATACTCTCGTACTGGACAGCTGGTTTACTAAAAGAGTTTAACATTATCAGGAGAGCATTATGGCTGTTACTAATGTCGCTGAACTTAACGCACTCGTTGAACGCGTGAAAAAAGCCCAGCGTGAATATGCCAACTTTACTCAAGAGCAAGTAGATAAAATCTTCCGTGCCGCCGCCCTGGCTGCTGCAGATGCTCGAATCCCCCTCGCTAAAATGGCCGTTGCTGAATCTGGTATGGGTATCGTCGAAGATAAAGTGATTAAAAACCACTTTGCTTCTGAGTATATCTACAACGCCTATAAAGACGAGAAAACCTGTGGCGTGCTGTCTGAAGATGACACTTTCGGCACCATTACCATTGCTGAACCTATCGGCATTATTTGCGGTATCGTCCCGACCACTAACCCAACTTCTACTGCTATCTTCAAATCGCTGATTAGCCTGAAGACCCGTAACGCCATTATCTTCTCCCCGCATCCGCGTGCAAAAGATGCGACCAACAAAGCGGCGGATATCGTCCTGCAGGCAGCTATCGCTGCTGGCGCGCCGAAAGATCTGATTGGTTGGATCGACCAGCCATCGGTAGAACTGTCTAACGCACTGATGCATCACCCTGATATCAACCTGATCCTGGCCACTGGCGGCCCGGGCATGGTGAAAGCAGCATATAGCTCCGGTAAACCAGCTATTGGTGTGGGCGCAGGCAACACGCCGGTCGTGATTGATGAAACGGCTGATATCAAACGTGCCGTTGCGTCTGTTCTGATGTCTAAAACCTTCGATAACGGTGTTATCTGTGCATCTGAACAGTCTGTCGTTGTTGTTGACTCCGTTTATGATGCTGTTCGCGAACGTTTCGCCAGCCACGGCGGCTACCTGCTGCAAGGTAAAGAACTGAAAGCGGTTCAGGACATCATTCTGAAAAATGGCGCCCTCAACGCGGCCATCGTCGGCCAGCCGGCTTATAAAATTGCTGAACTTGCCGGTTTCACCGTTCCGACCACTACCAAAATTCTGATTGGTGAAGTGAAGGTCGTTGACGAAAGCGAACCGTTCGCTCATGAAAAACTGTCACCGACGCTGGCGATGTATCGTGCGAAAGATTTCGAAGATGCTGTAGAGAAAGCGGAAAAACTGGTTGCAATGGGCGGTATCGGTCACACCTCTTGCCTGTACACCGACCAGGATAACCAACCGGATCGCGTTGCTCACTTCGGTCAGAAGATGAAAACAGCACGTATCCTGATCAACACCCCGGCTTCTCAGGGTGGTATCGGTGACCTTTATAACTTCAAACTCGCGCCTTCCCTGACTCTGGGTTGTGGTTCCTGGGGTGGTAACTCCATCTCTGAAAACGTTGGTCCGAAACACCTGATCAACAAGAAAACCGTTGCTAAGCGAGCTGAAAACATGTTGTGGCACAAACTTCCGAAATCTATCTACTTCCGTCGTGGCTCACTGCCAATCGCACTGGATGAAGTGATTACTGATGGTCACAAACGCGCGCTGATCGTGACCGACCGTTTCCTGTTTAACAACGGTTATGCAGACCAGATTACCTCTGTTCTGAAAGCGGCTGGCGTGGAAACTGAAGTGTTCTTTGAAGTTGAAGCTGACCCGACGCTGACTATCGTACGCAAAGGCGCTGAACTGGCGAACTCCTTCAAACCGGACGTGATCATCGCGCTGGGTGGCGGTTCCCCGATGGACGCAGCCAAAATCATGTGGGTAATGTACGAACACCCGGAAACCCATTTCGAAGAGCTGGCGCTGCGCTTTATGGATATCCGTAAACGTATCTACAAGTTCCCGAAAATGGGCGTGAAAGCGAAAATGGTCGCTATCACCACCACGTCCGGTACCGGTTCTGAAGTTACGCCGTTTGCAGTAGTGACCGACGATGCAACCGGGCAGAAATATCCGCTGGCAGATTACGCGTTGACTCCGGATATGGCTATCGTTGATGCCAACCTGGTCATGGACATGCCGAAATCACTGTGTGCGTTCGGTGGTCTGGATGCGGTAACCCACGCCCTGGAAGCTTACGTATCCGTACTGGCCTCTGAGTTCTCTGACGGTCAGGCACTGCAAGCGCTGAAACTGTTGAAAGAAAACCTGCCGGCTTCTTACAACGAAGGGTCTAAAAACCCGGTTGCTCGTGAACGTGTTCATAGTGCTGCAACCATCGCAGGTATCGCGTTTGCTAACGCCTTCCTCGGGGTATGTCACTCTATGGCGCACAAACTGGGCTCTCAGTTCCACATCCCGCACGGCCTCGCGAACGCCCTGCTGATTTGTAACGTTATCCGTTATAACGCGAACGATAACCCGACCAAACAGACAGCATTCAGTCAGTACGACCGTCCGCAGGCTCGTCGTCGCTACGCAGAAATTGCTGACCATCTGGGTCTGACTTCTGCCGGTGACCGTACCGCGGCGAAAATCGAGAAACTGCTGGCATGGCTGGAAAGCATCAAAGCTGAACTGGGCATTCCGAAGTCCATCCGTGAAGCGGGCGTGCAGGAAGCAGACTTCCTGGCCAACGTGGACAAACTGTCTGAAGATGCGTTTGATGACCAGTGCACCGGCGCGAACCCGCGTTACCCGCTGATCTCCGAGCTGAAACAAATTCTGCTGGATACGTTCTACGGCCGTGAGTACCATGAAGGTGAAACTGCCGCAGCGAAAGCTGAAGCTCCGGCAAAAGCGGACAAGAAAGCCAAAAAAATGGCTTAATTGTTTAGTCTGATAAAAAACCCGCCTGATGGCGGGTTTTTTTATTGCTGTTTAACACCACCCGATGCTCATATCTGCAACAGATGTTGTTGCTGCCTTGCTATACAGAATGCCAAGCCATCTGAACATATAAAACCTTGCTGCAAAGATTTAAGTGCGACGGCCCGACACTTACATTATTCATGCCTCAAACACACGCAGCGGGGGCCTGGCGCGATAATGCACTACTTCCTTCCCCGCGCCTGGATCGCTGTCAGAGAGCCTTCTACCAGCGCTTCTTTATAATGTTTACGGCACACAGAAACATAACGCTCATTACCGCCGATAACCACCTGCTCACCTTCATTATAGGGTCGTCCTGTTTGATCCAGGCGCAGCACCATACTGGCCTTACGCCCGCAGAAACAGATTGTTTTCAGTTCTACCAGCTTATCTGACCATGCGAGTAAATACTGGCTGCCAACAAACAACTCACCGCGAAAATCAGTGCGTAAACCATAACAGAGCACCGGGATATCGAGTTGATCGACCACTTCTGAAAGTGCATAGACCTGTTCCCGTGAAAGGAACTGACATTCATCAATCAGCACACAATGTACCGCTTCACGTTCGTGCTCGGCTTTAATTTCTTCAAACAACGATGATTGTGGATTAAACAAACGAGCAGGTGAGGATAATCCAATACGCGAACTCACCTTTCCCGAACCAAAACGATCGTCAATTTCTGCTGTGTAGACCACTGTACGCATACCTCTTTCCTGGTAATTGTAAGAGGACTGTAGTAAAGCCGTAGATTTCCCCGCATTCATTGCTGAATAGTAGAAATAAAGTTGTGCCATTGCGCGCAAAACCCCAATCAAAGTGTGATATTACTGTTGGCGATTATACCATATTTTATCTGGCAAACCGGGAGCCACTACGCGTCCACGGCAAGCCACTGCTTTTTTTCGCTTACAGATATAGCGATTGTTAATCAATACGATTGTTACTGCCAAAGAAACAGCCTCGGGAATTCATGATCTTACGAATGATTTAAATCCGATGTTGCCGACCTTATGATCCGGAAATTATTAATATTTTAAGCACGTGGGCACATGAGCTATACGGAATTAACGAGGTTGTTATTTATCCATTATGACTATAATCTCACTCAGATTAATCACAAAAACCCACCAGATGCGTAACGACCGCATCGATGTTTACAGATGGTATAAGTGTTTTTTTGTGCGTTTCTTCAAGTAAAATTTAAGTTAGCGATATTAAAAAAACGACAGAATAAGGAGCAATTTTTGAATTCCTTACATTCACAGCTATTGCACTGGTCAAATTAACGCTCTATTATTAGCCCAACAAACCACCCCAATATAAGTTTGAGATTACTACAATGAGCGAAGCACTTAAAATTCTGAACAACATCCGTACTCTTCGTGCGCAGGCAAGAGAATGCACGCTGGAAACGCTCGAAGAAATGCTGGAAAAATTAGAAGTTGTGGTAAATGAGCGCCGTGAGGAAGAAAGCGCTGCCGCAGCTGAAGTTGAAGAGCGCACCCGTAAATTGCAGCAATATCGCGATATGCTGATTGCTGATGGTATTGACCCGACCGAACTGCTGAACAGCATGGCTGCAGCTAAAACCGGGACAAAAGCAAAACGCGCTGCACGTCCGGCCAAATATGCCTACATTGATGAAAACGGCGAATCCAAAACCTGGACCGGCCAGGGCCGTACTCCGGCTGTTATCAAAAAGGCTATGGATGAACAAGGCAAGAAACTGGAAGATTTCCTGCTTGCTGAGTAATTCCAACCAGTATCAGAAAACCCGCCACAGGCGGGTTTTTTTTTGACACCCGCCACATATCTCCACAATTTCTTCATAATAGAATGCTGCGCTTGATATCAATCAGCCGCCATCCGCTTATTGTTTGAACTCTGCACCTTTTTTTATTGTCTTGTGCTGTTTATTTCTCCGCAATGCAGCACGTTACTTCGTTCCGAAACAGTCAGAAATAAAAAAGCCGGAGATAGTCAGCGCAGCACGCTATTCTCTCCGGCTTAATTCCGACGTGGGGAAGTGGATTATGCTTTCCCTGCGCCTACAGTATCTTCCAGCCAGGCTTTAAATTCTGCACCCAGCGTATTGTGACGAATACCATATTCTACAAATGCACACATGTAACCGAGTTTATTACCACAGTCATGACTTTTGCCTTTCATATGATAGGCTTCAACCGTTTCTTTTTCGATCAGCATATCGATAGCATCTGTCAGCTGAATTTCATCGCCTGCTCCCGGAGGCGTTTTCGCCAGCAGTGGCCAAATCTCCGCGCTCAGAACATAACGGCCAACCACAGCCAGATTAGACGGTGCAACGTTCGCTTTCGGCTTCTCTACGACGCCCACCATCGGCACACTGTCACCAGGATTCAGTGTCGCACCTTTGCAATCGACAACACCGTACGCCGTTACGTCATCTACAGGCTCAACCATGATCTGGCTGGCACCGGTCTCATCAAAACGTTTAATCATTTCTGCCAGATTATCCTGCGAAAGATCGGATTCGAACTCATCGAGAATAACGTCCGGCAGAATAACGGCGACAGGCTCATTACCGACGACAGGGTGCGCACACAGAACGGCGTGACCGAGACCTTTTGCCAGCCCCTGACGCACTTGCATAATAGTGACGTGCGGTGGGCAAATAGACTGCACCTCTTCCAGCAACTGACGTTTAACACGTTTTTCCAGCATCGCTTCAAGCTCGAAGCTGGTATCGAAATGGTTTTCGATAGAGTTTTTGGATGAATGGGTGACCAGAACGATTTCAGTAATACCCGCAGCAATACATTCATTAACCACGTACTGAATTAATGGCTTATCAACCAGTGGCAACATCTCTTTAGGAATTGCCTTGGTCGCTGGTAACATCCTGGTTCCCAATCCCGCTACCGGGATTACTGCTTTAGTCACTTTCGAATTTATTGCAGCCATTGAAAATCTCCTGGACTGTTCATGCTTTGAACATGTTCATGAATTAACTCGCGTCTGAGTATATCAGTACCCTCTCAACGACCAGGTCTGAAAAGGACGCAGTTGCAGCTAATTAGGATTAATACGCATAATCTGCGGCGATAGTACCACTCGTTTTAACCGACAGGTAAAGCTATCTGCAAAGTGTGATGCGATTGCTCATTCCGCGCTCAACATTAAGCGAAGACGCCCACCCGCGCCCCATACCTGGCACTGCCACGCGTCACAACGTTGGCTTAATTGATTAAGGTAAGCATTACCCAATGTCCCGAGTGGCACACCATTGCTGATTTGAATTTGATGCTCACTGGTATTTAACGTGGCGTTAAGACCGGCTGAAACTAATATTAAGTTTTTAAGCTCGCTATGGTAATAACCCACTAATAAGGGGAACTGACCGGGTAAGTTTGCCTGGTGCAGTAATTGGTTTACCTGTTTGAGTAACGCGCCCATTTCCGGGAGACGCTGACGCTGATGTGACAACTGTTCCTGAAGTAATCCGTTAAATAGGGCGCGAAGCAGTAAGGCAGCCAGCACGCCATTATTCCCTGCTCGTGTGACGTCAAGACAATAAAAGGCTAAGTCCTGACCAGAAATCGGGGCAATATCCAGCACCAATCCGGGGCGATCGGCCGAAACCAGCTGCCGATAATTTACCCGACACTGGGAAATGACTTGTTGGACCGGCGGTTGTAATTCCTGTAGCAATTTTGCCGCAGCCTGCGGATTCTCCACCAACGCATCCCAATCCTGGAACAGCCGCTCTTCTTCCTCAACTCGAGAGTTAAACATGTTGGGATAAATGCAGGCAAAGAGCGTTTCCTTCAGGCGATTAAGATCTTTTACTGGCTTAAGAACCACATCCTGCACGCCAAGCCGTAACGCTTTAGCGATATCAGCCATGTTCTCAGTGGCGGAGATCACCAGAATCGGCGTCTGATCACCATGGTTGCGTAAATGTTCAATCAACGCCAGGCCATTCATGCGTGGCATAGCAAGGTCGCAGATGATCAGGTCAGGTTTTGCCGTTGCCGTATGCTCCAGCGCGTCAACCCCATCTTCCGCCAGCAACGTATTGGCGCCGAGCGAACACAGCCATGAGTCCAGCAGCGAGCGGAAAACGGGCTCGTCTTCAACTATCAGTATCTGTTTTCCGGCCAACGGCTGCGTCATTTCATCTCCCCTGCCTGACGATAGATCAATAGTGGCATGCTTCACCGATTATCGCCTGTCAGAATTTGCTGAAGTCTTTCAAAATTATGTTCACGCCACTGGCCGAACCAGCGGTAGTAACTCATCTATTTTCTTTTCGACCGCCATCTGTCCAGCGGCGATGGCCGCATCGGCACGATGAAAATCGAGAGTCGAGATTTGCGGACATAGAGGTTGCAGCAGGATATCAGGCGGATCGCCTGCCATACGGTTGCGTTTTAAGCGGTTTTCCAGCACCTGAATGGATGTACTCATGATCTCCATCGCTGTCGGTGCTACCGGACGTTTAGGGGTGATACGACTCAGTCGTTCGCGCAAACGCTGATGCCAACGAAGCACAGCGCCCCCCTCACTCTCGCTTTCACTCGTGGTCAGGTTGACTGACAGAAGATCTTGCTGCATCAGATGCGCATCATGTTGCAGATCCACCGCAATGACAATATCTGCACCTAAGGCTCGTGTGAGCGAGACAGGAACCGGATTGACAACGGCACCATCCACCAGCCAGTAACCGTTATGCGCAACCGGAGACATCAATCCGGGCATACTGCAAGACGCACGCACGGCATGATGCAAATCGCCTTCGGTAAACCACAACTCGCGTCCGGTGCTCAGGTTGGTGGCCACAGCGCCGAATTTCATACGACAGTGTCCAAAATCTGCGAATGGGAGTAATGCGCGGTATTGGCTGAACACGCGTTCACCGCGCAGCAAACCACCACGTTGCCATGAAAGATCCATCAGTCGCAACACATCCCAATAGCTGAAGGAGCGCACCCATTTCTCAAGCGCCGGTAATCGACCGCACGCATACGCCGCTCCGACCAATGACCCTATGGAACACCCGGCGACAATGTCAATCTCAACACCCGCTCGCTGCAATGCGTTAATCACACCAATATGGGCCCAGCCCCTGGCGGCGCCAGATCCGAGCGCCAAACCAATTTTTACCCTTCTCATTACGCGTGTTTCACTTCCCCCGGCTTACTGTAGCCACAGCGCTACGGCTCAGTTAACATATCGCTACCCTGACGCAATCGCGCCATTATTTTTGTTCCAGGAATGCTATTTTGTCTCAATCTTGTCCTTGCGGTAGCGCTCTGGAGTATAGCCTATGTTGCCAGCCTTATCTGTCTGGTACACAGCTTGCTCCCACGCCTTCGCACCTGATGCGTTCGCGTTATACAGCTTTCGTGTTGCGCCAGGCTGAGTATCTGATTAAAACCTGGCATCCCTTCTGTGGAGCCGGGGCTTTTCGTCAACAAATCGAAGCCGGTTTTGCACACACCACCTGGCTGGGTTTAACCGTATTTGAACACGCTTGCGGCGAAAATGATAATGAAGGTTATGTCAGTTTTGTGGCGCGTTTTAGCGAGCAAGGCAAACCGGGTGCGATTATAGAACGTTCCCGGTTCTTAAAGGAGAACGGCCAGTGGTATTATATCGATGGCACGCGCCCTCAATTTGGTCGTAACGATCCCTGCCCTTGCGGGTCAGGCAAAAAATTCAAAAAGTGCTGTGGCCTATAAGGCGAGCAGCACCTCATAGCAAACATCATCAACAGGATTTACCCGGCAATGCACTCATTACAACGAAAAATTCTGCGTACTATTTGTCCTGACCAGAAAGGGCTTATCGCGCGCATCACCAACATCTGTTACAAGCACGAACTCAATATCGTGCAGAACAACGAATTCGTGGATCACCGTACCGGCCGTTTCTTTATGCGCACCGAACTGGAAGGCATTTTTAATGATGCCACGCTGCTGGCGGATCTTGATAGCGCACTCCCGGAAGGGTCCGTACGTGAACTGAATCCGGCGGGTCGCCGCCGGGTCGTGATTCTGGTGACGAAAGAGGCGCATTGTCTTGGCGATCTGTTGATGAAAGCCAATTACGGCGGACTGGATGTTGATATCGCTGCCGTGATTGGCAACCACGAGACATTGCGTTCACTGGTGGAGCGCTTTGATATTCCTTTCGAACTGGTGAGCCATGAAGGTTTGACGCGCGAAGCACATGACAACCTGATGGCGCAGGCGATTGAAGCGCATCAGCCGGATTATGTAGTGCTGGCGAAGTATATGCGCGTACTGACGCCTGAATTTGTCTCCCGTTTCCCGAATAAGATCATCAATATTCACCATTCATTCCTGCCGGCATTTATTGGTGCGCGACCTTATCATCAAGCCTATGAGCGCGGTGTGAAGATCATTGGTGCAACGGCTCACTATGTGAATGACAATCTGGATGAAGGTCCAATTATTATGCAGGACGTTATCCATGTGGATCACACTTATACCGCTGAAGATATGATGCGCGCAGGACGTGATGTTGAGAAAAACGTACTAAGTCGTGCGTTGTATCAGGTGCTGGCGCAACGGGTGTTCGTTTACGGCAATCGGACGATCATTCTGTAATCATTAACGGATTGAATTGTTTGCCTTTACACCATTACGTGCAAAAAGCAGACAACCAGTTTGTTTTTCGCGATTGAACGCTTTACAGCGGCGCGTCATTTGGTATGATGCGCCGCGCTTCCCGAGATGGAAGCAGGCCAGTAGTCATTAGCTTTACCCTGTGGTGGGGTTCCCGAGCGGCCAAAGGGAGCAGACTGTAAATCTGCCGTCATCGACTTCGAAGGTTCGAATCCTTCCCCCACCACCATCTTCTGTATCACACAATGTATTACCCCTGGTGGGGTTCCCGAGCGGCCAAAGGGAGCAGACTGTAAATCTGCCGTCATCGACTTCGAAGGTTCGAATCCTTCCCCCACCACCATCTTCTGTATGTCCCCGTTATTATATAATCCCGCTTTTCGCTTATATTCTGCTTCTCAGCGAAGGACGAGAACCTTCGATTAAGGTTCGACCCGGGCGATAGCGAGAGCGTGTTGCCGTAGGCAATGAACCGAAGGGAACGCCGTGGCGAAGAATCCTTCACGCCAGCCACCAAACGGAAAGCGGAGTCGGGATCCTGGCCATCCGCATGGGAAACGAGTTACGCCTCCTTCCCCTCTACCACCCTCTGCAATGCTGCTTTCGCGCCTGCGATTGACTGCACACCACCGCGTAACCAGATGCCTTTCCCACAATGATGAAGACGCGCCGCATGATCAAACTGGTCATAATCAACAGGATAAACCAGCGACGGGATCTCACGTTGCAGGCAGTGCCAGAGGATACCGGCGCCGCCATGGTGAATAACAGCATCATAATGTGCAAGCCAGCAGTCATAATCGACCCATGGCAAGCGCACCACATTTTTCTGCCCGGTCACGCTACCAGCCGCCATATCGCCATCGGTGAAGTGGAACATCCAGTCAGGCAGCGTCTGTGCCAGTTGATGCACGGCCTGCACGACAGCCTCTTTATGCCAGTCCAGATGGGTGCCTAATGTCACCAGCACATGGCGCTTACCGGCCACAAAGGGCGGTGCAGTGGTCGTTAACGGTGGCGTATAAAGTGCCGGGCCAATAAACCTGACCGCCACAGGCCAACTGCGCGGAAATTCAAACCACGCCTCCCCCAGAGCCAGAATGCAGTCCGGCGAATAGGCATTTTCACTGCCATCCTGGCGATAGAGTTCGGAAATTCCCGTCTGGCGGATAGTCTGGCGGAACAACCTGAACAGCAGCCGTTTAAACCCCCGCACTTTGTGACGGTGTAATGTCTGCGTAAAGCGCTGCAACGTATTTACCGGTGGCAGCAATCCACCACAATAAGCGGGTACACCATCGGGCGTATCTATCACACAGGGTGATGGCATGCTGGTCCACCAGGGTATAACCAGGCGACGGCAGACTTCGCCCACCACTGGCAGGGTGAAATCGGCAATCGCTAAATCCGGTTTTCCCTGTTGCAGCCAAACGCCCGCCAGTTCATCGGCAAAGTTTTTTAGCAAGCCCACCACCCGCTTAAACTGCCGGTACAGGCGCAATGGGTTAGACTTCACGGCATAACGCGGGTTCACCACAGCGGTTAAAGGCGAGTCATAATCGCCGGGAAGCAGCAGCGCCGTCAGCCCGGCTGCTTCAATGCGCGTTCTGGCCCCTTCGGTGCTAATAATACGCACCTGGTAATGTGTCGACAGCGCTCTGCCCATTGCCAGCACCGGATGCAAATGCCCGGCAAACGGCGGCGCCAACAGATCGATGCGCGTTACATCCGGCGGAATCAAAGCCAGCAAGCGTTCCATTTAGCTGCTCCCTCCGTGAATATCCGCCACAAAGGCACGGCATAACGCCGGTAATGCAGGCTGTGTCAGGTAATGCATATGGCCACTCTCAATCTGTTTGTCTGGCGAGGGAAACCAGCAGCGCGAAATATAATCCGTACGCCCCTGCACTAACACATGGCGGCACGTCGGGCGCTGCCGGGCGACCGGGCCATAAGCAAAAATCGCAATGTGCGGCATCACTTCAGCAGGTAACTGCAGATTATTAAACAGTTCCAGCCCGCAACTTCCCGCCAGCACTATCGTCTGGTCGGCTCCGGCCAGCATCTCCAGAGCCGTCTCACGGTAACAGCGGACAAAGCGTGCGTGGCGCGATGCCAGGTACTCCAACATATTACTGAGGCTGGCGCGGACGATCCCCGTCTGGCGCCAGGCTTCAGGTTGTGGCAGCCAGGGAAAGTTATGCGCAACGCAATGCTGCCCCTCGTCACTAATGGCATGCATGAACGCCAGTTGCTGCGGACTCAGCGCCCAGTTACCCCAACAACTTCTGCCCGTAAGAAAAACATACTGTAGACGCGGTCTGCTCATAGTGAAGTAAAACGCTCATTGCTGTAGATCCTGTAGCGACGGGTGCGCCACGTAATCGTACGGTTGCACAACGCGTGCAACAGGTGAAGCGGCTGTAACAATTCAGAGAGTAATGACAGCAACAGATGCGGCGCGATCTCTGCATCAACCTGGCGTTGCACCTGGCGCAAAGCGAGGTGGCGTATCAGTAGCACAGCCGCCAGCACCAGCGCAGGTGTCAGGCCAGTCAGCGCCATTATCACCATCGCCCATATCAGTAAGGGATGCAGCCCCTGCAGCAGGAAAATCATCAGCCTGGTCGCCACGCTTTTCTCACGGAGTAACAGGGTGGCAAACAGAAACCAGCGGTGCATCTGCCGGTTGTAATGGCCCATATCGGTAATAGTGGTCTGCACCCGTACGGTCGCCGTAGACTGGATAATCTCTCCCCCTTGCCGGATAAGATGGGTCGCCAGCGCCAGATCATCCGTCAAATGCCGCAGGATGGGGGCAAAGCCACCGATCCGCTGCAACAGGGTCAGCGGCAGCATGTAGCACATACCATTAAGGGTGAGCGGTGCACAAAAAGGTACCAACGGCAAGTAAGTCAGTGGCGAATTGTCATTAACAAACTGCGCCAGCAGGCGTGAAGGCACGTTGCGCGCAGGCCGGTACCAGGGTAATGCCGTCACCAGGCTGTTATCACGCAGTTCGCTGATCATCCTGCTGGCTGATCGGGCGCTGAGCAGCGCATCATCATCCAGCACCAGAAAGATCTCCGTTTGCGCCACTGCGCGTGCACGCTCAAGCTTGAAAAGTTTTGGATTGACCCCTTGTGGCGGTGCGGCAGAAACAATAATACGCACGGCACACTGAGGATGACGTTGCACAATGCGTGCCGTAATGGCGGCGGCGTCGGCATCATCCTCGTCAATCAGCCAGATAAACTGTGCACCACTGAGTGCCGTTAACGCGGACTCGAGTACCGATTCCAGGGCCGGATCGCCGCTGAGGATAGGTTGCGCCACCGTCAGACGGTGCAGATCCCCCTGCGCGACGACGGCGTGCGTGCGCACCACGCGAAGAGCAAAAACCAGTTTAAATAGCAGGATTGCCAGCCAGCTCAGCGCTATCAGCATCATTTTTGTTTCTCCTGTTGCTGCAGAAACGCCGACAGTGTCGCAGAAAACGTACGCCCGGGCGGACCAAAATCGGCCAGCATCCGTGTCACATCCAGCGTTGCGGAATAACCAAAAACACCCACACCAAAACGGGTTATGGGGGGTTCACCACGCAGCGGCAGCCAGCGCCACAGGCGCTCCATCGCCCCGGCAAAACGCAATGCCGTGGCAACATCCATCGTCCGCTGGGGTAACGGTAACGCCATCTGTGTTAATACCTCGTCAAGCAGGGTTTCCACCACCACCGGGGCATCGGCAGAAAGGTTATAACAAGGTTGTAAAAGGGCATGGTTAGCGGCGCGCCACAGGTAATCGCATAACTCATCCACATGCAGCAAGTCCGTACGCGCCGGGGTATTTTCAGCGCGTAAACGTACCAATTGCCGCTTGCGTGCAGCCGCGATTAACGGCGGGAACAGTAACGAGTCCCCTGCACCGAAAATGCCGCAAGGCCGAAGTACCGTTTTTTCACCGGGATAATCGGCCAGCAACTGCTCGGCCAGGTATTTGCTACGTCCATACTCACTGGTAAACGGCGGACCAATGGCGGTATCTTCATGCAGCGCATACTGATGCGCAAAGCGATAATAAACAGCAGCGCTGGAGAGAAAAATCAGGCGCGGCAACCCATTACGGCGGCAAAAAGCGATAATGT
Source organism: Kosakonia oryzendophytica (assembly GCF_900094925.1). Classification (GTDB taxonomy): domain Bacteria; phylum Pseudomonadota; class Gammaproteobacteria; order Enterobacterales; family Enterobacteriaceae; genus Kosakonia; species Kosakonia oryzendophytica. The sequence goes on along the minus strand of NZ_FMAY01000005.1, from coordinate 36,947 downwards.
GACGGGTGGTTTCAACGTTGTCGCGGTAATAGGCCTGTGCCGTACCCCAGGGTGAAGCCCGCCCCGCAGCATGAATAACCACTTGAGGGCGAAAATCCAGTTCGTCCAGCCGCTCCAGTGCCAGCGCACGGTAGTAAGGGGAATGTGGCAGCGGTCGACGGCCTACCCCGCGCACCTCCACATGGGGGATACCCGCAAGGTAAGCGAGTAACCGACCGCCGATAAAACCGGATGCACCCGTGATGAGGATCTTCATACACCATCCCACTGGCGTATAATGCGCCGCCGCTTATGGGTAAAGACGCAGTCAATCGGTGCAGCAGATAACGTCCAGCGTAATGTTTCTGTCGCGATGCCCTCGCCTGCCATCCAGTTGATGAGCGCATCCCGGCAGGTAACCAGCGCACCGGCATCACACGTTGCTGTCAGGTGGATCTGTGCCGCTGCGGTCTGTACAAGGCGATAATCCGCCTCCAGCGGTAATGCCTGCGCCAGAACACGACTACAGGCATCGGCAAAGACCGGCCGCCATTGCCCGCGATTATCGGGCAGCAGCAGTTGATCATCGTGCCGCCCTTCAATGTGCGCAATCGCTCGCGTGGCACTCCCGCAAGGACAAGGAGAGTCCTCAACAGTCAGGACATCATCCAGACGATAACGCACGATGGGCTGAGTACGCCGGGTGAAGTCGGTGATCACCGGCACAAAGCGACGGTCATCGATCCACTGCGGTTCAATGTGCACAAACTCCTCATTGAGATGCAGTGTGCCATGGGCACAGGTTGCAGCCAGGAAACCCTCCGTCGCCTGATAGATCTCCCCCACCTCGCCAAAAACGTCTCGCAACAACGTGCGATCCTGCGGTTCGAGAACCTCGGCAACAGAAATCACTTTCTTCACCTTCAGGGTCAGTTCGCCCGCTCTGACTGCCAGCGCGAGCGCACGCAACACCTGCGCCGGCGCCACGATCAGTGTCGGCGATTGCTGCTGCAGGCGGGTAATCTGTTGCGTGAAAGGCTGCAACAGATCGTAGAACTCCAGCGTCAGCCAGCGGCTATTCACGCTCTGGTAAAGCTGGTTATCAGCACGCAAAAAGAGCGCTACCCGCTCACTGGCGAATAACCCGTCCGGGAGGGCTTTTGCCAGTACCCCGGCAGCCCAGATCTGGCGCTCTTGCGGACTGACGACAAATAACCCACGCTGCCCCGACGTGCCTGACGATAACCCGACACTGAAACGGCCGATGGTCGGCGAAAAATCCCGACTGCGTTCGCTTTCCAGCGCACAAGCCAGCAGTTCTTCACGCCGCAAGCCCGCGGTATTCATCTCATCAAAGTGGGCCATCATCAGCGCTTTGTCCATCAACGGCCATTGGCTAAACGGCTTATCAAGCCAGGGTATAAACCAGGGGCTATTCATCAGAACACGACGACGAAAGGCCGCCATCTTTTTGGCCTGCCAGGCCTCCAGCCCGGCACGGGAGGTAAAACGGCGGCGACGAATCAGAAAATAGCGCGCTAACAAGCCAGCCAGATTCATATATCGCCCTCATGACACAACAGGATCTCCGCCTCACCCCGTTGCCAGAGCTGGTTAAGCTGTGCCAGCGTGCGGTAATACGCTTTCGTATCACTAAGCACCAGGTTTGCCAACCGCGAAGGCCCGCGCAGGGTCTGATAGCTGACGGGCGACCAGGCCGCATCCGCCGCCAGCAATGTCCAGCCCTTATCGGTTAACACGAACGCGCCGATATGCCCCGCAGCATGGCCCGGTAACGGCACAAGGATAATTTGCCCGTCACTACCCGGCAGTGCATATCCCTGCCCGAAAGGTGCCAGCGCAGCGGGCAGTGCCAGGATCGGGAAGCGTTCAATAAACTGTACCGTTGACTCAAATGCTTCCGGGATCAAGCCCGGAATAAAGGCCTGACGCAGCGCCGCAAAGCCGCGTAGTGTTCTCACCTGCTGCCAGCCTTCACCGGAACAGATGCTGGCCACCCCCGGAAAATCGCGCAACCCGGCGACATGGTCGGCATGAAAGTGCGACAAAATAATGCCGTCGATATCGCGTCCCACCAGCCCTTGCGCAAGCAGTTGCTGCGCCAACGACTGTTTTTCGTCGAAGTAAACCGGTGTCAATTGACGATAGAGATTAAAAACGCCCTCGCGGCTGTACTGTTCAAACCATGAGGCATACCCCGTGTCCCAAAGCCAGCGCCGTTCGCCGACTTCCAGCAGCCAGGCGCGAGAGGGAAACTTGCAGACGCGAAAGCCCGCACCTTTCAGCGCCATGCAGCCCAAATGCGTGCAATAGCCCACTTCAAAGCCGGTGATTTTTGCCATTCGTCCTTATCCACTGTCCGGTCAGAGCAATCCCGTGTGCCAGCGAAAATTGCGGTTGATATCCAAGCACCTGCTCCGCTTTGGTGGCGCTCAGCGTCATATCAAAGCAAACCGTCCCCGCACTGTAGCGGGTGATCGGCGGCTCTTTGCCGCAACATGTCCCTACCAGTGACATGCCGCGAGCCACCAGAGATAACAGCGGCCAGGGCACCGATTTAATCCGATAATTGAGGCCAAGCTGCTGGCGAAACAGTGCATCAAGCATCGCCACCAGCCGCTGTGGTTGATGGTTCGTAATATTAAAGGCATCCCCGGATTGTACCGCGCGGTTCTGCGTCGCCAGCGTCATCGCATGCACCACATTGTGCACAAAGGTTAAGTCCAGCAGCGCCTCACCCCCACGCGGCAGACGCAACAGACCGCCATCTCTCTGCAGTTGCTGCAACAGACGCGGGACAATCACCCGATCGTGCGGCCCAAACAAGCCTCGCGGGCGCAGCATCACAAACGTCGTATGCGGGTGGCTGGCAACCGCGGCCTGAATCGCCTGCTCCGCAGCATATTTGGAACGGGCGTAATGGCTGGCGAATCTGCGCGCCAGGTAGGTTTCCGGCACATCGTAATGATGGCGAAAATCAAAGTAGATAGCGGGTGTCGAGATATGCACAAAGCGCGGAACAGCAAGCTGCCCGGCAGCCTGCGCAAGCGTCTGCGTTGCCCGAACATTGGCCTGATAAAATGATGCACGATTGCCCCAGGGCGAGGATTTGGCGGCACAGTGCCATACTGCGTCGCAGTTATTCATCAAGGACAGGCACTGCGCCACGCTGGCGGTAGCGAGATCCAGTGGGATAAACGACGCGCCCAGCGCGGTCAACGCCGCACCCGCCTCGCGATTACGCCCGGTAGCTATCACCTGATGCCCCTGCTCCCGTAGCCACTGTGCCGCATTGCGGCCAAGCCCACTGGTTGCGCCCGTAACCAGCACTCTCATGGCAGCAACACCATGCCGGACAGGGTTAACCCTGCCGCTGTGCCGATCAACAACACCGGCTCTCCTGAACGCACTTTTCCACTGCTGATGGCATGATGCAGTGCGGTCGGGATCGACGCCGCGACCTGGTTGCCGTGATGGCGATAAATATCGATTAATATCCTGTCCGGCACCGCCAGGCGTTTACGCATATGTTCCAGCGACAGATGGCTGGCCTGATGCGGTACTACCGTGGCAATGTCAGCCAGCGTCAGTCCGCTTTTGTTCAGCAGACGGGTGAAGAAGCCTTCAATGCGCGCGGAGGCAAAGCGAAACAGCGGTTTCCCCTGCATATGAAACAGAAAATCGCTGTCATGCATGCCCGATCGAGGGTTACGTCGGGTCCCCCCGGCGCGGATCTCGCACAAGTCACTCCCTTCCGGATAGACTTCCGTCAGGCTGGCCAGCACACCGCGGTGTCCATCACCACGCTCAACGATGGCGCAGGCTGCGCCGTCGCCAAAGATTAACGAAGACTCCTCATGTTGCCAGTCGATACCCCTGGACGCCAAATCTGCCGCAACAATCGCAATACGTCGGTAACTGCCGGTCGCCAGCAACCCCGCCGCAACGTCCAACGCAGTAATAAAACTGACGCAACTGCTGTTGACATCAAATCCGGCGGTACCGGCAGGCATGGCTGCCGCTTTAAGAATGTGCGCCGCACTGCAGGGCAGCGCCTGAATACCAATGGCACTGGCGCAGATCAGCAAATCAATGGAGGATGGGGAAATAGACTGTGTCGCCAGCGCGTTATGCAGTGCCTGTGCGGCCAGTTCCGCCTGGTTTTCATCAGGCCGGGCATGAAAACGGTGCTCAATACCGGAGCGTTGACGAACATAGCCCGCCGGTTTACCCAGCCGACCGTCGAGATAATCCGAGGTGATACAGGTCGCAGGCAAAGCGATGCCGGTGGCAATAATGTTGAGTGCCGCAACAGGTGCGCGCCCGGAAAGAGTCCCCATGAAACTGTTCCTTGTTGTTCTTCTTCGGGCGAACAGTTTACGGATAAAAAAAACCCGGGAATAGTCTGCTTTCCCGGGTTTTTATTCACGACACGCTTAGCGACGGGCGCGAACTATCTGGTACTTACGCGTTAAGTACTCGACCGGCGCGCTCCAGATATGCACCAGGCGCGAGAACGGGAACAACACAAACAGCGTCATCCCCAACACCAGATGCACACGATAAATAAATGCCACACCATCAAGATGCGCAGACGCGCCACCGTGGAATGTCACCACCGATTGCGCCCAGCCCACCAGTTTCATCATCTCGCTACCATCCATATGTTGGGCAGAGAATGGAATGGTCAACAGGCCCAATGCGCACTGCACCATCAGCAGCGTCATGATCAGGATATCTGCCGCCGTTGAGGTCGCACGAATACGCGGATTAAACAGACGGCGTTTCAGCAACAGTAGCCCCCCAACCAGACAGAGCACGCCACTTGCACCACCGCCGATCATGGCCATTTTCTGTTTCACTTCAATTGGCAGAAACGACTCGTACATCCAGTGCGGCGTCAGCATGCCAAGGAAATGCCCGGCAAAAATCCCCAAAATGCCGATATGGAACAAGTTCGAGGCCAGGTTCATCCCTTTGCGATCCAGCATCTGACTGGAGCCCGCACGCCATGTGTACTGACCGTAGTCATAACGCAGCCAGCTCCCCACCAGAAATACCGCACCGGCTATGTAGGGATAAATGTCAAAGAAGAACATATTTAGGAAGTGCATTAGCGCTCTCCTCCTGTTGTGATATTCAGATATTGCGGTGCGACAGCCCCCGCAAAACGGCGCTGATGTGCAGTAATGTCGGCATCGCTACAGCCCTGCTCCGCGAAGAATTTCACCTGCTCTTCTTCCCATACGGCATCCAGCGCCTGCGGCGTATCATCCCGCGCTTCACCGGCAATTTTTTCAGCGACCTGCCCGTTATCCACTGCGGTTTTGCTCAACGTCAGCAAGGCGGTGAACAGCGTGGCATAAGCGCTTTCCCGCTGCTGCAAACGTGCCTGCAGCAGCGCAAGGATGGGGGCAATATCCTGCAAACCGCCAATCGCTTCGGTAAACGGCAGTTGCGCCAGGTACTCCAGATAGAGCGGTAGATGATCCGGCAATTCACGGCTGTCAAGTTGCAAACCATGGCGCTCATATTGCGCCAGCAGATCCACCATCGCCTGGCCACGATCGCGGGACTCGCCATGCACATGCTCAAAGAGCAGCAGCGATGTGGCGCGCCCACGATCAAACAGCTCGCTATAGCTGGCTTGCGCATCCAGTAAGGTTTGTGACGTTAACTCGCGAAAGAAACTCGCCACCTGCTGCGCGTCGTCTGACGCCATATTTTCACCCGACGCCAGAGCCTCTAATACCTCCTGTTGATGCTGCCACAGGGCAGCATCCGGGTATTCCAGCAAACGGGAAATAACCACCAGTTCAATCATGGGTGCGGCTCCGTTTTAATCGTGACATCCACGGCATCGATACGACGGCTGTTGAACAGGTTTGCTTTGCTGTCTGAACCATGGCAACCGTCACCGAAGCTAAAGCCACAACCGTTTTTCTCCGGGAAAGCCTCACGCGCCAGTTCGCGATGACTGGATGGCACCACAAAGCGATCTTCGTAGTTGGCAATGGCGAGATAGCGGTACATCTCCTGCGCCTGCGCCTTCGTCAGCCCGACCTCTTCCAGAGCACGGGTATCTTCCACGCCGTCTACCGTTTCGGCGCGTTTGAAGTGACGCATCGCCAGCATCCGTTTCAGTGCCAACAACACCGGTTCGGTATCACCCGCCGTCAACAAGTTGGCAAGGTACTGCACCGGAATGCGCAGACTTTCTACATCCGGCAGAATACCGTTGCTGCCCAGTTCACCGGCATCCGCAGCAGACTGGATCGGTGACAGAGGTGGCACATACCAGACCATCGGCAATGTGCGGTATTCCGGATGCAGCGGCAGCGCCAGCTTCCAGTCCATCGCCATTTTGTAGACCGGCGATTTCTGCGCCGCATCGATCACACTTTGCGGTACGCCATCCTTCAGCGCCTGCGCGATCACGTTCGGGTCCTTAGGATCGAGGAACACGTCAAGCTGACGCTGATACAGGTCTTTCTCGTTTTCCGTGCTGGCAGCGTTTTCAATCGCATCCGCGTCATACAGCAGTACGCCGAGGTAGCGAATACGCCCTACGCAGGTTTCTGAACAGACAGTTGGCATCCCGGATTCAATACGCGGGTAACAGAAAATGCACTTCTCGGATTTGCCGCTTTTCCAGTTGAAGTAGATTTTTTTGTACGGGCAGCCGGTAACACACATACGCCAGCCACGGCATTTATCCTGATCGATCAGCACAATGCCATCTTCTTCACGCTTGTAGATAGCACCACTTGGGCAGGTCGCCACACACGCCGGATTCAGGCAGTGCTCGCACAAACGCGGCAAATACATCATGAAGGTGTTTTCAAACTGGCCGTACATCGCCTTCTGCATGTTTTCGAAGTTCTGATCTTTGCTCAGTTTGTCGAATTCACCGCCTAAGTCATCTTCCCAGTTCGGACCTGCGGTGATTTTGTTCATCCGCTGACCGGTAATCAGTGAACGCGGCCGCGCGATCGGCTGATGTTTGCTTTCTGGTGCGTTATGCAGGTTCTGGTAATCAAAGTCGAACGGCTCGTAATAATCATCTATTTCCGGCATATGCGGGTTAGAGAAGATTTTACCGAGCAGCAGCGCACGGTTGCCCATGCGCGGTTGCAGTTTACCGTTGATTTTACGGATCCAGCCGCCTTTCCATTTTTCCTGGTCTTCCCAGTTGGCTGGAAAGCCGGTGCCCGGTTTGGTTTCTACGTTGTTAAACCATGCGTATTCCATCCCTTCACGGCTGGTCCAGACGTTTTTACAGGTTACAGAACAGGTATGACAGCCGATGCATTTATCAAGATTCAGCACCATGCCGACTTGTGAACGAATTTTCATTTTGCGCTCTCCTGTACCTGGTCATTGCCTTCGCCATCCAACCAGTTAATGTTCTTCATCTTACGCACCACCACGAACTCATCGCGGTTGGAACCGACGGTACCGTAATAGTTAAAGCCATAAGCCAGTTGGGCATAGCCGCCAATCATATGTGTCGGTTTCGGGGTAATACGGGTGACGGAGTTATGAATACCGCCGCGCTGCCCGGTAATTTCAGATCCCGGCAGGTTCACAATGCGTTCCTGCGCGTGGTACATCATCGTCATACCGGAAGGCACACGCTGGCTCACCACTGCACGTGCAGTTAGCGCACCGTTACTGTTGAAGACTTCGATCCAGTCGTTATCCGCAACACCCATCTCTTTGGCATCGGTTTCGCTTAACCAGACTACCGGCCCACCGCGGCCCAGCGTCAGCATCAGCAAGTTATCGCTGTACGTAGAGTGGATGCCCCATTTCTGGTGCGGTGTCAGGAAGTTAAGGGCTTTTTCCGGGTTACCGTTCGCTTTCACACCCAGCACCTCTTTCACGGAACGGGTATCAATGGGCGGGCGATAGACCAGCAGGCTCTCACCAAAGTCGCGCATCCACTGGTGGTCCTGATACAACTGCTGACGACCGGAGAGCGTACGCCATGGGATCAGTTCATGGACGTTGGTATACCCGGCGTTATAGGAGACGTGCTCATCTTCCAGACCTGACCAGGTCGGGCTGGAGATAATTTTACGCGGCTGCGCCTGAATATCGCGGAAGCGAATTTTCTCTTCCTGTTTATTCGTTGCCAGATGGGTGTGGTCGCGACCGGTAAATTCACTGAGGGCTGCCCAGGCTTTTACCGCTACATTACCGTTGGTTTCCGGTGCCAGCGTCAGGATCATTTCCGCCGCATCAATTGCGCTATTCAGCATCGGCTGGCCTTTCGCCGGGCCTTCTGCTTTGGTGTAGTTCAGCTTGCGCAGCAGATCCATTTCACTCTGGGTATTCCAGGCAATACCTTTACCGCCGTTGCCGATTTTCTCCATCAATGGGCCGATAGAGGTAAAACGTTCGTAGGTTGCCGGGTAGTCACGTTCCACCGGGATAATGTGCGGTGCCGTTTTACCGGGTATCAGGTCACATTCGCCTTTTTTCCAGTCTTTTACGCCCAGCGGTTGTGCCAGTTCGGCAGCCGAGTCGTGCTGAATAGGTAACGTGACCACATCGGTTTCTTTACCAAGGTGACCGACACAGAGTTCAGAGAAGGATTTTGCGATCCCTTTGTAAATTTCCCAGTCGCTTTTGGATTCCCATGCCGGGTCAACCGCAGCAGAGAGCGGATGAATAAACGGATGCATATCCGACGTATTCATGTCGTCTTTTTCATACCACGTTGCTGTCGGCAGCACGATATCTGAGTAGAGGCAGGTACTCGAGAGACGGAAGTCCAGTGTCACCACCAGATCCAGCTTGCCATCGAGACCGTTGTCATGCCACTCCACTTCTTCCGGTTTCACACCCCCCTGTTTACCCAGGTCTTTGCCCTGAATACCGTGCTCCGTCCCCAACAGGTACTTGAGCATGTACTCATGGCCTTTACCGGAGGATCCCAGCAGGTTTGAACGCCAGATAAACAGATTGCGCGGATGGTTTTTGCCATTTTCCGGCTGTTCTGCTGCAAAACGCAAAGAGCCTTCTTTCAGCGATTTGACGGTGTAATCCACCGCGCTCATCCCGGCTTTTTCTGCTTCGGCAGCAATACGCAGCGGGTTAGTGCCTAACTGCGGCGCAGACGGCAACCAGCCCATACGTTCAGCGCGAACGTTAAAGTCGATCAGATGACCGGTATAGCGGGATTTATCCGCCATTGGCGACAGGAACTCCTGTGCCGTAACCGTCTCGTAACGCCACTGGCTGGAGTGGTTGTAGAAATAAGACGTACTGTTCATGTGGCGTGCCGGACGTTGCCAGTCGAGGGCAAACGCCAACGGCTGCCAGCCGGTCTGCGGACGCAGTTTTTCCTGACCGACGTAGTGCGCCCAGCCGCCGCCGCTTTGACCCACGCAGCCACAGAAGATCAGCATATTGATCAGACCACGATAGTTCATATCGAGGTGATACCAGTGGTTCATCCCGGCACCGACGATGATCATCGAGCGACCGTGCGTTTTGTCCGCGTTATCGGCAAACTCGCGCGCAATACGAATAATCTGCGACTGCGGAACACCGGTAATTTTTTCTGCCCAGGCAGGCGTATACGCCTTGATTTCGTCGTAGCGGGTCGCGCAGTTGTCGTCACCCAGTCCACGATCCAGACCGTAGTTGGCCATGGTCAGATCGTAAACGCTGGTTACCAGCGCCGTCGAACCATCCGCCAGTTGCAGACGTTTCACCGGCAGTTTGTGCATCAGCACATTTTCCAGCTTAACGCTGGCAAAGTGTGCGGTACTGTCTCCACCAAAATACGGGAAGCCAACCTCTGCCACTTCATCGTGTTTGCCGAGCAGGCTCAGGCTCAGCTCAACGTCAGCACCATTGCCGCCGTCGCGCTGTTCCAGGTTCCATTTGCCCTTCTCGCCCCAGCGGAAACCGATAGAACCATTTGGTGCCACCACATTGCCCTGGCTATCCAGTGCCACGGTTTTCCATTCCGGGTTATTTTCCTGACCCAGCGCATCCACCAGATCCGCAGCACGCAGCATACGACCTGCAGCGTAATAACCTTCACGCTCTTCAAGCATCACCAGCATCGGCATATCGGTGTAGCGACGGACGTAATCAGTGAAGTACTGGCTCGGTTTATCCAGGTGGAATTCGCGCAGCATGACGTGGCCCATGGCCAGTGCCATCGCGGCATCGGTACCCTGCTTCGGTGCCAGCCACAAGTCGCACAGTTTGGCGATTTCGGCGTAATCCGGCGTAATGGCAACGGTTTTGGTACCTTTGTAACGCACTTCGGTAAAGAAATGCGCATCCGGTGTACGGGTCTGCGGAACGTTGGAACCCCATGCGAGAATATAACTGGAGTTGTACCAGTCAGCCGATTCCGGCACATCGGTCTGCTCGCCCCAGGTCTGCGGCGATGCAGGTGGCAGGTCACAGTACCAGTCATAAAAACTGAGGCAGGTACCACCGAGCAGCGACAGGTAACGCGCGCCGGAAGCATAAGAAACCATCGACATCGCCGGGATTGGCGAGAAGCCCGCTACGCGGTCCGGACCGTAGGTTTTCACGGTATAAACGTTGGATGCCGCAATAAGTTCATTCACTTCCTGCCAGGAAGAGCGAACGAATCCGCCGCGGCCGCGCGCCTGTTTAAAGCTTTTTGCTTTATCGGCATCTTCGATAATTGAGGCCCAGGCATTAACCGGATCGCTGTGCTTCGCTTTTGCTTCACGCCACAATGCGATCAGGCGTTTACGCATCAGAGGGTATTTCAGGCGGTTAGCGCTATAGAGGTACCAGGAGTAGCTGGCGCCGCGAGGGCAGCCACGAGGCTCATGGTTTGGCATATCGGGGCGAGTGCGAGGGTAGTCAGTTTGCTGGGTTTCCCAGGTGACCAGACCGTTTTTGACGAAAATCTGCCAACTGCATGAACCGGTGCAGTTTACACCGTGGGTTGAGCGCACGACTTTATCATGCTGCCAGCGGCTTCGGTATCCATCCTCCCAGTCCCGGTTGGTGTTTAACAGCTGGCCGTGCCCGTCGGCAAAGGTTTCGCCCTTCTGTTTGAAGTAGCGAAACCGGTCCAGGAATTTACTCATCGGGTGTTCTCCTGTTGGAGCCTGTTCGGCTCTCTTGCTAAATCGACATTGCTGGATTTGTCGCGAAGGTAACCCCCACAAAGACAAAGAGAATTGATGGCGATCAAGCCGTCAGATCTTCATTTCTGCGCCAAAATAGCGGAGTACTCCCAAAGAGTTATCCTTTTCTATTTTTTATCTTTATGAAAAATAAAGCTTTTATTGATTACGTAGCGAAATTATACGTTGCTTTGTCATGCCCGAGGTATTAAGGGGTAGATACACTGCTTGACGGAATAATCCACGGGGGCATCCGCAGCAGGTGACACTGAAAATATATAAGTATGTTGTAACTAATGAAGAGGTCAAAAAAGCGCGGCTCGTCACCGCGCAAGGATAATCAACAGTTACTGCGTTTATTATTTTTTACGTCCGTATATCGCCCAGGTGATCACCACGCAGGCCACATAGAACACGAGGAACACTTTCATTGCGCCTGCCGGGGAGCCGGTTAACGCCAGTGAAGTGCCAAATGCTTTAGGAATAAAGAACCCGCCAATCGCGCCAATTGCCGAGATAAAGCCCAGCGCTGCCGCGGTTTCCGTTGCGGCTTCGCGCATAGCTTCGCTCTCAGTGCCGCCGGCATTTTGTACACGTTCCATGGTCATTTTACGGAAGGTGACCGAAATCATCTGGAAGGTAGAACCGCTCCCCAGCCCCGCCGTCATGAACAGCACGAGGAAAACGCAGAAGAAGGCTGTGAAATTGCCTCCCGTACCACCCGAGGGTAATGTCAGGAACAGCAGTGCACTGAATATCGCCATCGCCATGAAGTTCACCAGCGTGACGCGAGTCCCCCCCAGACGATCGGAAATTGCCCCACCAGCAGAACGCGCCAGCGCACCCACTAACGGCCCAAAGAACGCGAAATGCAGGACCTGCACTTCCGGGAACTGGGTTTTCGATAACATGGCAAACCCGGCAGAAAAGCCGATAAACGAGCCGAACGTTGCCAGATACAAGAAGCTCATGATCCACAAATGTGAACGCTTCAACACCGGCAATTGCGCACGTAAAGAGGCTTTAGAGGTCGCCAGCTCGTTCATCCCAAACCAGGCTGCCAGCGTACAGACCACCAGCAGCGGAACCCAAACCCAGGCCGCATTTTCCAGATACAGTACCGAGCCATCTGGCTGGGGTGTACCGGTTGCACCAAACGCCGCGAAAATGGAGAAAGAAACGGCCAGAGGCGCAATTAACTGCATCACGCTGACGCCGAGGTTCCCCAAACCGCCATTGATGCCCAGGGCACCACCCTGTTTCTGTTTCGGAAAGAAAAAGCTGATGTTCGCCATACTGGAGGCAAAGTTCGCGCCAGCCAGACCGCAGAGCAGAGAAATAACGATGAAGGTGCTGTACGGTGTGGTGGGATCCTGTACCGCAATGCCAAGCCACACGCACGGGATAATCATGATGCCGGTGCTGAAAGCCGTCCAGCGACGACCACCGAAGACAGGCACCATAAAAGAGTAAGGAACACGTAACAGCGCGCCGGATACCGATGGCAACGCAGTCAATAAAAATAACTGGTCGGTAGTAAACTGAAATCCTACTTTGGGGAGATTAACGGCCACTGCGCTAAAAAGCATCCAGACACAAAATGCCAAAAGCAGACAGGGAACGGAAATCCACAGGTTGCGGCTAGCAATACGCTGCCCTTGTTGCTGCCAGAATGCCGGTTCTTCAGGACGCCACTCAGTAATGACTCGTGTGGACGTACTCTTTTCCGGGATGGATGAGTGCTGCATAAACACCTCTATTGTTCGGTTTGATACCTGCAACATTAGTTTTTATAGCGTGGGTTAAGTTGATATAAATCAAAGGAAAAGCGGCCCTTTCTCCGGGCAAAAAAACAGCATGCTCATTTATGAGTAGCGGATAGAGATAAAAAAGATGTGGTTTTTCACGGTGCTGCCCTTCACTACTCTGTTCGTTCCATCCAATGCTACCCAGCCGGCAATAAAGAGGTAATACCTTGGGGGTATGGGTATACCCCAGACGATAGCTGACAATAGCGTTATCCGCACGGGTCGCGGCACAGGAGCCTTCATCGCTTATGCTAAAACGCCTTTTCTCACCGCTTACGCTGGTTAATCAACTGGCGCTGATCATGCTGTTGTCCACGGCCATCGGCGTGGCAGGTATGGCTATATCTGGCTGGTTAGTGCAAGGCGTTCAGGGAAGTGCGCATGCGATTAACAAAGCCGGCTCACTGCGTATGCAAAGCTACCGCCTGCTTTCCGCCATTCCCCTGCATGAAGATGAGCAATACCTGATTGACGAGATGGAGCAAACGGCATTTAGCCCGGAATTGGCTAAAGCTGCAGCACGTGACGGTCAACAACCGCAACTCGCAGAACTGCAACATTACTGGCACAGTGACGTGATCCCGGCGATTAAAGGCGCACAACAACCCAGTGAAGTCGCCAGTACGATCGCCATTTTTGTGGGTCGCATTGATCAGTTGGTCACCGCATTCGATCACAGCACCGAGCAGCGCATTGAACGGGTGGTGATCATGCACCGGCTGATGGCGTTGCTGATGGGATTATTACTGCTGTTCGCGGTGATGTGGTTGCGGGCTCGCCTACTCCGTCCGTGGCAGCAACTTTTGCAAATGGCACGCGCCGTGAGCCACCGCGACTTTACACAGCGTGCAAGCATCAGCGGGCGCAACGAGATGGCAACGCTCGGCGAAGCGCTGAATAACATGTCCGCCGAGCTGGCAGAAAGCTATGCCGTACTGGAGCAGCGCGTCCAGGAAAAAACAGCCGGTCTTGAGCAGAAAAACCAGATCCTCTCTTTTTTATGGCAGGCCAACCACAGACTGCATTCACGCATTCCGCTCTGTGAGCGTCTCTCCCCCGTCCTCAATGGCTTACAGAATTTAACACTGCTGCACGACCTTGAATTGCGCGTGTACGATATGGAAGACGAGGAAAATCACCAGGAGTTTACCTGCCAGTCAAATGCCAGTTGTGATGACAAAGGCTGCTATTTATGTCCGCGCGGCACGCTTCCGACGCTGTCCAGTGTCGGGACAACGCTGAAATGGCGGCTGGCGGACGCGCATATGCAGTACGGCTTGCTGTTGGCGACCCTGCCGCCGGGCCGCCATTTAAGCCACGATCAGCAGCAACTGGTGGATACACTGGTTGAACAACTGACTGCGACGCTGGCGCTGGACAGACACCAGGACCGCCAGCAGCAACTGATGGTGATGGAAGAGCGCGCGACTATTGCTCGCGAGCTGCATGACTCGATCGCCCAGTCGCTCTCCTGCATGAAGATGCAGGTCAGTTGCCTGCAAATGCAGGGAGAGGATTTGCCGGAGAACAGCCGGCATCTGTTAGGGCAAATCCGTAATGAACTCAATACGTCGTGGGCGCAACTACGTGAACTGCTGACCACCTTCCGTTTACAATTAACCGAGCCGGGGCTGCGCCCGGCGCTGGAGTCAAGCTGTCAGGAGTACAGTGAGCGGCTCGGTTTCCAGGTGCGGCTTGATTATCAGTTGCCGCCCAGACTGGTGCCGTCGCATCAGGCGATTCACCTGTTGCAGATCGCCCGCGAGGCGCTCAGCAACGCACTAAAACACTCTGGCGCGACGTCGGTCAGCGTTGCAGTGCAACAGCAGGAAAACCGGGTAATATTACGCATCAGCGACAACGGTTGCGGTATCCCGGTTAATGCTGAACGGACCAACCATTATGGATTGATCATTATGCGTGACCGCGCACAAAGTCTGCGCGGCGACTGCCAGGTACGTCCGGTCGCATCCGGCGGCACTGAGGTGGTCGTAACCTTTATTCCAGAGAAATTTCTCTCATCCATGCAAGGAGATAACCATGAGTAATCAGGAACCGGCCACCATCCTCCTGATCGACGATCATCCAATGCTGCGAACCGGTGTTAAACAGTTAATTAGCATGGCGCCGGATATCACCGTGGCTGGCGAGGCGAGCAACGGGGAGCAAGGCATTGAGCTGGCGGAATCACTGGATCCGGACCTGATTTTACTGGATCTCAATATGCCGGGCATGAACGGGCTGGAAACGCTGGATAAACTACGGGAAAAAACACTCTCCGGCCGCATCGTGGTGTTCAGCGTCTCCAACCATGAAGAAGATGTGGTCACCGCACTGAAACGCGGCGCTGATGGTTATTTACTGAAAGACATGGAACCGGAAGATCTGCTTAAAGCACTGCAGCAAGCTGCCGCCGGAGAGATGGTATTAAGTGAAGCTCTCACGCCTGTACTGGCCGCCAGCCTGCGCGCCAACCGGGCGACGACTGATCGCGATATAACCCAACTGACGCCGCGTGAACGCGATATCCTCAAACTGATTGCGCAAGGGCTGCCGAATAAGATGATCGCCCGCCGTCTGGATATCACCGAAAGTACCGTCAAAGTCCACGTCAAACATATGCTGAAGAAAATGAAACTGAAGTCCCGCGTGGAAGCTGCTGTGTGGGTTCACCAGGAACGTATTTTCTGATCATTGCGGGTCTGGTAGCGCCCAGCCCGCACTTTCCTCTGTCTGGGGTGCAATGATCGGTTCAGTCAGTTTCAGTTCGATGGTATTGGACATGACGCGCTGCCCTTTACCATCCTCAACCAGCGCTGAAAGCGTCCAGCGATTGGTTGCCCCTTCCGCACTGTCCCAACGCGGCATAATCAGTGTCCAGCCTTCTGCGCTGTGACCGTTAGCAGGCGGTGTCAGGCTCAAAACCTGCGTATCGCCCTGCCAGGTTATCGAACGGATGCCGTGCACGCTGTTAATCTGCAATTTTAGTTCTACGGTCTCACCAGGCTGTAAGTCCCAGGGTGGCGTGGCCAGAAACACCGACAATGTCTTCCGCTGGCGATACTCAAACACCGGAGCCATATTGCGCGTCGGACTGTCATAGCGGCTGCCGCGTAACGAGCGACTTTCTGCCACTTCACTGGCAGAGAGTTGCTTCCAGAGCGGGACACCAAAGCGATAATTGACTTTCAATCCGAGATCATTCTGACTTGCACCACTCTCCCCTTGCTTGTGCTCAGCGGTCAGCGTCACCAGCGGCACCGGGGTATAATTCAGACCCAGTTTTACGGCCACAGGATTGTGATAACCGGTGCCGGTATCGAACAGATCGACGCTGTCGCCAAAATATTGCTCAAGACTAACGCTGGTGTTCAGTTGCTGATAAAACGGCAGTCTCGCCTGCGCCGTTACGTCATAGCCGCGCGCCATGCGCTGTTGCAGCGTAGCGGTTTGGTCACTCCAGTTACTCAGTGGTTGATAGTAATTAGCAGAAAAACGCAGATACTCGCCCCAGGCTTCAGCACCCACTCCGGCACGGCCCTGGTTATCATCAAGAAGGGTGTCGTAAAACGTGTTGTAGCCCAGCAACCAGTCTCCGGCTATCCAGCGTTGTCCGATCCCCGCATTGCCCACCAGTCCGGCATCCTGTTGCGTTAACCCCAGCATGCTCCAGGTGAGATAACGGTTATTATCCTGCACTGGCAGGAACCAGTCCCCGTGGCTACCGGTAAAATTGCCATCCTTATCCGCCCTCAGATCAACCGAGGTGCTGCCCCACGGTGATAACCAGGACTCCACTTTCTGGCTCACTTCATCGTTGACGACATCCTGTATCTGCCCAAACGCAAACTGTCGCGCCTGTTCGCCAGTGGTCAGACCGTTATCGGTCATGCTGGCTTCGCCGAAGGCTTTTGCCATTTCAGCGAAATGTTTTTCCTGCGTGCTATTTTCGGGCGCCATCCCCAGGTCCGGCAAGCCATCGCCATTATTATCAAAGGGATTTTCCGCCTGCTGTACAAAACGATTTTGCTGGGCACTGGCAGAAACGCCTGCCAACAACAATGCGAGGAGTAAAAAGAGTTGGGAATGTATGACGTTACGCATCACGACACTAATTATGATCCATCCCGTTGCAGGTTAAACACCTTTTAAGGTTAACGTTTTTGGCCCACCTTTGCAGCCGTAGAGGGCATTCCAGGAAGATCCTTATCGTTGCCGTCCTGGGACACCGGCCATCTGCTCGCGAATGCACACTCTTTTCCCCGACGCCCTTCCCCCTGTGACGGTGTCGCAGTAGCATAAACGTCTTCCGCGCAGCGTCGACGCTGCGCACTTTTATCGAGGGAGTGAAGATGCAAAAAATCGTCATTGTGGCTAACGGCGCCGCCTACGGTAGTGAATCACTGTTTAACAGTCTGCGTCTGGCCATTGCGCTGCGTGAACAGAGCGCGGAACTTGACCTGAAATTGTTCTTGATGTCCGATGCGGTCACCGCCGGGCTGCGCGGACAAAAACCGGCCGAAGGCTATAACATCCAGCAGATGCTGGAGATCTTAACGGCGCAGCAGGTGCCGGTGAAATTGTGTAAAACCTGTACCGACGGGCGTGGTATCACCACGCTGCCGCTGGTTGACGGTGTGGAGATAGGCACGCTGGTCGAACTGGCCCAATGGACGCTGGCAGCGGATAAAGTATTAACTTTCTAATATTGCGGCGAGTTTAATATTTTTTTCTTATGGATGACCTTACGTCATCAAGTTTACCTGCTGTATTGCCGATAGCCCCTAAAGACAACACAGCAGGTACTATAAAAATGTTTAGATCAATTAAAGCCCGTATTATTGCGGCGACAGCGGGTTGCCTCGTTATCGCTTTGCTTCTTAACACAATCATCAATTATCAGGTAACCAGCCAGCACAACCAGCAAACGCAGCAAAATATCCTCTCCAGCACCAGCGCCAGTCACAGCATTGCGATTGCCGACTGGATTGCCACCAAAACGAATATGATCGCCTCGCTGCAAAGTGTCGCCCTGTCCGACGATCCCGTGCCGGTATTCAAACAGATTGCACGCGCGGGAGGGTTCATTAACGTCTACGTTGGCTATGCCACGAAAACCGCGAAATTCTCCGATCCTGGCGGCGTTCCCCCTGATTACGATCCGACAATTCGTCCATGGTATCAGCAGGTCGTCAAAGCAGATGCCCCTGTTGTCACGGCTCCTTATGTGGATGCCAGCACCGGCGCACTGGTGGTCACTTTCGCCGTCCCGGTCAAAGAGAACGGCACACTCAAAGGCGTGGTGGCAGGCGACGTCTCGATGGACAGCGTCGTGGCCAACGTGAAAGGTATCAGCCCGACACCGAACAGTAGCGGTATGCTGCTTGCCAGCGACGGTACCATCATCGCCGCCGGAAACGACAAGCTGACGATGAAACCCTTCACCGATGCCATTAGCGGCGTCAGCTTCGCCGATTTGCGCAGTGGTAACCCCGTTTCCGGGGTCTATGCGGGTGAGTCGAAGGAACTGCTGGCAAGTAAGGTCAAAGGGACCGACTGGGTACTGGCTGTCGCACTGGATAGCGCTGATTCCACCGCCGGTTTACGCGCACAGCTAAAAGCCTCTGCAATGACGCTGATCGTGTTGCTGTTGATCACCGGCACGATTATGCACTGGATTGTCTCGACGTTGCTTAAACGCCTCCTGACCGTCCGTGATGCCATGAATGCTATCAGCAGCGGAACCAACGATCTCTCCCAGCGACTGCCGACAGATGGCAATGATGAAGTATCGCAAATCGCTCAGGCATTTAACGCTTTCAGCGACAAGCTTTCGGTGGTGATGGGTAAACTGCGCGACTCGAGCAACTCCGTGCAGCAGGCAGCGCAGGAGATTGCAGCCGGTAACGAGGATCTCTCCGGTCGTACGGAACAGGCAGCCTCCAGCCTGCGTGAAACCGCCAGCGCCGTGGAGCAGATCACCGCGTCCGTCGCGCAATCAACCGATGCGGCGTCCCAAGCGAATAACCAGGCTCATGCCGCATCCGAAGCAGCCTCCCGCGGGGGACAGGTGGTGAACCAGGCCATCAACACAATGCAATCCATTGAAGTGGCCTCCGCGAAAATTGGCGATATCACCAGCGTGATCGACGGTATTGCCTTCCAGACCAATATTCTGGCTCTGAACGCCTCTGTTGAAGCGGCGCGTGCGGGTGAGCAAGGACGCGGGTTCGCCGTGGTTGCAGGTGAAGTACGCAACCTGGCAAGTCGTAGCGCGCAGGCGGCGAAAGAGATCAAAACGCTGATTGATTCCACCACTGAAAGCGTGGCAACCGGTTCGCGCTTCGTGCGGCTCGCGGGTGAAAGTATGACCGACATTGTCGCCAGCATTGATAGCGTGTCGGTGATCATGCGGGAGATCACAGTGGCGACCAGCGAGCAAATGAAAGGTATTCAGGAGATAAATCATGCTGTTATCGATCTGGATCGCATGGTGCAGCAAAACGCCGAACTGGTGATCGAGTCTGCGGCCGCTGCTGGTGCACTGCGCTCGCAAGCGGGTGAGCTCGCTGAAACAGCGGGTCATTTCCGCATTTAATCTTTTGTCGGCGCGTTTTAACCACAATTTTTCGCGCCGACATCTTTCCCCACCGAACAATGTCATTTTTGTTTAATCGTTACGTCATTAGTTGATCGAAATCAGCATTTTGCCCCCTCCCGTTTGGTGTTATGCAATGAGTGAATTGTGAACAAAATTACGCACGGGATTTTTCCAGCAAGGAGTGCGTTGTTTAACAACTACGGGGTTGAAAATGGCGTTGGTAAAGGCAAGTTTGAAGTTATTTGGTGGAGATACGGTCGTTGTTCGTTGTTCTGAGAGTTGCCATATCCATCTGATGAGCGAGAAGACACAATCTTCTCACGCACAGACGGATATCTTAAGCGTACAGAACCGTGCAAACGCCTATCTGGCGGTTCCTTACAGCGGCATCTGGAATGTGTTGATCGATAGCCACAGCCAGTCGCTTGAGCACTCAATCAGCTACGTTGCGGCGTAACCGCCGCAACCGTTAGCAGGCAAAACCAGGTTGCAGGTCCGGGCCTGGTTTTTCTTCTTCCAGTAGTCCCCGCACTTTCCCTACCAGCTCATTCAGACAATCGTCATGCATGCCAAGCTTGATAAGTTCCTGCTCAAGTGAAAAGAGATATTGCGCGTTGGTGCCCAGCGGCCCGCTGGCGGCGGCAATCAGCGGCGCGATGACCTGCGCGCGGGTATCAGATTCATACAGTGGATGGCGGGGATCCATGATAAACACCAGCGCATTAACATCACGGCCATCGTCAAGGGTGAGTTTGCACCAGCTCGGCATATAGCAGCCGGTGATCATCTCACGCTTCCACAGCAGGCTCAGTTCCTCTTCAACCGTCTGGACAGGCAACCGATAAGCCACGCCGGTGGTGCGACCGCCCTCTTTCAGTGCAAGCATCCGCCCCGGTTGACAAGCCGTACCGCGTCCGGCGGTCAGGCGCAAACAGAACGCGCGATGCCAACCGATTAGCGTTCCGGTGCAGGATTCGTCAAACTCTAGCGCAGGGTTCCACATCAGCGAACCATAACCAAAAATCCACACCGGACCGTCATCCGGACGGCAGGCAAGCGTGGCAGCCAGGGATGCCGCCCGTTGTTCCGCCGACCATAACAGCGATGCGTCTATATCGCCAAACGCCGTTTTACAATCGGCCTTGAGCAAGAAATCACGCGTTAACATCTTTTACCTCCGCCACTGCATGCTTCCTTGCGACTGCTTTACGGCTGCCTTCCCGACATATGCTGCGTTTCAACGCAACTTACTACGACCTTATGCAATTCACAGGCCGCTTGCAATAGCGACAATCTATCGAATAACGCGCTAAAGACGTTTATTTCTTTTTATGCCATTTGTCGTCATCACCCTTCTCATAATCATGTTTGACTGCAGCCCAGGCGACACGGTGCGCCGTCTCTTCGCGGCTCGCGTCATCGCGCCTGTCGTCTTTATCTTTGTATTGCTCCCAGGCGCTATTAAAGGCCTCTTTATAAATCTCTTGTGCATGGGCGGGTAACACATGCTGCACACTATCAGGCAGATCAGATTTCGATTTATACGGCATCTTCTGGCTCCTTCTGGGGGAAATCTTTAAGTCTGATCGACAACCTCCTTTTGCGCCAGCCGTAACGTGTTAGTGAAAAATAGACATAATCATCTCTCTGTAAAGTAAATACTATTTAAACAAAAGACGACTTTTTGCCGGATTCAAATAGAAAGAAACTGCTTCCCGTAAAATCAGGTAAATATCCCCAACATGGGGTCGCGCTTTGCTATGTTAAGGCGTTCAAATTTTTTAACTATAATTGTCAAATACCTGCATGCTGGATGGAGAATCACAATGACAACAACGCACGAGGCGGTAAAAACCCGCCACAAGGAGACCACGCTTATTTTCCCGGTGCTGGCGCTGGGAGTACTGCTGTTATGGGGAAGTACGCAGTCGCTGCCAGCGGTAATCGGCATTAATATTCTGGCGCTGGTCGGTATTTTATCCAGCGCCTTTAGCGTGGTGCGCCATGCGGATGTTCTCGCGCACCGCCTCGGTGAACCTTACGGCTCGCTGATTCTGAGCCTTTCGGTCGTTATTCTTGAAGTAAGTCTGATTTCTGCGCTGATGGCCACTGGCGATGCGGCGCCGACACTGATGCGCGATACGCTCTACTCCATCATTATGATCGTGACTGGCGGTCTGGTGGGGTTTTCATTGCTGCTCGGCGGGCGTAAATTCGCTACCCAGTATATGAATCTGTTTGGCATTAAACAGTACCTGATTGCCCTGTTCCCGCTGGCGATTATAGTGCTGGTGTTTCCGATGGCGCTGCCGTCTGCTAATTTCACTATCGGTCAGTCGTTACTGGTGGCGCTGATTTCAGCAGCCATGTATGGCGTCTTTCTGCTGATTCAAACAAAAACGCATCAAAGCCTGTTTGTCTATGAACATGAAGATGAGAGCGATGATGACGATCCGCACCATGGCAAACCTTCTGCACACGGTAATCTGTGGCATACGGCGTGGCTGATTATTCATCTGGTTGCCGTTATCGCTGTGACCAAGATGAACGCCAAACCGCTGGAGGCGTTGCTGAGCGAACTGAATGCGCCTGTTGCATTTACCGGTTTCCTGGTGGCGTTGCTGATCCTTTCACCAGAAGGTCTGGGAGCGCTGAAAGCCGTTCTGAATAACCAAGTTCAGCGCGCGATGAATCTCTTTTTCGGCTCAGTGTTGGCAACCATTTCGTTGACCGTGCCGGTTGTGACGCTGATTGCGTGGTTCACCGGCAATAATTTGATCTTTGCGCTGGGCGCGCCGGAGATGATTGTGATGGTCGCATCACTGGTGTTGTGCCATATTTCCTTCTCTACCGGGCGCACTAATGTGCTGAACGGCGCGGCGCATTTGGCGTTATTTGCAGCCTATCTGATGACGATTTTTGCCTGACGGCAGATTGTCTCCATAAAAAAAAACCCCGCGATGCGGGGTTTTTCGTTCTTACTGGGTATCGAGCTCGTCAAAGCTCTTCACCAGATCATCAATGGCTTTGATCTGCTTCAGGAACGGCTCCAGCTTCGCCAGCGGCAGTGCGGACGGACCATCGCATTTCGCATTGTCCGGATCCGGATGCGCTTCAATAAACAAGCCTGCCAGGCCGGTTGCCATCCCCGCACGCGCCAGCTCAGCAACCTGCGCGCGACGACCGCCGGACGCAGCGCCAAACGGATCGCGGCACTGCAGCGCGTGGGTAACATCGAAAATCACCGGTGCGTTATTGGAGACTTTCTTCATCACGCTGAAGCCCAGCATGTCCACAACCAGATTGTCATAACCGAAGTTAGACCCACGGTCGCAAAGAATAACTTTGTCGTTACCGCCTTCGTGGAATTTATCCACAATATTGCCCATCTGCCCCGGGCTGACGAACTGTGGTTTTTTGACGTTGATAACCGCACCGGTTTTCGCCATTGCTTCCACCAGGTCCGTCTGACGCGCCAGAAACGCCGGCAACTGGATGACATCAACGACATCGGCAACCGGCTGCGCCTGTGACGCTTCGTGCACGTCAGTGATCACTTTTACGCCAAACGTCTGTTTCAGCTCCTGAAAAATCTTCATCCCCTCTTCCAGACCCGGTCCACGGTAGGACTTGATAGAAGAACGGTTGGCTTTATCAAAAGAGGCTTTGAACACGTACGGGATACCAAGTTTTTGGGTCACGGTAACGTAGTGTTCGCAAATGCGCATTGCCAAATCGCGGGACTCCAGCACGTTCATACCACCAAACAGTACAAACGGCAGGTCGTTCGCGACCTTAATGTCGCCAATGCTAACCACTTTTTGTTTCATAGAATCGCCTTATCGAGTGTGAATCGGAACACATGCTTAATGCAAAGTAATCTGTTTATGTGAAATGGTGTTGATTTGCGCGCGGATCATCTCACTGATGGGATCCTCCGGACACTGCTCAACAAAATAACTTAAATCATGCAGCGCGACGTGGTCACAATCCAGTTGCGCATAAATCAGTCCACGGTCGCGGATCTCATAGGGATCTTCCGGATTGAACTGCAACAATGCTTCACTGGCGCGTAACGCCAGTTCCATCTGCTGCTCTTCCATCAACGCCGATTTCAGCGTATCCAGCAGCTTGCGGATCACTTCCGCGTTATCGGCTTCATCCAGATCTTCATTGAACAACTCGGCAACCGGGCTGATATTGCCTTTCAGCCACACTTCCAGCGTATGCTCATCCAGCGTGTCGCCATTAAATGGGTTAATCAGCCACATTTCGCCATCCAGCCATTCGGCGCGCAGGATCAGTTGCGTCGGGAAAATCACTGGCGTCAGCGGAATGTCCAGATGCCCGGCAACCCACAGTAAAATGGCGCCCAGCGATACGGCGCTACCCTGGCGGTTTTCCAGCACTTTATCCAGCCATAGCGCATCGGACAAACGGTAGACGCCGCGTGTATCTTTAAAGCCCCATTCGCCATAAAACAGTTCAATGAGTTTTTCCAGTTGCCAGTCCTGAGGCTTCGCCATGCTGATTTCTTCGCGTGCCAGACTGAGCAGCCGCTCCAGTTCGTCATGCACATATTGTGAAGGAAAATCATCACGAATCAGCTCTGAAACAAGGATCATCCCATCGCATAACGGTGCTTTATTAAATTCGAAATCGGCTAACGACCTCATGTCTTACCCCAGTATCGGTACTTTTGTGGCGGCGAGTTTGATGATGATGTACAGCACCACCAGCCCCAGCATAAAGGCGATAAACCCTGTCTGCTGGCTGCGCGGGCGATGTCGCCCAAGCGCAATAAAACCCAAAACGATATAGATGATAACGCCAAACAGCTTTTCAGTCAGCCACGCACCTTTAACAGTAAAAGGTAAATAGCCCGACACCCACATTAATCCCGCACCACTTAACAACAAGACGGTATCAATGGTATGCGGCAATACGCGCACCCAGCGCGACTGCGCGCGCGGATTTGCTGACCAGCGCCACCAGTAGCGTAAAACAAACAGGCTAATGGTCAATACCACCGACGTCAAATGTAGTGTAATCAGGACCTTAAAAGCACTCATTGCCTGTTCACTCCACTCAGGGCCACTGCCCGAGAGTCAGACGTTCGTTATCGCCATAATCGCGGCAGGTGGCAACCTGTCGCCAGCCATGCCGGGTAAACAGGTTACGCACTAACTCAGCCTGCTGCCAGCCATGCTCAAGCAGCAACCAGCCACCCGGTAGTAAATAGTCAGGCGCTTCCTTGATGATACTCTCTAAATCCGCCAGCCCGTGGTCAGCGGCGACCAGCGCACTTAACGGTTCAAAACGCACATCCCCCTGTGCCAAATGCGGATCCTGCTCATCGATATAAGGAGGATTACTGACAATCATCGAAAACGTCTGCCCGGCCAGGGCGCTAAACCAGTGGCTCTGGCGAATGTCGACATTACCAATGCCAAGGTGCTCTGCATTACGCTGCGCCAGCATTACGGCTTCTGCAACCACATCGACGGCCGTCACCTGGCAGTCAGGACGCTCGCTGGCCATCGCCAGTGCAATAGCACCGGTACCGGTGCCTAAATCCAGGATACGGCACGGCGTCTCAGGCAGGCGGTTTAGCGCCTGTTCAACGAGGCATTCGGTATCCGGGCGAGGAATCAATGTGACAGGCGAGACAAACAGCGGCAACGACCAGAACTCACGGACGCCAACCAGATGTGCCACTGGCTCGCCGCGCACACGCCGCGCCAGCAGTGCGTCGAGCTGTTGTTGTTGCTCTGCGGTGAGCCAGGTTTCGCCAAAAGCCAGTATAAAGGTACGCGACTTCCCCGTCACAAAACCGAGCAGGATCTCCGCATCGCGCCGCGGGCTGTCACTCCCCTGTAATTGACGTATTGCCTCACGCAACCACTGTTGATAGTCCATTAGTCTTGCTCGGAGAGTGCCGCCAGTTGGTCAGCCTGGTACTCCTGCACAATCGGTTCGATCAGCATATCCAGCTTGCCTTCCATCACTTCATCCAGTCGGTAAAGCGTCACGTTAATGCGGTGATCGGTCACGCGCCCCTGCGGGAAGTTATAGGTACGGTTACGGTCGCTGCGATCGCCACTGCCCAGTAAGTTGCGACGGGTTGAGGCTTCCGCCTGGTGACGTTTGGCCATTTCCGCTGCGTGGATACGCGCCCCCAGCACGGATAACGCCTTGGCCTTGTTTTTGTGCTGCGAACGCTCATCCTGACACTCCACCACAATGCCTGTCGGCAAGTGAGTAATACGAATTGCGGAGTCGGTGGTGTTAACGTGCTGCCCGCCCGCACCGGAAGAGCGGAAGGTGTCGATACGCAAATCAGCCGGGTTAATGTCCGGCAGTTCTGCTTCTGGCAGTTCCGGCATCACTGCCACGGTACAGGCCGAGGTATGGATACGGCCCTGTGATTCAGTGGCGGGAACGCGCTGTACACGATGACCGCCGGATTCGAATTTGAGTCGGCCATAGACACCGTCACCGCTGATTTTGGCAATCACTTCTTTGTATCCACCGTGCTCGCCATCGTTGGCGCTCATGATCTCTACGCGCCAGCGACGGGCTTCCGCATAACGGCTGTACATACGGAACAGGTCGCCTGCGAACAGCGCCGCTTCGTCACCACCTGTCCCGGCACGCACTTCAACAAACGCATTACGTTCATCGTCCGGATCTTTTGGCAGCAGTAAAAGTTGCAACTGTTGTTCAAGCTGTTCACTTTTTTCTTTCGCGTCGCGTAACTCGTCCTGTGCCATGTCACGCATTTCCGGATCATCAAGCATCATTTGCGCCGTTTCGATATCTTCCTGAACCTGTTGCCAGTCAGTAAAACAGCGTGATACATCGCTTAACTGCGCGAATTCCCGCGACAGCGCGCGAAACTTGTCCTGGTCGGCGATGGTTTGCGCGTCACCGAGCAGCGCCTGAACTTCTTCATGGCGCTCATGCAGGGCTTCCAGTTTTGCAACGATAGAAGGCTTCATAGGCGTAAGTGCACCTTGTAATAAGAGATTGTTGTGCTAATCCAGCCCGAGGCTGTTGCGCAGAATATGCAGGCGTTCATCGTCCCCGTCACGGGCAGCCTGCTGAAGAGATTTGGTTGGTGCGTGGATCAGGCGGTTGGTCAGTTTCCACGCCAGATCCTGCATAATAGTCTGCGGATCGCCACCCTGCTCCAGCGCAGCGATCGCTTTTGCCGTCAGCTCATCACGAACAACTTCAGACTGGCTGCGGTATTCACGGATAGTCTCGCTGGCGCTTTGTGCACGCAGCCAGGCCATAAATTCACTGGTTTCCTGGGCGACAATTGTTTCTGCCTGTACCGCCGCGGCTTTACGCTGCGCCAGGTTGTGCTGAATGATGCTTTGCAGGTCGTCCACGCTGTAGAGATAGGCGTTAGCGACTTTACCGACTTCCGGTTCAACGTCGCGCGGAACGGCGATATCCACCAACAGCACAGGTTGATTACGCCGGGCCTTCATGGCGCGCTCCATCATCCCTTTGCCGATGATCGGCAACGGGCTGGCGGTAGAGCTGATCACGATGTCAGCGTCTTTCAGACGCTCATCAATATCGCTCAGCGAGATCACTTCCGCTCCCACCTCATCCGCCAGCGCCTGCGCGCGTTCACGGGTGCGGTTGGCAATGATCATTTTCTGCACTTTGTGTTCACGAAGATGCCGCGCTACAAGCTCGATGGTCTCTCCAGCGCCAACCAGCAGCACCGTCACCGACGCCAGTGATTCGAAAATTTGCCGCGCCAGCGTACAGGCAGCAAACGCAACGGACACGGCACTAGCACCGATATCGGTTTCGGTGCGCACTCGTTTCGCAACAGAGAAGGATTTCTGGAACATGCGCTCCAGATCGCTGGCGTTGTGATGCCCGCGCTGAGAATCGGCAAAGGCTTTTTTAACCTGACCGAGAATTTGTGGTTCGCCGAGAACCAACGAATCCAGACCGCTGGCCACACGCATTAAATGGCTGACCGCGTCGTTATCCTGGTGCCAGTACAAGCTCTGGCGGACTTCGTCTTCCCGCAAATGATGATAATCGCACAGCCAACGCACCAGCGCTTCATGCAGGTTATCCCGCTCTTCAACGCTCAAATAAAGTTCAGTGCGGTTACAGGTCGACAGCACCACTCCGCCTTGCACCATCGGCTGCGAGAGCAGGCTTTCCAGAGCCTGGTCAAGCGTTTCCGGCGAAAATGCAATGCGTTCTCGCAACGAAACGGGTGCCGTTTTGTGGTTGATGCCTAGTGCTAAAAGGGTCATGGGCGCGGGAATAGTACCAACGTTGATAAGGTTAGACTCTGCGCATCATACAGGATGCGCGTGGTCAATAAAAGAGAGACTACCCTTTCGGAGTAATTGGTAATTTAATGATTTAAGACAACTTGAACGTAGACGCTGTTTCATCACGACGCTAGCATTAGGGGTAATAACTGCAACGTATCTCAAGGATTTGTCATCATTATGACTTTGCCTGCTTCCCGCCTTATTCGCCTGCTGCCACTGGCCAGCCTCGTTCTCACCGCCTGTACGATCACTGCGCCAAAAGGCCCGGGCAAAAGTCCTGACGCGCCGCAGTGGCGTCAGCACCAGCAGCAAGTCCGCGCGTTAAGCCAGTATCAAACACGCGGCGCCTTTGCTTATCTTTCCGACCAACAAAAAGTCTACGCCCGTTTCTTCTGGCAGCAGACCGGGCAGGATCGCTACCGTCTTCTGCTTACGAATCCCCTCGGCAGCACCGAACTGGAGCTGAACGCGCAACCGGGCTCTGTTGAACTGGTGGATAACAAAGGCAAGCATTATACCGCTGACGATGCCGAAGAGATGATCGGCAAACTGACCGGTATGCCGATTCCGCTCAACAGCCTGCGTCAGTGGATCCTTGGCCTGCCGGGCGAAGCGACCGATTATACCCTTGACGATCAGTATCGCCTGAGTGAAGTCAATTACAGCCAGGGCGGCAAAACCTGGAAAGTGGTTTATGGCGGTTATGACAGCAAAACCCAGCCTTCTCTGCCTGCAAACATGGAGTTGAGTGACGGTAGCCAGCGCATCAAGCTAAAAATGGATAACTGGATCGTTAAATGATGACCACCTGGCCGGCTCCGGCGAAGCTCAATCTTTTTTTATACATTACCGGTCAACGCCCTGACGGTTATCACACCTTACAGACGCTGTTCCAGTTTCTGGATTATGGCGACACCTTACACATTGAACCCCGCCATGATGGCGAGATTCGTTTGCTGACGCCGATTGATGGCGTGCCCGATGCGGACAATCTTATCGTTCGCGCCGCCCGTATGCTGATGAAACGCGCCGCAGAAACCGGGCGGTTAGCGGCGGGCAGCGGTGCGGATATTGCCATCGATAAACGCTTGCCAATGGGCGGCGGGCTGGGCGGCGGCTCCTCGGATGCTGCCACCGTACTGGTGGCATTAAACCACCTGTGGCGCTGTAATTTGCGCGTAGACGAACTGGCGGAACTGGGGCTGACGCTTGGCGCAGATGTGCCGGTATTTGTGCGTGGGCATGCCGCATTCGCGGAAGGTGTGGGTGAAGTGCTTACGCCCGTTAACCCACCGGAAAAATGGTATCTGGTGGCGCATCCCGGCGTAAGCATCCCTACGCCGGTCATCTTCAAGGATCCAGAGTTGCCGAGAAATACACCGAAAAGGTCCATTGAGACGTTACTAAAATGTGAATTCGGCAACGATTGCGAGGTTATCGCAAGAAAACGTTTTCGCGAGGTTGATGCGGCGCTTTCCTGGCTGTTAGAATACGCGCCGTCGCGCCTGACTGGCACAGGAGCCTGTGTCTTTTCCGAATTTGACACCGAATCCGCCGCTCGTCAGGTGCTTGAGCAAGCCCCGGAATGGCTAAACGGTTTTGTCGCGCGAGGCGTCAACCTCTCGCCGCTAGCGCAAGCCATCGCCGGGCAAGCTGAGCTCCGGTGACAACGTCACTCATGTTCCAGACGTTGCATCGCGCTCTTTAATACACCGCATGGATAGATTTCTGCCTTGACCGCACATTTTGGCCGACTCTATCCACCACTGGACGCATGCCTGAGGTTCTTCTCGTGCCTGATATGAAGCTTTTTGCTGGTAACGCAACCCCGGAACTAGCACAACGTATTGCCAACCGCCTGTACACTTCTCTCGGCGACGCCGCCGTAGGTCGCTTTAGCGATGGCGAAGTCAGCGTACAAATTAATGAAAATGTACGCGGTGGTGATATTTTCATCATCCAGTCCACTTGTGCCCCTACCAATGACAACCTGATGGAACTGGTTGTGATGGTCGATGCCCTGCGCCGTGCTTCCGCAGGCCGTATCACCGCGGTCATTCCTTACTTTGGCTATGCCCGTCAGGACCGCCGCGTGCGTTCTGCGCGTGTACCGATTACCGCAAAAGTTGTTGCCGATTTCCTCTCAAGCGTTGGCGTAGACCGCGTACTGACCGTTGACCTGCATGCTGAACAGATCCAGGGCTTCTTTGATGTACCGGTTGATAACGTGTTTGGTAGCCCCATCCTGCTCGAAGATATGCTGCAACTGAATCTGGACAACCCGATTGTGGTTTCTCCGGACATCGGCGGCGTCGTTCGTGCTCGTGCCATTGCCAAACTGCTGAACGACACCGACATGGCGATCATCGACAAACGCCGTCCGCGCGCTAACGTTTCCCAGGTGATGCACATCATCGGCGACGTGGCGGGTCGCGACTGCGTGCTGGTTGATGACATGATCGATACCGGCGGCACCCTGTGCAAAGCGGCAGAAGCGCTGAAAGAACGCGGAGCAAAACGTGTATTCGCTTACGCCACTCACCCGATTTTCTCCGGTAATGCGGTAAACAACCTGCGCAACTCTGTGATCGACGAAGTGGTCGTCTGTGACACCATTCCGCTGAGCGAAGAGATTAAAGCGCTGCCGAACGTACGTACGCTGACGCTGTCTGGCATGCTGGCTGAAGCTATCCGTCGTATCAGCAACGAAGAATCGATTTCTGCCATGTTCGAGCATTAATCGCTGCGTTAGAAAAAACCCGCTACGGCGGGTTTTTTTATCTCCGAACATGACTTGTATGATTTATTAACCCGTTACAGACGCATTCACGGATGACATCCCATTGTGAACAAGCTGCTCTCTCCTCATGTTATGCCTTTTCGCGCGCTGATTGACGCGTGCTGGAAAGAAAAATATACCGCCGCCCGCTTTACCCGGGATCTGATCGCCGGGATAACGGTCGGGATTATTGCGATTCCCCTTGCGATGGCGTTGGCAATCGGGAGCGGCGTCGCGCCACAATATGGACTCTATACGGCAGCCATTGCCGGTATCGTGATTGCGCTGAGCGGAGGTTCGCGCTACAGCGTTTCAGGCCCGACCGCCGCGTTCGTGGTGATCCTCTATCCCGTTTCGCAGCAGTTTGGCCTCGCGGGACTGTTGGTCGCGACGTTGATGTCCGGCGTGTTTCTGATCCTCTTCGGTCTGGCGCGCTTTGGCCGCCTGATCGAATACATTCCGCTTTCCGTCACGCTCGGCTTTACCTCCGGGATCGGCATCACGATTGCCACCATGCAGATCAAAGACTTTCTTGGCCTGCAACTGACGCACGTGCCGGAGCACTACCTGCAAAAAGTCGGCGCGCTGGTGATGGCGCTGCCCACCGTGAATGCTGGCGATGCCGCTATCGGCGTGGTCACGCTCGGAACACTGATCTTCTGGCCGCGCCTGCGATTGCGCCTGCCGGGCCATCTGCCTGCGTTGCTTGCAGGCTGCGCGGTCATGCTGGTTGTTAACCTGCTCGGCGGCCATGTCGCGACTATCGGCTCACAATTTCACTACGTGCTGGCCGATGGCAGCCAGGGCAACGGCATTCCCCAACTTCTACCGCAACTGGTGCTACCGTGGGATCTACCAGGTTCGACATTTACCCTGAGTTGGGATTCATTACGGGCGTTACTGCCAGCCGCGTTTTCGATGGCGATGCTGGGGGCCATTGAATCCTTGCTTTGCGCCGTGGTGCTGGATGGTATGACCGGCACCAAGCACAAAGCCAACAGCGAACTGGTCGGCCAGGGCCTGGGCAACATCATCGCACCGTTCTTTGGCGGCATTACCGCCACCGCAGCGATTGCCCGTTCTGCGGCGAACGTTCGCGCCGGGGCAACATCCCCCATTGCGGCGGTTATCCACGCACTGCTGGTGATCATGGCGTTGCTGGTGCTGGCTCCCCTGCTCTCATGGCTCCCCCTCTCGGCCATGGCGGCATTGTTGCTGATGGTGGCGTGGAACATGAGCGAGGCGCATAAGGTGATTGATCTGCTACGCCGCGCGCCGGCGGACGACATCATCGTGATGCTGCTCTGTATGTCACTGACGGTGCTGTTCGATATGGTTATTGCCATCAGCGTCGGCATCGTACTGGCATCATTATTGTTTATGCGCCGCATTGCGCGCATGACTCACCTGGCGGCTGTTAATGTCGAAGTACCAGAAGATGTGCTGGTGCTGCGCGTGATCGGTCCGCTGTTCTTCGCCGCCGCCGAAGGTGTGTTCAGCGATCTGGAAACGCGCATTGCCGGGAAACGCATCGTCGTACTCAAATGGGACGCCGTTCCGGTACTGGATGCTGGCGGACTGGATGCTTTCCGCCGCTTTGTGGCTCGTTTGCCGGAAGGCACGGAGCTTCGTGTCAGCAATCTGGAATTCCAGCCGCTGCGTACGCTGGCCCGCGCAGGTATTCAACCCATTCCTGGCCGGCTGGCTTTTTTCCCGAACCGCGACGCGGCGCTGGCCGATATCTGATTCAGGTGCGCAACACCGTTTTGCGCATCACCAAAAAAAACGGTTCCTGCGGGAACCGTTATCGACATGAACATCTGTTAGCTGTGATTTTGCCGATCGCGACGGCAGCGTTTGTCATAGTGACGTACCCACCAGTACTTATCGCACACCTGCTCATGACCGCTAACACGTGCCCCCGCAAGCCAAAGCACAGCCCCCAGGAAAATACTCAGTACCGCGCCGTGTGCGAAAAATTGTGGCAGGTTAAGTTGCGGAAGCTGGTTTAAAATGGAGTATCCCACTCCAACAACCATCACCACGAGCCCCAACCCCATAAGCACATTACCGAGTAACGAAGCGTTTTTGCGTTTCATATGTCACCTCCGGAACGATGGGTTGGACGGGTATCACCCCAATCCTTGTGGATAAAGTATAGACAGCGAGCTTTATAGCGGTTGCGGAGGCGATCACAATTACACATATCCGACTAACACAAATTTACAAATAAGCTACTGAACTCGTTGAAATTCGAATGGTTCATGAGAGCAATCATTAACATTATTCGCGTTTCGCTGTGAGAATTTTGTCATCGCGCGCTGCACAACGTACACTACGCGCCGAAGATTGATCTGGTCAGGAATAAAAAGTGACGATTAAACTGATTGTCGGGCTGGCAAACCCCGGCGCCGAATATGCCGCGACACGCCACAACGCGGGCGCCTGGTATGTGGATTTGCTGGCGGATCGCGCCCGCGCCCCACTGCGTGACGAGCCGAAATTTTTTGGTTACACCTCGCGCATCAATCTGGCTGGCGAAGATGTACGCCTGCTGGTTCCCACGACGTTTATGAACCTCAGCGGGAAAGCCGTCGCGGCGATGGCGACGTTTTATCGCATTAACCCGGACGAAATTCTGGTCGCGCACGATGAGCTTGATCTGCCGCCCGGTGTGGCAAAGTTTAAACTCGGCGGCGGGCATGGCGGTCATAACGGCCTGAAGGACATTATCAGCAAACTGGGGAATAACCCGAATTTTCACCGTTTGCGCGTGGGAATCGGTCATCCGGGCGATAAAAACAAAGTTGTTGGCTTTGTGCTGGGTAAGCCGCCGGTTTCTGAACAGAAGTTGATCGACGATGCCGTAGACGAAGCGGCGCGTTGTACCGAGATTTGGCTGAAAGATGGTTTAACCAAAGCCACTAACCGCCTGCACGCCTTTAAGGCGCAGTAAAACCGTGCGCTGCGGCTTTTTTGCCGCGCGTTACAGCGGTTACGTGTATAATAGGCGAAGTTATTCACTTTTCTGCAATCCGTTTTTAGTAACGGGTTGATTATCAAGAGATTAAGGTAATTACATCATGGGATTCAAATGCGGTATCGTTGGCCTGCCCAACGTAGGTAAATCCACCCTGTTCAATGCGCTCACCAAAGCCGGTATCGAAGCGGCTAACTTCCCGTTCTGTACCATTGAGCCGAACACCGGTGTCGTACCGATGCCCGATCCGCGTCTGGACAAGCTGGCGGAAATCGTCAAACCGCAGCGTATTCTGCCAACCACCATGGAGTTTGTGGACATCGCCGGTCTGGTAAAAGGCGCGTCCAAAGGCGAAGGCCTGGGCAACCAGTTCCTGACCAACATCCGTGAAACCGAAGCCATCGGTCACGTTGTACGTTGCTTTGAAAACGACAATATCATCCACGTGAACAACAAAGTGGATCCAGCGGAAGACATTGACGTTATCAATACCGAGTTGGCGCTGGCCGATCTGGACACCTGCGAACGCGCGATTCATCGTGTGCAGAAGAAAGCCAAAGGCGGCGATAAAGATGCAAAAGCCGAGCTGGCCGCGCTGGAAAAATGCCTGCCGCAGCTTGAAAATGCCGGCATGCTGCGTTCGCTGGATCTGACGGACGAAGATAAAGCAGCCATCCGCTACCTGAGCTTCCTGACGCTGAAACCGACCATGTACATTGCTAACGTCAATGAAGATGGTTTCGAGAACAACCCGTATCTGGATCAGGTGCGTGAAATCGCCGCCAAAGAAGGCTCTGTCGTGGTTGCCGTCTGTGCCGCAGTAGAGTCCGACATCGCCGAGCTGGACGATGCCGATCGTGAAGAGTTTATGGCAGAACTGGGGCTGGAAGAGCCGGGCCTGAACCGTGTGATCCGCGCCGGTTACGAATTGCTGAACCTGCAAACCTACTTCACCGCCGGTGTGAAAGAGGTCCGCGCGTGGACCATTCCGGTTGGCGCGACCGCGCCGCAAGCGGCAGGGAAAATCCACACCGATTTTGAAAAAGGTTTTATTCGCGCCCAGACTATTGCCTATGAAGACTTTATTACTTACAAAGGCGAGCAAGGCGCGAAAGAAGCCGGCAAAATGCGTTCAGAAGGTAAAGACTATATCGTCAAAGACGGCGACGTCATGAACTTCCTGTTTAACGTCTAAATAAGTTTTGTTGTCTCATGAGGTTTCATAACATCTCATGAAGCTCACAAAACCCTCTAAAATCCACGCACTTGCGTGGATTTTTTATTCCACATTGTCTCATGTGATCTCATGAAAGCGCAGTCTAAAATGAGTACATAGATGAGTACAATCCGTTTTCATTATCATTTTAGGTGAGTACAATAACGGTATAAGAAATAGTCAAGGACCCGCTATGCTCACTGATACGCAATGCCGCACTGCCAGGCCGAAAGAAAAACTCTATCGACTCAATGACTTTAATGGTCTCTACCTCGAAGTGAAACCCAATGGCAAAAAGGCATGGCGCTATCGATTTAAACTCAACGGTAAATCAAGCATGTTTGCGTTGGGTGAGTATCCAGCGATAAAGCTCGCCGAAGCTCGCGAGAAATGCGAGCAAGCGCGTAGGCAAGTCGCAGATGGAGTTAGCCCGACACAGGCTCGTCAGTTAGATAAGATCCGCAAGGTCAATGATGCTTCTAACACCTTTGAGCTGATCGCCAAAGAGTGGTTGCAGATGAAAGACTGGGCCGAAATTACCAAAACACGCCGACTGGATATGCTTGAACGTGTGGTTTTCCCCGCAATCGGTAAGCTCCCTGTCAGAGAGATCACCCCACACCACATTCTTAAAATTCTTCAGGAAACCGCTAAACGCGGCGCTCCGACTGTTGCTGCTGAAGCCCGACGTACCATTTCATCGGTTTTCGAGTTGGCAGTGGCAACGCTTAGAGCTGACAGCGATCCTGTCTGGCCTGTACGCAAGGCGCTTCCGGCGAATAAGACACAGCATAAACAGGCATTGAATCCACAGCAAATCGGGAAGCTATTAAGCTGTTTTGATAACAGTCGCGGCTCATATCAGGTTAACTATTGCATGTGGCTAATGTGGTGGACGCTGGCGCGGCCAGCCGAAGTCACCGAAGCTGAATGGGCAGAATTCGATCTCGATAATGCGCTATGGACCATACCGGCGACGCGCATGAAAGCTCGTAGGGAACATGTTATTCCCCTCCCCTCTCAAGCCGTCAACATGCTCAAAACGCTACAGGGATTAACCGGGCATCGACAGCACCTTTTTCCGGGACGAGATAACCCACGTGGCCCGATGACATCACACTCGCTGCGTCAGCTACTTAAAAGCCTCGGCTGGAGCGGAACTTATAGTCCACATGC
This sequence comes from Kosakonia oryzendophytica, assembly GCF_900094925.1. Taxonomy (GTDB): domain Bacteria; phylum Pseudomonadota; class Gammaproteobacteria; order Enterobacterales; family Enterobacteriaceae; genus Kosakonia; species Kosakonia oryzendophytica. The sequence goes on along the minus strand of NZ_FMAY01000005.1, from coordinate 934 downwards.
AACCAGAACTACAGGAAGTACCCGTTTAAACGAGATGGGCTATCGGCCTGATGCTATCGAGGCTCAGCTTGCGCACGCTGATACCAACAATGTTCGCCGCACTTACAACCATGCGACGTATCTTGATGAGCGTAAAGTGATGATGCAGGAATGGGCTGATAAGCTTGATGGATGGGTAAGCAGCACTGACATCGATGTTGATGTTTCATAAACGCTGATGCATTGGTGTTTCATCATTGATTAATATAATAAATTTTTGATTATTTAAAATAATCTATAATTCTACCTACATTGCATGTAGAGCATAAATAACAGATGTTGATTAACCTCAATTAAGCATCACTATCAAGCCGCCGAAATTTTCACATGCCCTAGCTTGATATAGCTGACAAGAGATACCCAAGTGCTGCGCGGCGATCTGCGTGGTCAGACGCCGGTCGACGACATCCTGAATGATTTTGAGTCGGTTAACTTCATCCAAAGTAAAAAAACTCCGCTGCATGAGCCGTCATCAGAATCCCTTGAGGGTAAATCTACCTGACGGACATCTTAACTTAGCCCAGAACGGACATTACAACTTTACTGATCTGCCCCCGGGATTAGATACAACCTTCAGTTAGTAATGTCGGTTGGTTTTTCTTCATATTTCCTGTTTCGCCAGTCCGTTGCGAATTCAGCTGGTGTCTGGTAATCCAGCGATGAATGGGGACGGCACTCGTTATAATCCTGCCGCCAGTCATTAATCGTTTTCCGGGCATGAAGAATATCGCTGAACCAGTGTTCATTCAGACACTCATCGCGAAAGCGTCCGTTAAAACTCTCAATAAATCCGTTCTGCGTTGGCTTACCTGGCTGGATAAGCCGTAGTTCCACACTATGCTCAAAGGCCCATTGATCGAGCGCGCGGCAGGTAAATTCCGGGCCCTGATCGGTC